>NZ_JAVDTM010000004.1:0-428408 GCF_031455855.1 Mycoplana sp. BE70
GACCGTGAGCGTGCCGCCGACCGACGGCGCGTCGTCCTCGGTGATCTCACCCGTCACGTCGCCGGAGATCGTCGCACCGTCGTTGCTGCCGGTGACGGTGACGGTGATCGTCTGCGTCGTGCCGTCGATGGAGGCGACTTCCAGCGTCTCGTCGACGCTCTGGTCTTCCTTCAGCGCCTGGGCGCGGCCGTCGAGCGTGTAGGTCCATGCCCCCGTCGCCGCGTCGAAGGTGAAGCTGCCGTAGTTACCGACAAGCGTCGAAGCATCAGCAGCCTGGAAGCCGGCCTCGCCGGTATCGGCATCGGCGACCGTGAGCGTGCCGCCGACCGACGGCGCGTCGTCCTCGGTGATCTCACCCGTCACGTCGCCGGAGATCGTCGCACCGTCGTTGCTGCCGGTGATGGTGACGGTGATGATCTTTTCGGTGCCGTCGGCGGTCATCACGGCGAGTTCGTCGGTGTAGTCCTGGCCGTCGACGAACTCGTCATGGGCGGCGTTCATGGTGTAGGTCCAGGCGCCGTCGGCGGTGATCGAGAACGTGCCGTAGCCGCTGCTGCCGTTCACCTCGGTCTGCGCCACGAAGTCCGCCGAACCGTCAACGTCGGTGGCGTCGAGCTTGCCGCTGATGCTCTGCGCCGCATTCGTCTCGGTCAGTTCCTTCTCGCTCGTGCCGGTGATCACCGCCGCGTCGTTGGTGCCGGTGATGGTGACGGTGATCGTCTCCGTCACCGTGCCGTCGCTGCCGTTGTTGATGGTGACGTCGTAGGACTGGGTGACCGTCTGGCCCGCAGCCAGATGCTCGATGTCGGCGTCGGCGAGCGAGAACGACCAACCGACGCTATTGGCTCCCTGATCAACAGCATTGAGGCTGAAGCTGCCGAGGTAACCGCTGTCTTGCGCGGTGAAACTCGCCATGTGGTCGTCGAAGTCCGCGACGTCGGTGAAGGTCACCGTGCCGCCTGCCGTATGGGTGTTGATATTCTCGCCTGTGACTCCGTCAGCGATTTCGGTGACGGACCCGGCCTGGGCCGAAGAGGTGATATCAATGCTCATTTCAAGTCTCCCGTCTCTATACCTAGATTGCCGCCGTGCGGAGGCCCGGCGAGCCAGGTTGGCTTGCCGTTGCCCTCCGGGGCGCGTGAATGTTTTTGGTTGAATTGACGCTGCCCGGCGCGGAGTCGGTCCGCACGGGTCCGCCGTTTGTCGATCGCTATTCCGCCGCTTGCTCCCCTGCCTTCGCACAGACGATCGCCGCCCGCGGTGCCCGGACCGACTCCTGCCGGCCGGGACAACCGCCCGCGGCGCTGCGAAATCCTCCCCGCCATTCCGAAGCGCTTAATGAAGTGTTAACAGGCGGATTGGTGGCTCCGCCTCCCCCATTTGGGTGAGGCAGGTGAATTTATTTCGTGAATTGTACCGCTTTCGCATTATCCGCACGGTCGTCGTTGTCTGCTGCGGCGCGGCCGGCTGTGGCGCGCAGGCCCGATCCGGACCCGCGGACGGATGTGATCACCGGCTTCGGGCAGGCGATCGCGGATCGGTCCGCGGGGCGTGGCAAATGGCGCGCCGCAATGGGCGGATGATGGCTGGGGAACGGGTGATGCGGCCATCGCCGCTGTGGCCGTCCTGGTCTGGGGCGCCGACGCGCCCGCTGCAATCGGTTGCGCGTGAGAAAGCCGTTCGGCGGAGACGGGTATTTTGGAGTTATTCGGACGGAAATCCGTCCAACAGCTGCAACCGCGCCCGGCACTGCCGCATCCGCCGTGGCCGTTCGGTGGCTGGACGCACGGGATCTCTCGGCGGGATTTGCGCCGAACACGCGTTCGCGGTCTCGCACCCGGACGACGCGGCCGCGGCTTTTGCCTATCCTTGGCTGAAAACGGCTGCCCTTTCGGGCGACCGGTCTTTGGCCGTCAGCGCACCTGGTCCAGCAGGCGCTTGCACTCCAAGAGGTCGTAGAGCGCTTCCTGCAACAGCGCCCGGTCTTCCTTGCCGACGCTGCTCTTGCCGATCGACACCTCTGGTGCGTCGTCGCTGCCGCCGACGAAGGAGAAGAAGCGGCGGCTGGCGGGCGCCTTGGCGCGGCCGACGATCTGGTCGTCGTCGGCGGTCTTCGGCGCGGCCGGCTCGTCCTGGCTAGCGGCGGCCAGCGCCTCGACGGTCGCCAGATCGCCGCTGGCGATCGCCGCGACGAACTTGTTGCCGTTGTTTTTCAGAAGCTTCTGGACGCCCTTGATCGTGTAGCCGTGATCGTAGAGCAGATGGCGGATGCCCTTGAGCAGTTCGACGTCGTCGGGGCGATAGTAGCGCCGTCCGCCGCCGCGCTTCATCGGCTTGATCTGCGAAAACCGCGTCTCCCAGAAACGAAGCACATGCTGCGGCAGGTCGAGATCGTCGGCCACTTCGCTGATGGTGCGGAAGGCGTCGGGGCTCTTTTCCATCGGTACACCTCACCGAATGACGGGTTCGACTCAGAAGCCGGGATTCCGGCCAGCGAATCGTTGCATTTCAGCGGGTTGTGTCAGCTTTTTCAAGCGAAGATTTCGCAGCATCCACGGCCGCGAACGGTCATGGCGCCGACGATTGCTGCTTTTGCTTGGCCTTGCGTGCCGTGTGGGCCTTGAGAACCCGCTGCTTGAGCACGTTCGAGGCCTTGAAGGTCATGACGCGGCGGGGCGAGATCGGAACCTCCTCGCCGGTTTTGGGGTTGCGGCCGATGCGCTCGTTCTTGTCGCGCACCTGGAAGGTCGCAAAGGAGGACAGCTTCACGCTTTCGCCACGCACGATAGCGTTGCAAATCTCGTCGATGACGGTCTCGACGAGTTCCGCCGATTCGGTTCTGGAAAGGCCGACCTTACGAAAAACTGACTCGGCCAAATCTGCGCGTGTCACGGTTTTGCCGCTCATCTTCTCCCACCGTTTCTTATTGAAAGCGTTCGCTTATCAGGCAAGACTATTTCTCTTGCCCGCGCCGGTCAAGCGCCGTTGAAGTCCGGTGTGAGCCCATTTCGGCTACCAGCGCAAGAGCACCGCGCCCCAGGTGAAGCCGCCGCCCATCGCTTCCAGCAGCACCAGGTCGCCGCGCTTGATGCGACCATCGCTTGCAGCCGCAGCTAGCGCGAGCGGGATCGACGCAGCAGAGGTGTTGCCGTGCAGATCGACCGTAACGACGACCTTCTCCAGCGGAATGCCGAGCTTCTTCGCCGAGCCGTCGATGATGCGGCGATTCGCCTGGTGCGGCACCATCCAGTCGAGATCATCGACCGAAAGCCCCGTCGCATCAAAGGAAGCGACGATCACGTCGGTGATCATGCCGACGGCATGCTTGAAGACCTCGCGCCCCTCCATCCGCAGGTGGCCCACCGTGCCGGTGGTGGAAGGCCCACCGTCGACATAGAGCTTGTCCTTGTGGGTGCCATCGGAGCGCAGTTGCGCCGTCAGCACGCCGCGGTCGGCGACCGTCCCCTCGCCCTGCTGCCCCTCGAGCACGATGGCGCCGGCGCCGTCGCCGAACAGCACGCAGGTCGTGCGATCGGTCCAGTCGAGGATGCGCGAGAAGGTCTCGGCGCCGATGACCAGCACGCGCCGCGCCAGACCGCCACGGATATAGGCGTCCGCCGTGGTCACGGCATAGACGAAGCCGGAGCAGACAGCCTGCATGTCGAACGCGAACCCGTGCTGCATGCCGAGCCGGTTCTGGATGTTGACGGCCGTCGCCGGAAAAGTGTTGTCGGGCGTCGACGTCGCGACGATGATCAGGTCGATGTCGGCGACGGTCAGTCCGGCGTTGTCCAACGCGGCACGCGCGGCCGCTTCGCCGAGCGAAGCTGTCGTTTCCCCTTCGCCGGCGATATAGCGCTGGCGGATGCCGGTCCGTTGCACGATCCATTCGTCGGACGTGTCGACCATGCTTTCCAGCTCACGATTTGTGAGCACCCGCTTCGGGAGTGCCGTCCCGAAGCCGCGAACCACTGAACGGATCATCTGTCTTCCTATATCCCGTCGCTCATGCTGCTGGCCGCGCCTTCGACGGGTCGGTCCGCATGATATCTCTTGAGGTCGTTTTCGATCTTTTCCTTCAGGCCGTTACGAGCCATGTCGTAGCCGACATCGACCGCCGCAGCAAAGCCCTCCGCGTCCGTCCCGCCGTGGCTCTTGATGACGATGCCGTTCAGACCGAGAAACACCCCGCCGTTGACCTTGCGCGGATCCATCTTCTCCCGCAGACGGTCGAAGGCACTCTTGGCCAGGATGTAGCCGAGCTTTGCCAGCCACGTGCGCGACATGGCCGCGCGCAGGTATTCCGCGATCTGTCGCGCGGTGCCTTCCGCCGCCTTCAGCGCGATGTTGCCGGCAAAGCCTTCCGTCACGACCACGTCGACGGTGCCGCGGCCGATGTCGTCGCCTTCGACGAAGCCATAGTAGTCGATCGTGTCAAAATTGGCCTCACGGATCAGCTGGCCGGCGGCCTTGACCTCTTCCTGGCCCTTGATTTCCTCGACGCCGACATTGAGCAGGCCGAGCGTCGGGCGATCGACCTCGAACAGCGCGCGCGCCATGGCACCGCCCATGAGTGCGAAGTCGAACAACTGATTGGCGTCCGCGCCGATCGTCGCGCCGATGTCGAGCACGATGCTCTCGCCCCGCAGCGTCGGCCAGATGCCGGCAATGGCCGGGCGTTCGATGTTGGCCATCATGCGCAGGCAAAACTTCGCCATGGCCATCAGCGCGCCGGTATTGCCGGCCGAGACGGCGACGTCCGCCTCCCCCTTTGCAACCGCGTCCAGCGCCTTCCACATGGAGGACTTGCCGCGGCCACGGCGCAGCGCCTGACTCGGCTTCTCATCCATTCCGACGGCGAGTTCGCAGTGGGTGAACGTGCTGGCGTCCCTGACCTTGGGGTATTGCTCAAGCAACGGCCGGCATTGTTCTTCGATACCGAACAGGTGAAAATGAATGTCGGGATGACGTTCGAGTGCCTTGGCTATGCCAGGGATAACGACCTGTGGGCCGATATCGCCACCCATGACATCAACGGAAATTCTGACCACGCGAGTCTTGTCCTTTTCTCCAGCCCCCAGGGCGGAATTTCGGTCAAAATACCGCTTTTCGTCCGGGTGACAACCGAATTATCCAGGCCATGGATGCCCATTCAGTCCTTTTTCCAGTCTTTCAATACAGCAAATGGAGATGGCTTTCTGCCGCCCTCGTCGGTGTGCTCGATGTGACCGGAAAATACGACGCCCGCCTTGCGTGGATAGGGATCGATCGCCAACGCCGCGTATTCGGCAGCGACGACACCGACGTTGATCGTGTCTCCTTGAAAGAGCTCCGGACTGTCCGGCCCGTCCGGATCGAGCAGCATTTCGCCGCCCTCCACGTCAGGGTGCAGGGCAAGCTTGGAGCCCTCGGGAACAAATACGGCGTCGACCGGCTCGTCGATTTGCGACTCCACCGGATCCATCGTCACGACGCAGGACTGGACGATGTCGGCCTTCACCCTGCCCTTCACCCGGACGCCGTCCTTCTTCCAGCGCCGGACTTGCAGTTCGGCGGAAAAGGACCGCACCTCCCGAATGTCCCACTGGCGCGCGAGCGCGCGGCACTCGTCCGCGTCGGCGGCGATCTTCACCTCGACCGGATTAACGGAAATGTGTCCGACCTTCACGGAATAGGAAAATGGTGTCTCTTCGTCGTGCTTCATGATGTTTCCTCGGTGACGTGCACCGGTCAGTCCGTCGGGTCCGCGGCTGGCAATTGTGCGGTTCCGGTCTCGATGGTCAGTTCGTCCAGTGCCGCCAGGTGCGCTTCGGCGGCAAAGAAATAGCGTGCGAGTTCCTGCATATCGGGGGCCTCTTCCCCTGCATCAGGGTGAATATTGCGTCGCAACGCCTGCGCAAGGGCGTCACGATCCCCAGCATCGAGAGCGGCCGCGTAGGACTCGAGCCGGCCGTAGAAGCGGCCGGCGAGCTTCTTCATCCGTTTCGGCACGCCGACGTCACTGATGCCCAGTTCGCGGATCGAGTGATCGACATCCTGGAAGAACGCATCGATGATCTGCTGGGCGATCTCCTGTCCCGATGCGGCGGAGGCGCGCGTACGGCGGAAATAAAGGATCAGCACCCCCGACAGCATCTCGAAGCGCCCCATCACCGTGTCGGGCACCCCTAGCGCCTCGTAGAGAAACGGCTGGCGGGCTGCCGCCGTCAGAAGCGCGTATTGGCGTTCGACGATCCGCTGGTTGGCGTTTTTTTTCCTGAACAGGCCGAAAATCATCATAACGCCTAGTTTTGGCTGATTGAAGGAGAGCGAGCCGCCGGTGTCGTGTTGCATGACAGCCGAAGCTGGTTTACCGAAGCATGCACGAATTGCAATGGCTCGCCGGCCATCTTAGCCTCAAGGGGATTGTCGTTGAAGAGATGCTATTTCAGGACTGATATGATTTTTCTGCGCAACGCCACGATTGCCCTCGCCCTTTCCACCAGCGTCCTCGCCGGCTGCCAGACAGGTGAAGTCCTCAACCAGGGCTACATCGTTGACGAACAGACCCTGGCGCTTGCGCCTGTGGGTTCGTCCCGGGAACAGGTGTTGCTCTCGCTCGGGACACCTTCGACGACAGCCACCTTTGACACCGAGGTCTTCTATTACATCTCGCAGAAGCGCTCGCGCCCGGCCGCATTTATGAAACCGAAGATCATCGAGCAGAGCATCCTCGCCGTCTATTTCAACAAGGATGGCAACGTGGATCGGCTGGCGAACTACGCGCTGCAGGATGGCGTACCGTTCGACATGGTTTCGCGCACAACGCCGACCGGAGGCGTGGAAACCACCTTCCTCGGCCAGTTGCTGAAGGGCGGCGGCGACCCGAACGCGGCAATCCGCAACGCCCTCGCGAACAACCCGCAATAACCTGACGATTGAAGAGCAAAAAGGCCGCGGGACCTTCGCCCCGCGGCTTTCCATTTGACGTGCCGGTGCCTCAAGCCAGAACGGCCAGCAGCAGCAATGCCACGATGTTGGTGATCTTGATCGCCGGGTTGACGGCCGGGCCGGCGGTGTCCTTGTAGGGATCGCCGACCGTATCACCGGTGACAGAGGCCTTGTGGGCCTCCGAGCCCTTCATGTGACGCTGCCCGTCCTTGTCGACGAAGCCGTCCTCGAAGCTCTTCTTCGCATTGTCCCAGGCGCCGCCGCCGGAGGTCATCGAAATTGCGACGAACAGCCCGTTGACGATGACGCCCAGGAGCGAGGCGCCCAGCGCCGCGAAGGCCGAGGCCTTCGAGCCGGAGATCAGCAGCACGCCAAAATAGACGACGAGCGGCGCCAATACCGGCAGCAGCGACGGCACGATCATTTCCCGGATCGCCGCCTTGGTGAGCAGATCCACGGCGCGGCCGTAGTTCGGCTTGTCCGTGCCGGCCATGATGCCCGGCTTCTCCTTGAATTGCTTGCGCACCTCCTCGACGATCGCGCCGGCGGCACGGCCGACGGCCGTCATCGCGATGCCGCCGAACAGATACGGGATCAGCCCGCCGAACAGCAGTCCCGCCACGACATAGGGATTGGAGAGATCGAAGGAGATCTCACCGATGCCGGCGAAGTAGGGATACTTGTCGCCGTTGGCGGCAAAGTAGGACAAGTCGTTGGAGTAAGCGGCGAACAACACCAGCGCGCCGAGACCCGCAGAACCGATCGCATACCCCTTGGTGACGGCCTTGGTGGTGTTGCCGACGGCATCGAGCGCATCGGTGGACTTGCGCACTTCCGGCGGCAGGTGGGACATTTCAGCAATGCCGCCGGCATTGTCGGTGACCGGTCCGAAGGCGTCGAGCGCGACGATCATGCCGGCAAGGCCGAGCATGGCGGTCACGGCGATACCCGTGCCGAAGAGGCCGGCCAACTGGTAGGTGGAGATAATACCGCCGACGATGACGATCGCCGGCAGCGCCGTCGATTCCAGCGAAACGGCGAGCCCCTGGATGACGTTCGTGCCGTGGCCGGTGACGGAGGCCTGCGCGATCGAGTTGACCGGACGCTTGTTCGTGCCGGTGTAGTACTCGGTGATGACGACGATCAGCGCCGTCACCACGAGGCCCAGCAGGCCGCAGATGAACAGGCTCGTGCCGGTGACTTCGACGCCGCCGGCGGTACCGAGCGAACCCCAGCCAACGGTCAACGACGTTGCGGCGGCAAGCCCCAGGATCGACAGCAGGCCGGTGACGATCAGCCCCTTGTAGAGCGCCCCCATGATCGAGTTGTTCGTGCCCAGCTTGACGAAGAACGTACCGATGATCGAGGTGATGACGCAGGCCGCGCAAATGGCGAGCGGATAGATCATCGCGGTCGCGAGGATCGGCGTGCCGCCGAAGAAGATCGCCGCGAGCACCATCGTCGCCACCACCGACACCGCATAGGTCTCGAACAGGTCGGCTGCCATGCCGGCGCAGTCGCCGACGTTGTCGCCGACATTGTCGGCGATCGTGGCCGGATTGCGCGGGTCGTCCTCGGGAATGCCCGCTTCAACCTTGCCGACGAGATCGCCGCCGACATCCGCACCCTTGGTGAAGATACCGCCGCCGAGACGGGCGAAGATCGAGATGAGCGAAGCGCCGAAACCGAGTGACACGAGCGAATCGATGACCTCGCGCGAGGCGGGATCGTGGCCGAGCACCGACGTCAGGATCCAGTAGTAGATGGAGACCCCGAGAAGCGCGAGCCCTGCTACCAGCATGCCGGTGATCGCACCCGACTTGAAGGCAATCTCGAGGCCGGAGGCCAGGCTGACCGAAGCGGCCTGGGCCGTGCGGACGTTGGCGCGAACGGAGACGTGCATGCCGATGAAGCCGGCAGCGCCGGACAGAACGGCGCCAATCAGAAAGCCGAAGGCAGCGGTGGCCGACAGAAGAAGCCAGGCGGCAATGAAGACGACGACACCGACGACTGCAATGGTCTTGTACTGGCGGGTCAGGTAGGCCTGCGCCCCTTCCCGGATATAGCCTGCAATTTCCTGCATGCGGGCGTTCCCCTGATCGGCGGCAAGCACCGACCGCGTCGCCCAGATGGCATAAGCCACCGAGAGCAACCCGCATGCGATAACGCCCAATAAAATGGTCATTTCGCTATTTCCTCCTGTGAAGCCGCGTTCCGTTCCGCTGCGGCCATAAAAAACGCCAGCGGCCCGCTTGCCTCCTCACATGCGGGCAGTTGACGACGTGCAGAGAGTGCAAGTGCGAATCGCTTGCGTCAAGCCGCCTGCCGCAAATGGCTGGAAGAGTGTGTTTTGCTGTATAGGCGGTTCAACGGCGCCGGGTGCGCTCGCGGTAGGCTAACGCCAGGACGAGGAAGAGGCTGAAGCCCGCGACGGGCCAGAACACGAGGTTGATCGTCTGCCACCCATAGGCGCTGAACACCTTCCCGGACGAGAACGAGGCAAGGGCGACGGTGCCGAAGAGCACGATGTCATGAAAACCCTGGACCTTGTCGGCCTCGTGCGGCCGATAGCTCGAAGCGACGATCGCCGTCGAACCGATGAAACCGAAGTTCCAGCCGACGCCCAGAAGGATAAGCGCGCCCCAGAAGTTCCAAAGCTCGATGCCGGCATGGGCGATGACAGCACAGGCCATCAGCACCACCAGCCCGGCAGCGACCACCTTCTCCGTACCGAAGCGCTGGATCAGCATGCCGGTGAAGAAACTCGGTCCGAACATCGCCAGCACATGCCACTGGATACCAAGGGTGGCGAGCTCTTGCGAAAAGCCGCAGCCGATCACCATGGCGAGCGGCGCGCCCGTCATCATGAAGGTCATCAGCGCATAGCTCGATATGCCGCAGATCATGCCCGTCAGGAACCGCTGGGTCAAAACGATTTCCGCAAGTGGGCGTGCGGGCTCGGCATGCCCGGCTTTTGCCGCCGAGGCGTCCGGCAATCGCAGCAGCAGGAACAGCACGATCGCCGTGAGCGACAACGGCAGCATCGCAACGAAGGCGCCGGCGAAGAGGACGGGCTCGAAAAGGTCCTTGGTCAGGATCACCAGTTGCGGGCCGAGCACCGCGGAAATCACGCCGCCGGCAAGGATCCACGAAATCGCGCGCGGCTTGTAGAACGAGGGCGAGGCATCGGCGGCAGCGAAACGGATCTTCTGGGCGAACCCCGAGGATATGCCGATCAGCAGGAAGCCCACCGCCATCATCCAGAAGTCGGCGCGGAAAAGCGCAATCGCCGCCGTCAGTCCGCCGATGGCCGAAATCACGGCGCCGGCGACGAAACCATAAGCGCGCCCCAGCAGACGGGCCAGGATGGCGACCAGGATCGCCCCGAGCGAGACACCGATATTGAAGCCAGTCAGCGGCGCGGTGGCCAGCGACTTGTCTTCGCCAAGCAATTCGTAGCCGGCAATGCCGCCGATGGAGAAGACGATCGGCCCGGCGGAGGCAAGGATTGCCTGCGCCATGGTCAGCAGAAAGACGTTGCGGCGTGCGGACGAGAGTTCGCGTTCCAGGCCGTCTGCCACCACCGTCATTCCGTCACCCTATCCCCTTGCTTCGCCGCGCACCTGGCGGGCGATGCGGTCCAGGACGGCGTTGACGAGCTTCGGCTCCTCGTCCTCGAAGAATGCCTTGGCGATCTCGACATATTCCGTGACGATGACGGCAACCGGAACATCCTTGCGCTCCAGCATCTCGAAAGTGCCGGCGCGCAGGATGGCGCGGACGGTGGTGTCCAGGCGCGACAACGCCCAGTCGTCCTGTAGCGCGGCGCCAATCAACGGGTCGAGCTTGCGCTGATCGCGCACGACGCCGGAAACGACCGAGCGGAACCAGGAGGCGTCCGCCTTGAGATAGGTGTCGCCGTCGAGTTCCTGGCCGAGACGATGCGCCTCGTATTCGGCGACGATCTCGAGCACGCCGGCGCCACCGACATCCATCTGGTAAAGTGCCTGCACGGCGGCGAGACGGGCCGCGCCGCGCTGGTTTGCCTGCTTTACCGGCTGATCCGATTTACCCTTGGTCACGATTCGCCGCCCAGCTTCTTCTTGAGCTTGATCATGGTCAGCGCCGCGCGTGCGGCAAAACCGCCCTTGTCGCCTTCCGAGCGGCGGGCGCGCGCCCAGGCCTGCGCCTCGTTTTCCACCGTCAGGATGCCATTGCCGATCGGCAGCCCCTCGCTGACGGTCAGATCCATGATGGCGCGGCAGGATTCGTTGGCGACGATGTCAAAATGGTACGTCTCGCCGCGGATCACCATGCCGAGCGCAACGAAACCATCATACTCCGTTCCACCATAGTCCATGCCGTCGAGCGCCATTGAGATCGCCGCCGGGATTTCCAGGGCACCGGGAACCGTCACGACATCGTAGGTCGCGCCCGCTTCGTCGAGGGCGGTCTTGGCGCCATCGAGCAGCGCGTCGGCCATGTCGTCATAGAAGCGCGCCTCGACGACGAGGAGATGAGGGGTTTCAGCATTTGCCATGGGTCACCCGAACGTTGTGAGAGGAGGCACGCGGATCGTCGCGGCAGAGGCCGCGGTAAAACCACGACGGGGCGACGAAGGCAAGGAAATTCGGACATTTTCATTCAATTCCGGCACGTCGCCCGCATTACGCCGCTGTTGCCATGCTGGATATCTACGCCGCTCCCTGCATACTTGCCGTCGAAGGGAATCCACAACCACGCGAAGGAACCGAGGCCATGGCCGAAACTCGAAAGCCAGTCGTCAATCCGAAATCGCTGCAACTCGACCATTGGACGCAGGGAGACTTGTTCGAGTCACGCGACGCCTCTTTTGGCGCTCTCCTGGGCCTGAAGAACCTCGGCATCGGCTATGGCGAGGTTCCGCCGGGCAAGTCCGGCTGTCCGTTCCACAATCATCACGTGGAAGAAGAACTTTTCATCATCCTCGAAGGAACCGGCACCTATCGGTTCGGCAAGGACCGGTATCCGGTCGGCCCCGGCGACGTGCTCGGCGCCCCGGCCGGTGGCCCGGAAACCGCGCACCACCTGATCAACACCGGCGACGTGCCGCTCAAGTATCTCTCGATCTCGACGATGGCGGCGACGGAGATCTGCGAATACCCGGACTCCGGCAAGTTCCTGGCCAAGACGCGCCCGGACGCCGGCGGCCCCGCGCAATTCCGCTTTGTCGGACGGGCTGAAAGCGCAGTGGACTATTGGGAGGGCGAACCGGGCGCCTAGAGCCATTGATTTGCCAGAATCCGAACCTTCCCGATCGTCGGTCGGCTCCTTCTGATCCGTCCTTTGCAATTACCGGCAGCATCTGACAAAGGTGGTGGACAATACTTTGCCCACTGGAATGCCCCGTGATCGACCTTGCACTCCACGTTCTGCTTTTCCTGTTCATCGCCGCCTTTATTGCCGGATTCATCGATTCGATCGCCGGCGGGGGCGGCATGATCACCATTCCGGCCATGCTGCTTGCCGGCATACCGCCGCTACAAACGCTCGGAACCAACAAGTTGCAGGCGCTGTTTGGTTCCGGCTCCGCGACGCTGGCCTATGCGCGTGCGGGACAGGTGAACCTGCGCCGGCAATTGCCGATGGCGGCTTTGTCGGCCATCGGCGCGGCCCTCGGCGCCGCTGTTGCGACGGTGCTGCCGGGAGAAGTGCTGAAGGCGATCCTGCCGCTCCTGCTGCTCGGCATTGCCCTCTACTTCGCGCTCAAGCCGAACATCGGCGACGTCGACCGGCATTGGCGGCTGGCGGAACTGGCATTCGCCTTCACTGTCGTACCGCTGATCGGCTTCTACGACGGCGTGTTCGGGCCGGGCACCGGATCGTTCTTCATGCTCGCCTTCGTGACGCTCGCGGGCTTCGGCGTGCTGAAGGCGACGGCGCATACGAAACTGTTGAACTTCGGCTCCAACATCGGCGCCTTCGCCGTCTTCCTCGCCTACGGCGCCATGTTGTGGAAGGTCGGTTTCGTCATGGGCGCCGGCCAGTTCTTCGGCGCACAGGTGGGCTCGCGCTTTGCCATGAAACGGGGCGCGAAGATCATCAAGCCGATCCTGGTCGTCACGAGCACGGTGCTGGCGATCCGCCTCATGGCAGATCCCACGAACCCGCTGCGGCTGTGGCTCGGTTGGTAGGCTGCGGCAGATATTTCCGCCCACAACCGGCCTGCCTGCAGATGCGTCCGCCCCTCACCTGCCTGCGGCCATCCTCTCCCCGCAAGCGGGCAAGGAGCGATGGAGCCGCTTTGCTCTGCTTCGCGACGGGCGCCGTTTTGCCCCTTCTCCCCGCCCGCGAGAAGAAGGTCCCGGCAGGGGGATGAGGGGCATTACACGCTAAACGGATCTCAGAACTCGACGCCGATCTGGGCCTTGATGCCGGAACGGAACGGGTGCTTCACCAGTTCCATCTCGGTGACGAGGTCGGCGACCTCGATCAGTTCCTCCTTGGCGTTGCGGCCAGTCAGAACGACATGCGTCATGTACGGTTTTTCCGTCGACAGGAACTCGACGACCTCGGCGACGTCGATATAGTCGTAGCGCAGCGCGATGTTGATCTCGTCGAGCAGCACCATCGAGTTGCGCTCGTCGCGGATCAATTCCTTGGCCTTCTCCCAAGCCTTCTGCGCCATAGCGATGTCGCGGGCGCGGTCCTGGGTTTCCCAGGTGAAGCCCTCGCCGAGCGTGTAGAACTGGCAAAGATCGGAAAAGTGCTTCTCGATCAGTTCGCGTTCGCCGGTCACCATCGCCCCCTTGATGAACTGCACGACCGCGCAGGGCTTGGCATGGGCGATATGGCGGAAGATCATGCCGAAGCCGGCCGTCGACTTGCCCTTACCCTTGCCGGTGTGGACGATGACCAGGCCCTTCTCGTCGGTCTTCGTCGCCATGATCTTCTCGCGCGCCTGCTTCTTCTTCGCCATCTTTTCGGAGTGGCGGGCGAGTTCGGCCTCAGTCATGCCGGTTTCGGTTTCCGTGTCGCTCATCGAATGCTCCTCAATCATGCTTTGGCAGGTCATCGTCGCAGGCGAGCCACTGGACCCGCTCGCTCCAGAACCAGTGCTGGGTGATCGTCAGCCCCGACGCGTCGTCAAGCGCGCCGACATACAGGTCGATATCGTCGGGCCGGTCGTCGGTCTCGTAACTCATCGGCGAGCCGCATGCGCCGCAGAACCCGCGCGATACGCCTGGTGAGGAGGCGTAGTGACGCAACGCCGCGCCTTCGAAAACAACGTTCTCCCGAGCAACGCAGAAGAAGCTCGTCACCGGCGACGAGGTCGCCCGCCGGCAGCTCTCGCAATGGCAATGCCCGGTGCGGATGACGGGTCCGGAAACCCGAAAGCGCACCGATTTGCACAGGCAACGGCCGGAAAGCTCGGTCATGACGCCCTCCTCTTGTCGGCGATCCTCTCCAGCTCGAACCGGGCCGAGTTCGAGCGCGGCGACCAGAGGCCACGCTCGATGGCCTCGATCAGCCGATCGCACATCTCCTTCAAGGCCGATGGATTTTTTTCCGCCATGAAATCGCGCACACGATCATCAAGAACGTAGGCCTGATAGACGGCCTCGAAATGGTGATCCTTCACCGCTCCGGTCGTGGCGGCGAATGCGAACATGAAATCGACCGTCGCGGCCAGCTCGAACGCGCCCTTGTAGCCGTGGCGCATGACCCCGTCGATCCATTTCGGATTGACGACGCGGGCCCGCACGACCCGGCCGATCTCGTCCTCCAGCGTCCGCACCACCGGCTTTTCCGGGTGCGACAGGTCGTTGTGGTAGACGGTCGGTTGAGCGCCGGTGAGGTGCGCCACCGCCGCCGCCATGCCGCCCTCGAACTGGTAATACTCGTCGCTGTCGAGCAGGTCGTGCTCGCGGTTGTCCTGGTTCTGGATGATCGCCTGCAGGCTCTTCATCCGCGCCTCCAGTCGGTCGCGGCTGGAAACGTCCTCGCCCTCGCCGGCATAGGCATGTGCCCCCCAAGCCAGCCAGGCCTCGGCGAGATCGCCACGATCCTTCCAGAGCCCCTCGTCCATCATCGTCTGCAGGCCGGCGCCATAGCTGCCCGGCTTGGCACCGAAGACACGATAGCCGGCCTGCGCCCGCGCCTCGCTTTCGCTGGCACCGTCTCTGGCCAGGCTCGCCGCCTCGGCGCGCATGCGGGCGGCGATCGGGTTGTCCTTGCCGTCCTCATCGAGGGCGCCGATGGCGCGCACGGCCCGGTCGAACAGCGCGATCTGCTCCGGGAAGGCGTCGCGGAAGAAGCCGGAAATGCGCAGCGTAACGTCGACGCGCGGCCGGCGCAGCATCGCAGGCGGGACGATCTCGTAGCCGGTGACGCGGCGGGACACGGCGTCCCAGAGCGGCTTGGCGCCGATCAGCGCTAAGGCCTGGGCGATGTCGTCACCGCCGGTGCGCATGTTCGACGTGCCCCAGGCGGTGATGCCGAACGAGGTTGGCCACTCGCCGTGATCCTGCGCGTAGCGGGTCACGAGCAGTTCGGCGGATTTCTTGCCGAGCTCCCAGGCGGCCGGCGTCGGCACGGCGCGGCTGTCGACGGAATAGAAATTGCGCCCGGTCGGCAGCACGTCCGGCCGGCCACGCGTCGGCGCGCCGGAGGGACCCGGCTCGACGAAGCGGCCGTCAAGGCCCCGCATCAGCGCCGCCATCTCCGCTGCGCCGCAGGCTTCGATGGAAGGCCGTATCGAGGAGCCTACCTGGTCGAGGACGGCGCGGGTGGCTGTCCAGCCCTCCGGGCACGGCAGTTCGCCACTTACCAGCTTCGCCGCCAGCAGTTCGATGCGCTCGACCGTGTCGCCGGCGGTTCGCCAGGGTGCGTCGGTTTGTTCCCCGAGAATTTCGGGCCGTGGACCGCTCCAGGGGTCGGAGGGGACGCAGTCGAGCGGGTCGAAGGCGAAAGCTGCCTCGATTGCTTCCCGCACCTTGTCACCGCTGGAAAACGCATCCGCCGCGATGGCCCGTTGCAGGCTGGCATCACCGCCCTCGCCCAGCCCCCGCGGAACCCGCGCCAGCGCCAGCGTCAGGTCGGTCAGCAGCCGCCCCGACGGCGAGACGCCGAAGACATGCAGGCCGTCGCGGATCTGCATTTCCTTCAGGTCGCAAAGATAGGCGTCGAGCTTCTGCAGCGCCGCCTCCTCGCCGTCCGACTTGGCGATGCCGGCGTCCTGGTCGAGACCGATGTCGCGGACGAGGTCGAGGATCTGCTTGCTGAGAAGTTTGATGCGGCGGGGATCGCCGCCGGAGGCGTCGTAGTACTCGTCGACCAGTGCCTCCAGGTCCTTCAGCGGTCCGTAGGTTTCGGCGCGCGTCAATGGTGGGGTCAGGTGGTCGATGATGACCGCGGCGGAACGGCGCTTTGCCTGCGTGCCCTCGCCCGGATCGTTGACGATGAAGGGATAGAGATGCGGGAGCGGACCAAAGACCGCCTCCGGATAGCAGGTCTCCGACAGGGCCAGCGCCTTGCCCGGCAGCCATTCGAGGTTGCCATGCTTGCCGACATGGACAATCGCGTGGACGCCGCAGACCTCGCGCAGGTAGGCGTAGAAGGCGAAATAGCCGTGCGGCGGCACGAGGTCCGGCGAGTGATAGGTGTCCTTCGGGTCGATGTTGTAACCGCGCGCGGGCTGGATGCCGACAAGCGTCTCGCCGCTACGGGTCAGCGGCAGGGCGAAGACGTCCCCCTTGATGAAGGGATCGTCCTCCGGTTCACCCCAGCGGGCGATCACATCGTCCTGCATCGACTTCGGAAGAGAAGCGAAGAAGCACCTGTATTGATTCAACGAAATCGTCTCGCGGATTTCGCGATCTTCACCGGCCGAGTTCGTCGGACCGGCCATCAGGTGGCCCATCAACGCATCGCCGTCGGCCGGCAGATCACCGACCGCATAGCCATGCGCCTTCATCGCACGCAGGATTTCGAGCGTTCCAGCCGGCGTATCGAGACCGACACCATTGCCGAGCCGGCCGTCGCGGTTGGGGTAGTTCGCCATGACGAGTGCGATGCGGCGCTCGTCCGTCCTGGCCCGACGCAGACGCGCCCAATTGGCGGCAAGCTTCGCCGAGAAGCGGATGCGATCCTCGACCGGCTCCAGGCTGACGATGTTCGTCTCCACGGCAGCGTCCCAGCGCGCGGCGGCCTTGAAGGAGACAGCCCGGGCAAGCACCCGACCGTCCACCTCCGGCAGTGACACGTTCATGCCGAGATCGCGGGCCGTCAGTCCCTGCGCGGAGGCCTGCCAGGCGTCATGCGAGGAACTGGAAAAGATCACCTGCAGCACCTGCGCGCCCGTCTCGTCCAGCACCGTCGGCTTGCGGCTGCCGCCGGGCGCGGAGACTGCAAAGCTGGTGGCGTTCAACACCACGTCCGGCTGGGCGGCGGCGAAGGCGGCGCGCACCACTTCGATCGAGGCGGGATCCTTCAGGCTGGAGACGAAGAGCGGCAGCACCCGCACGCCCTCGGCCGCGAGCGCCTCGATCAGCAGCTCGACCGGCCCGGTCTCGCCGCTTTGCACATAGGCGCGATAGAAGCTGATCGCGACCACGGGCTTCTCCGGATCGTCGGAAGCGGCGGCTCCCAGCGAAAGCCTCTTCCAAGTCTCGACGTCGATGACACCCCGACCGGGCCACCAGATCCCGGCCTTTTCCAGCGGTTCCGCCGGAGAAGGCTTGTCCCCGCCGAACACCAACGCGTCGGCATAGTCGAGGAAGCGGGCGGCGTTTTCCGCCCCGCCCTCCGTGAGGTAGGCCCACAGCCGGAGCCGGTCCTCCTCGGTCACGCGGTTGAATTGCACAAGCCCGTCGTCCGGCCGGTCGTCACCGGGCAGGGCCACCAGCGTGATGTCGTTCGCCACCGCGGTCGCATGCAGTGCCTCGAGCACGTACTGGAAATAGCTGGCGCCGCCGAGCGCGCGGATGACGATCAGCTTCGCATGCCGCGCCGTGCGCTCAACATAGGTATCGACCGACATGGGATGGGCGAGCGAGGCAAGGCTGGCAAGCCGCAATCGCGTCGACACGTCGCGGCCACGATGCGCCGCCGCAATCGAAGCAAGCTCGGTATCGGCCGCCGAGAGGAACAGAATGTCGCCCTGCGACTGACCGAGATCGATCGCCTCCTTGCCGTCGGCGATCGTACCCTTTTGCGCTAGAAGGAGATGCAAGCCAGCCTCCCTTCCGCCGAACGCGTCGGCATCGTCCGCCCCCTCAGGCCGCCGCGGCGGCGATTGCGGCGCGTACGGCGGTTTCGTCCATGTCGTGCAGGCCGATGACGACGAGACGCGTGCCGCGCGTTTCGCCGGCCTGCCAGGCGCGCTCGAAATACTGGTCAATGCGGCTGCCGACCGCCTGGATCAGCAGGCGCATCGGCTTGCCGGGCACGTCGGCAAAACCCTTGAGCCGCAGGATGTCGTGCGCGCCGATCACGCCCTTCAGCCGTTCGACGAAACCTATCGGGTCGGCGATGGCGCCGAGTTCGACGACGAAGCTCTCGAACTCGTCATGGTCGTGGTCGTGCTCCTCGCCGTTCTCGTGCTCCAGATCATGATGCGACTTGCGGTTGGCAATGTCGTCCTCCGTGCCGATCCCGAGGCCGAGCAGGACGGCCGCGGCGACATCGCCGTTCCGCGCTTCGATCATCACCGGCTTGCGGGTGATACGGGAAGCAACCTCCTCGCGGACCGCCTTCAAGCCGGCGGCATCGATCAGGTCGGTCTTGTTGAGGACGATCAGGTCAGCGGCAGTCAACTGGTCCTCGAAGAGCTCCTCCAGCGGGCTTTCGTGGTCGAGGTTCTCGTCCTGGGTCCGCAATGCATCGACCTTGTCGTGGTCATCGGCAAACCGGCCGGCGGCAACGGCCGCGCTGTCGACCACGGTGATAACGCCGTCGACCGTCACCTGCGTCTTGATCTCCGGCCAGTTGAAGGCGGCGACAAGCGGCTGCGGCAGCGCCAGGCCGGACGTCTCGATGACGATGTGGTCCGGGCGGTTCTCGCGCTC
Organism: Mycoplana sp. BE70; assembly: GCF_031455855.1. Taxonomy (NCBI): domain Bacteria; kingdom Pseudomonadati; phylum Pseudomonadota; class Alphaproteobacteria; order Hyphomicrobiales; family Rhizobiaceae; genus Mycoplana; species Mycoplana sp. BE70. Next base: position 18,978 of record NZ_JAVDTM010000004.1, read on the forward strand.
GAGCAGCTTCGACATGGTCGGGATGAAGTCGTCGGCAACGGTGCAGCAGATGCAACCGTTGGTCAGCTCGATGATATCGTCCTCGCTGCAGGCTTCGGCCCCGCAGCCCTTTAGCACGTCGCCGTCGACGCCGAGGTCGCCGAACTCGTTGATGATCAGTGCGATCCGCTTGCCGTTGGCGTTCTGCAGCAGGTTGCGGATCATCGTCGTCTTGCCGGCGCCGAGAAAGCCGGTGATGACGGTGGCGGGAATCTTCTGCTGGAGCATGGCTCAACCCTTCATTTTCAGCGGCAGGCCTGCCGCGACAAAATAGACTTCGGTGGCAAGCGAGGCCACCTGTTGGTGCAATCGGCCGGCATGGTCGCGGAATTCGCGCGCCATCTTGTTGTCCGGCACGATGCCAAGGCCGACCTCGTTCGAGACGAACACCACCCGGCCGGGCGTGGTGACGATCGCCGCGGCAAGATCGTCGAAGGCCGCCTTTATGTCGTGCCCTTCCAGCATCAGGTTCGTCACCCAAAGCGTCAGGCAATCCACGAGCAGGACCCGATCCTTGCGCGCCGTGTCGTTGATGCGCTCCGGCAGCGCCAGCGGCTCCTCGTGCGTAACCCAGCCGTGGCTGCCCCGCTGCGCCCGGTGCTGCTCGATGCGCTCGCGCATTTCATCGTCCCAGGCCCTGCCCGTCGCGATGTAATGCTTCGAGACGCCGGTTTCCGCAGCCAGTCTTTCCGCGAATGCGGATTTTCCGGAACGGGCACCGCCCAGAACCAGGACGGCTCCGGGCGATACGGTTTTCATCAGGCTGCCTTGACGATCTTCTCGTTGGCAAAGCCGAGCGAGAGGCCGAGTACGATCCAGAAGAACAACGTCGTGGCGAGGGCCGCGACGGCGAACTCGGCGCCGAGGACGGCCGGCACGTTGCTAGCCAGATCCGTCGGCTGCGGCGCGCCGTAGACGTGCGGGGCCGCGATCAGGGCGATACCGGCAACTTTGGCACCCAGGCCATCCTTCAGGATCAGCAGGTAGAGACCGCCTGCCGATAGCGCCACCGTCACAAGCCACCAGACCTGTCTCTCGGCAAGGTCGGCTGCCGGAAAGCCCGGAAGCTCCGGCGGCAGGCCGATGGCCGGTAGCAGATGCACGGCAAGCCAGCCGGCCGCCCCCCAGAGAGCGCCGTTTGCGACCGTGATCGGGTTGCCGGTCACGAGGCTGAAGCCTGCGAGAAGCAGGGCAAAGCCCGCCCCCGCCACCAGATTGGCAAGCAGCGTGCCGGAGAACCGGCTCATGCCGAACATGATGCCGCCCTCGTCCTCACCGTGCTCGCCGCTGTGCGCGTAGGCGACCGAAACCGGCGAGAGATAGCCGGCGATTTCGGACAGAACCGCGCCGACGCCGAGCGCGGAATGCTCTTGCGTCGCCTCGGGCTGGGCTTCGGTGGGCTGGACTTCCGTACCGGCCGGAGCAGGCGCAGCTTCGCCGCCTTCATACTCTTCGGCATGAAGAATGAGCGGAATCACTCGCGCCTCCTGGGCGGCCGTCATCAGGGCGCCGGAGAACAACCCGGCCACCAGAGCGGCCAGGAGATATTTGACGATCATGTCACCCCCCTTAGTGGCAGGGGAAGCCGTAGGAGTGGCGCGTGTCGTGCGCGGTATCGTGCAGGACCGACGAATTGGCGAGGCCTGCGCCGAACACCAGAAAACCGCCGAGCAAAAGCGCAACGAGACCGGCATAGAGACGATCGTTGAGAGACAGGGAAACAGAAGAAGAAACGTGAGCAGCCATGACAACCTCCGTGCTGGCAACGGGGAACATCCCCAGGGCGGGCACTATGCCCTTCATTGGAGGCAGGTCTCCTGGCTCGTGGCGTCAGGCGCATTTGCGCCGGCGGCTACCCTCGCCTTCCCGGGAAAAAGCGGCATGAGAGGCGGACGATTCGTAGAGATAGAGGCGTCCAGACCCCGGTTCATCATGCCGCCACCCAGTGGCTTTGCCGGTCGTTTCCGATCGGCTGGATAGGCCTCGCCACTCTACAGTCGCGGGGTCGGCCGTGATTGGAGCGCCCTGGTTGGGTCCACCCCGTCACATTCCCATTTACGCGCCCGTCCGTTTCCGGACCGGCGCGCCATCCAATAGGCGATGAATATGCCTGACAGTTGCCGAAGTCAATCGACCGTCCGCGTCATCCATCTTCCGAATACCGGCGTCAGGACGGGCGTCCGGGGCCTCAGTATCCGGGCCCGCCCCAGCCACGACGCGGGCGGCCGTAATAGCCGTCCACCGGCCCTTCATAGTATCCATCGACCGGCCCCTCGTAGTAGCCGCCGACAGGCCCTTCCAGATAGCCGTCCACCGGCCCGTCGTACACGCCATAGCCGTCGTTGGAATAGCGATCCGTCTGGTAGCGCTGCCGCGCGACGCGCTGGCGACTGCGTTGCTCGGCGAACTGGCCCGATTCGCGCAACTGTCGGAACTGCTTGCGGGTCAGATAGCCGTCTGCGCGCTGGCCGAGCGAGCGCTGCCATGCCGCGATCGCCGATCGGGTTCGCGGGCCGAACACGCCATCCGCACCGCCCGTGTCGTAACCCAGCACGTTCAGCCAACGCTGAGACTGGATACGGGTTCCCGGCTCCAGGTAAGCCTCCCGGACATCGGGCGAGGTTTCAAAAACTGTCGTTTTCGACTGTAACTGCTGCTTTGCGACAGGCTTCTCGGTGACGACGTCGTTAACGCTTGCATCACCTGCCGCTGTCGCGCCGTCGTTCGTCTGCTTTCCGAGAGCCGCCAATCGCTTGTGTGCCTCCGCCGCAAAGCGGCCGTTCGGAAACTCGTCGAGATACTTTTCGATTGCGCTGGCCGTACCATTGAGAACGGCCCGGCTCCAGCTGTTGTCCTCGCGACGGGCAAGGCGCTCGGCCTCATCGGCCTCAGCCTTGGTCGCCGTGGCCGCAGTCGAACTGTCCGGCTCGGTGGAAGGTGCCTTGGCATCCAGCGTGCCGGCAGGGAAATCGGGGGGCACGGTCGCCCCGGTGTTGCCGTCCGCAGCTTGGCTTGCTTTCTGTCGCGCGGCCGCTGCGGCCTCTTCGGCCTTGGCCCGTTCGGCTTCGGCTGCATCCCGCGCCGCCTCCGCCCTTGCCCTTTCCGCCTCTGCGGCATCCGCCTTGGCCCGGGCCTCGGTTTCTGCCTGGACGGCTTGTTCGGCCTTGATCCGCGCGGCTTCCGCCGCCGCCTCGATGCGTTTGCGCTCGGCCTCGGCGGCCGCCTGCTCCGCTTCTGCCTTCGCCCTTGCTTCCTCGGCGATCTTGGCCTCCCGTTCGGCCTTCAGGCGCGCAGCTTCGGCCCGCGCCTGCTGCTCCGCCTTCAATCGCTCGGCCTGAGCAGCCTCCTCGGCTGCCTGGCGCTCAACCTCAGCCTTCGCCTCTGCGGCCCGCTTGGCTTCCGCTTCCGCGCGCGCCTGCTCTTCCTTGCGCAATTGCTCAGCTTCTTCCAGGCGCTTGCGCTCTGCCTCGACGGCAAGCTTTTCTTGCTCGACCTTTGCCTTCTCGGCGGCAATCTTCGCCTGTTCCTCGGCTTTCAGTCGTGCAGCCTCGGCGGCCTTCTGGTCTGATTGGGCCTTTTCCTTCGCGGAAGGAGCGGCTGTCCCTTGCGCGGATCCCTCCGCCTCCTTGGCGGGTTTGGCGACGCCGGCGGCGTTCAATTCGGCAAGGCGAATTCGGGCCATCGAGGCGAACGTGCCGTTCGGATACTGCTTCAGGTAGCTTTCATATCCCGCCGGATCGCTGCTGGCCGAAATCTTCTGCCACAGCGAAAATTCCGATTCCCACTTTTTGGATGCGCTGGCAGGCGGTTGCGTTTCAGCCGCCTGCACCGCTGGTCCGCCGGCGACGGCGAGCCCCAGCAAGCTAGCCAATCCGAGTTTCGCAAAACGCGCGCTGGTCATCAAATTCCCTTTCGATCGCTGCGGAAGCACCCTCCGCACGCTAGCCCCAACTGAACGCCAATCAAGGCCATGGCATCAGATTCCGGCACAACTTTGATCCCGCCTTCCCTGCCCACCAATAGCCGGCAGTGCATGGATACCTGCAGTTACTGACGTTTGGCGAAAGTCGCTTAATCGGGAAAACTCAATCACATTGCAAAAGCCGAGCCAGCCATCGCGGGTCCAGCGCGGCCTCAAGTTCGGCCGCCACTCCATCCAAAGCCTCATCGACCGCCCTGCGATAGTCGAAGCCGCCACCTGCAATCCCGAATTCCGCCAGAAGGCGGGCCCGGAAGGAATCGCTCGACAAAAGACCGTGCAGGTAGGTGCCGAAAATGCGCCCGTCCGGAGACGTCGCCCCGTCCGGCCGGCCGTCGATCTCCACGGCGGGCCGGGCACAGTCCGGGCCGGTGGTCAGGCCGAGATGGATCTCGTAGCCCTCAAGCGGCACGCCGTAGTGAAGCGAATGCGCAGCGCTGTTGCGCACCGTCTTTTCCGGCGCCATCACGGTTTCGACGTCCAGCAGACCAAGGCCTTCGATCTCTCGCTCGCTGCCCTCGATGCCGAGCGGATCGCTCACGCGCCGGCCAAGCATCTGGTAGCCCCCGCATATTCCGATGATACGTCCGCCGCGACGGTTGTGCTGCTCCATGTCGCGATCCCAGCCCTGCGCCCGCAGGTCATTCAGGTCGGCGATGGTGGATTTGGAACCGGGAAGAACGACGAGACCGGCATCGGAGGGTATGCGCTCGCCCGGCCGGACGAAGACGAGATCGACGTCGGGCTCCAGACGCAGCGGATCAAGATCATCGAAATTGGCGATGCGGGACAACACCGGCACGGCCACCCGTAGCGCCCGCGCCCGCCCCGTCGCCAGCCGCTCCAGCACCACCGAATCCTCCGCTGGCAGTTGGCGGGCATGTTTCAGCCACGGCACCACACCGAAGCAGGGCCAGCCGGTATGCACCTCGACCGCCCGGATTCCGTCATCGAACAGCGTCACGTCGCCACGGAACTTGTTGATGAGGTAGCCCGTCACCATCGAACGGTCCTCTTCGGGCAGAATCGCATGCGTCCCGACCAGCGAGGCAATGACGCCACCGCGATCGATGTCGCCGACGAGCACCACCGGCACACCGGCCCGGGTCGCAAACCCCATGTTGGCGATATCCCCCGCCCTGAGGTTGATTTCTGCGGGCGAGCCGGCCCCTTCCACGACGACCAGGTCAGCACCTTCACTGATCGCCTCGAAACTCTCCATCACCGCGCCGAGCAGCTTGGGCTTCAGTGCCTGGTAATCCCGGCCCTTCGCCTGCCCGAACACCTTGCCCTGAACGACGATCTGACTGCCAGTGTCGGACTGCGGCTTGAGCAGAACCGGGTTCATGTGCACCGTCGACGGCACGCGTGCCGCCATCGCCTGCAACCACTGTGCCCGGCCTATCTCGCCACCGTCGGCCGAAACGGCGGCGTTGTTCGACATGTTTTGCGGCTTGAACGGCCTGACCTTGAGCCCACGGTTCGAGGCGATCCGGCACAGGCCCGCGACCAGCACCGTCTTGCCGACATCGGAGCCGGTTCCCTGCAACATGATCTTGCGTGTCATGCGCCTTCACTAGCATCGTGTCCATTGAGCGCAAAGTCCTGAAAACGGCGCCTCACGACCGCGATCCGCCACCGCGGACCAGCTTCGTCGGCACGCAACGGGCACAACCGCGCCGACGGTAGTCGATTTACGACATCCGACGCCGGAAACGGTTGCGATTTCAGCAATTCTCCAGCGTATATCACCGCCTGAATGCGACTCTGATGCGCCGACGGCGAGAAGGACCAAGACCATGCTGTACATCTTCAGCAAACCGAATTTCGTTCAGATCGCATGGAATGGCCGCATGCCGGAAAGCCAGTCGCGCGTGCGCAATCTGGTCGCCGACGCACCGTTTGGCCCGCTGCGCCTCATCCGCACAGGCAATGTCGGCTGACACGGAAGCGATTGCACCGAGGCGCCCTTGCCCGGTCGGGAGGGCGCTTTTCCTTGCGCAAGAACCAAAGAAAAAGCCGCAGTGCAGTTTTGCCCGCGGCTGGTCCGAAACACGGACAACGCCGGATACGCACCGGCGATACTCGCCCCCGGTACGCACTACCTGATCCGGGGACAGGCAGTAGCTTGGCTGCCGTGACGACACAATTAGCCGCACATCGTTACCGGAACGTTATTGAAAGCTTAAGCAAAGATGAATTGCGCACTTTTGTTGGCGGATGAGGTCATTTTCGCCGCCGCCGCCGCTATGCCGCGAACATAACCGCGCCGGATCGACGTCCCAGCGGCAGCGAGGTTGATTTCTATGCTGGAATCCTTACGCTGACGACTGCGATAAGGACACGATCGGCCGGTGACAGGTTCGATTTCGCCGAACGGCATAAGATGGGTGTCGCCGCAAGCAGGGTATCGACCTGCCTGACGCGCTTATCGGCCCCCGGCCTGACGCTTGTGACGACCGGGCAGCACAGGAAACGCAGAGCCCTGCCGCTGCTCCAGATGGTTTGCTGCATCGAAACTGGGAGGTCTTGAGACCATGAGGAAGCTGCTCGCTTCAACCATCCTAGCCGCCGGGCTCTATGCCGGCGCCGGGTCCGCACAGGCTGCCGATTGCGGCAGCGTTTCCATTGCAGAAATGAACTGGGCATCGGCGGGTGTCGCCGCCCAGGTCGACAAGATCATTCTCGAGAACGGCTACGGCTGCACGGTCACCCTTGTGACCGGCGACACGATGCCGACCTTTGCATCGATGAATGAGAAGTCCGAGCCGGACATGGCCCCGGAATTCTGGGTGGATTCGGTGCGAACCGCGCTCGACGCCGCGCTCGCCGAAGGCCGCCTTATCCAGGCCGCGCCGCTGCTGTCCGAGGGCGGCGTACAGGGCTGGTGGATTCCCAAGTTCCTCGCCGACGCGCATCCGGATATCAAGACGGTCCAGGACGCCCTGGCGCACCCAGAACTGTTCCCCGCACCGGAAGACCCGGCACGCGCCGCCGTCTACAACTGTCCTGCAGGCTGGAACTGCCAGGTTTCCACCGCCAATCTCTACAAGGCGCTCGGCGCCGAACAGAAGGGGTTTGACCTGGTCGACACCGGCTCGGCTGCCGGGCTGGATGGATCGATCGCCAATGCCTTCGAAAAGAAGGTCGGCTGGCTCGGCTACTATTGGGCGCCGACGGCAATCCTGGGCAAGTACGAGATGATCAAGCTGCCCTTCGGCGTCGAGCATGACAAAAAGGAATGGGATTCGTGCACCGCCATTCCGGATTGCCCGAACCCGAAGGTGAACGGCTATCCTGTCGCCAGCGTCTATACGATCGTGACCAAGCAGTTCGCAGAAAAAGCGAGCGTTGCCATGGATTACGTCAAGACGCGCAAGTGGGACAACCAGACGGTCAGCAAGGTCCTCGCCTGGATGGGCGACAACCAGGGAACAAACGAGGACGCAGCGAAGTATTTTCTGAAAACCTATCCGGAACTCTGGACGACCTGGGTCGCCCCGGAGGTCGCCGAAAAGGTCAAATCCGCCCTCTGAGCCGGTTGCTCATGACGGAAACGGGGAGAGAAAAATCAAAGTCGCAAACAGCACATGAAAGGAATCGGCTTCATGTGACAAGATTGCGGCAAGCCGGAATGAACGACAACAAACGCAGCGTCCATGACGCATCCGGCACTGCGGCGGGGCAGGCGCGACGGCGATGCCCGGCAGGACAAGGGGATCGAGATGGCATTGTGCGACGACATGCCAGCATTGCTTTGCAGGTTTCCCGCACTGAGCGATTCCACGATTCGCGAGGGACGCAAGGCAATTGACGACGGCTTCAAGGGGCTCGTGCGCTCCTACGCGTCGGTCATCGATTCGGCCGTACAGCCGCTGCAAGTGTTTCTGAACTTCCTTGAACGCCTGTTCGTCACCTCTCCATGGCCTCTCATCCTGGTGCTGATGCTGGCAATCGTCTACGTCGGCAGTCGGAACCTGAAGGTGATGCTCGGCGCCGCTGTCGCCATGGTTCTCATCGGCCTTTTCGGCCTTTGGAACGATGCGATGGTGACGCTTGCGATGACGACCGTATGCACGATCTTCGCCGTCCTGCTCGGCATCCCGATCGGCATTCTCATGGCGCGCTTCGACCGGGTCCAGTCATTCGTCAATCCCATCCTCGACGTGATGCAGACGATGCCGAGCTTCGTCTACCTTATCCCGGTGGTGATGATCTTCGGCATCGGCAAGGTGCCCGGCATGATTGCCGTGGTCATTTATGCGATCCCGCCGATGATCCGGCTGACCAATCTCGGCATCCGGCTTGTCGACAAGGAGGTCCTGGAGGCAGCCGACGCTTTCGGCTCCTCCAGTTGGCAGAAGCTGAAGAACGTCCAGTTTCCGCTTGCGCTTCCGACGATCATGGCGGGCATCAACCAGACGATCATGATGTCGCTCGCCATGGTCGTCGTCGCCTCGATGGTGGGCGTCGGCGGTCTGGGCAAGAACGTGCTGGGCGCCATCAACAACCAGTTCTTCACCGTCGGTTTTCTCAACGGCTTCGCGCTCGTCGCGATCGCCATTATTTTCGATCGAACCAGCCAGGCCTACGGCAAGCGGCTGCAAAAGCATTCGGAGGTCGTCCATGGCTAGTCATGCAATCGAAGTGAAAAATCTCTACAAGATCTTCGGCCCTCGCGGGGCGGACTATATCGAGATGGTGAAGAACGGCCTCGGCAAGGCCGAACTGAACGAGAAATACGGCCACGTTCTTGGCCTGCAGGACATCAATATATCCATGCCGGCCGGCGGCGTCATGGTGGTGATGGGCCTGTCTGGCTCCGGTAAATCGACGCTGATCCGCCACATCAATCGCCTGATCGAGCCGACCGCCGGCGAAGTGCTTTATGACGGCGTCGACATCTGTCGGATGAACGAAAGCGACTTGCGCGCCTTCCGCCGCCACAAGACGGCGATGGTCTTCCAGAAGTTTGCGCTGCTGCCGCACCGGACCGTGATTGAAAACACCGTCTATGGCCTTGAGATTCAGGGAATTCCGACAGCGGAGAGCCAAAAGCGCGCCCGCTACTGGATCGACCGGGTCGGCCTTTCCGGTTTCGAAAACCACTATCCCAACCAGCTCTCCGGCGGCATGCAGCAGCGCGTCGGCCTCGCCCGCGCGCTGACCAACGATGCCGAAATCCTACTGATGGACGAGGCCTATTCCGCACTCGACCCACTCATTCGCGTCGATATGCAGTCGGTCCTTCTCGACTTGCAGAAGGAATTGAAGAAAACCGTCGTCTTCATCACCCACGACCTGGATGAGGCGCTGCGCCTCGGCGACAAGATCGCGATCCTGCGCGACGGCAAGGTGGTGCAGCAGGGAACCGGCCAGGATATCGTGCTGCAGCCCGCCGACGACTACATCACCGCCTTCGTCAAGGAGGTGAACCGCGGCCGCGTCATCAACGTCGAGACGATCATGGCACCCCTGTCGGGCAACCCGGAAGGCGCCCCCATCGCCAAGGGCACCGTGCTCGAAGCCGCGGCCCGCACCATGACCGTCACCAACCAGGACGTTGCCCACGTGGTCGACGAAACGGGCCGACCGATCGGCGCGATAACGCTGGGCGCGATCATCGCCGCCATGGTCACGCCGACCAGCCACGAGGCGCATGCGCAAGCCGCCGCATAGACTGCACGCTTGGACAAGAATGAAAGGGCGCGCGAACGTAGCGCCCTTTTTCCGTTGTTCATTCGCATCCGCGCTTGCGGCAACATAAAGAAATCTTTATATCGTTAACTCATTTCGAGATGACCGAATTCGGCCTGCGAACGGCCTCTGCCGGCACGATAAGGAAGACCCTGATGACAACCGAACCGAACGCGCTGGCGGCCCTGCTTGCGGAAAAACCGTTCCTTCTTGCCGATGGCGCAACCGGTACCTCGCTTTTCGCCATGGGGCTGGAGGCCGGCGAGGCACCGGAACTGTGGAACGAGGCAAAGCCGGAAAACATCACCAAGCTGCACCAGGACTTCGTAGAAGCGGGTGCCGACATCATCCTGACCAACACCTTCGGCGGTACGCGCCACCGCTTAAAGCTGCACAAGGCGCAGGACCGCGTCTTCGACCTGAACAAGCGCGCCGCTGAAATCGCCCGCGCGGTTGCTGATGCGGCGCCGCGCACGGTCATCGTCGCCGGCTCCGTCGGCCCGACGGGCGAGTTGCTCATCCCGCTCGGGGCGCTGACCTATGAGGACGCAGTCACCGCATTTGCCGAACAGATCGAGGGCCTCAAGGCCGGCGGCGCCGACGTCGCCTGGATCGAGACCATGTCCTCGCCGGAGGAGATCCGTGCCGCGGCCGAAGCGGCGGTGAAGGTCGGCCTGCCCTTCGTCTATACCGGCTCGTTCGACACCGCCGGCAAGACGATGATGGGCCTGCATCCGAAGGACATTCACGATGTCGCCAGCGACATCGGCTCGGGTCCGCTCGCGGTTGGTGCCAATTGCGGTGTCGGCGCCTCCGATATTCTCTCCTCCCTGCTCGACATGACCGGCGCCGACCCGTCGGCGACGATCGTCGTCAAGGGCAACTGCGGCATCCCAGAGTATCGCGGCGCCGTGATCCACTATTCCGGCACCCCGCCGCTGATGGCCGAGTATGCGCGCCTCGCCCGCGACGCCGGCGCCCGCATCATCGGCGGCTGCTGCGGCACGTCCTGTGAGCACCTTGCGGCAATGCGCCAGGCGCTCGACGCCCATGAGCCGCGCGAACGGCCGACGCTCGAGATGATTGTCGAGGCCATCGGCCCGCTTCGGAACAAGTCGGCGAACGAGAGCGCATCTGCGCCTGCACGCGAACGCGGCCGGCGCGCACGGGCCTGAAACCGACTTCCACGCCAAAAATCAGCCGCCCTGCCGAAATGGCGGGCGGCTTTTTCGATCGGATCCGAAGTGATACTGGTGCGGCGCGCCTTTAGCAGCGCGTCACTGGATGAGATCTTGCTTCGACGTTCCTGACCTTTCTTGTTGCACTGGCAGTCCTCGAAATCACGCCGGGGCCGGACATGATGCTGATCGTGGCTCGCGGCGTCGGCCAGGGACGCAAGGTCGCCATACTGACCGTTGTCGGGATGATATTCGTGTCCGGCGTGGTTCAGGTGGGGTTGCTGGTCCTCGGCCTGGCATCCCTGCTGCGCGCCTATCCGGCAGCGCTTCTCCTCCTCCAGTGGGCCGGCGCCTTCTACCTGGTCTATCTTGGCAGCAGGATGATCTGGGCAAGTTTCGCACACCGGTGCGGCGGAAAGATTGCCGTCAGGGCGGTCTCCGGCTGGTCCGCCGTTCGCGAGGGGGCGATTAACAATCTCACCAATCCCAAGTCGCTGCTGTTCATGTTTGCCTTCCTGCCGCAGTTCGTCGATCCGTCAGCGGGTCCCGTCTGGCTGCAACTTCTGGTACTGGGATCGATACAGAAGCTGGCCGGGATCTTCTCGCTGGGATCCGTCGCCGTGACGGCGGGATCGGTTGGCCAACTGCTGTACCGATGGCCGCGGCTTCTGGCATGGCAGGAACGGTTCACCGGGCTGGTGATGGTCGGCCTCGGCATTCGGCTTCTGCTGACCGACAATTCCGGCCCGGCACCGGCCGTCGTCCGTTAGCCAAGAAGGGCGGCCTCGACTCGCCTTCCATCGAAATTGCTGCCAAGCCGCAGGCGAGCTGCCCCTCACCCTAACCCTCTCTCCGCAGGCGGGGAGAGGGAACTGGAACCCCGCGACTTCCCTCCTTCCCCACTCGCGGGGGAGAAGGACCGGCAGGTGGATGTGGGGCGAACCGGACGAAACTTACTGCCCGTACGCCGTTTGCAGGAACCGGCGCCAGGCTTCGAGCCCCGCCTGCATATCCTGTCGCCCGAAACCGACACGGAATCGGTCTTGCGGTACTGGCAGAAGTTCGGAGGCGAAGAGGCTGGAGGGCAGGAGCAGCACTCCCGCCTCCTCCACCAGCCGCCGGCAGTGCTCCTCCACCCCATCGCGGCCGAGATAGCGCACGAACGCGACGCAAGCGTCGGGGGCACTCCATTCGTAGAGATCGGCGTGATCGCCGAAGAAGCCTGTCAGCGTCTGGGCGTTGGCGGCGCTGATGCCGCGCGTGCGGGCGAGAATGGTCTCACGCGCCTTCAGGGCAATTTGTGCCAGCACTTCGGAAGGGCGCGCGTTGCAGATCGACAGGTAATGCTTCATCCGCTCCATGCGCTGCAACAGTTCGTGGTCGCGGCTGGCGATCCAGCCGATGCGCAGTCCCGCCAGGCCATAGGCCTTCGACATGACGTTGAGCGACACGCCCTTCTCATAGACCTCGGCCGCCTGCGGCAGGCGGCGCGCCTCGTCGCGCTCGAGACCGTAGTAGACCTCGTCGCTGAAGAGATGGATGCCGCGCTCGCGGCAGAGTTCGACAAGCCCGGCAAACACCGAACCGTCGAGGACGACGCCGGTCGGATTGTTCGGAAAGTTGACGGCGATCACCTTCGTTTCCGGCCGCAGTGCGGCGCGGACGTCGTCGAGGTCGAGCTGCCAGCCGTTCTCGGGCCGCAGGGGTACGCCGGTGACAGAGCCGGCGATCGTGACCGGCAGTGTCTCCATCGACTGGTAGTTCGGCACCGTGACGATCGCATGATCGCCAGGCCCGAGCAGCGCGAGCATGGCGCAGTAGAGCCCCTCCTCCGCGCCGGCGAAGGTCAGGATGTCGGCGCCGGACAAGCCCGCATAAGTCGATGCGATGGTCCCCCGCAGGTCCGGCGCGCCCCAGGTCGGCGTGTAGCCGAGCGTCAGATCCTCCCAGGCGGCACGGTCATCCTCGTCGGCCAGCGCCAGCAGGTCGCGCAGCGTCAGCGTCTCGCAATCGCTGGCGGCCATGTTGAAACGGGCTGTGAACTCCCAGCGGGAGAAGTGGGTTTCCAGGCGGAAATCGGGAAGCATGGTCACGTCAGGTATCCTTCTCTGCGCTCATCCGGCGTGCGTCGGCGAGGTAGTTGTAGATCGAGGCGCGGGAGGTGCCGGTCAGGCCGGCAAGGTGTTCTGCCGCGTTGCGCGTCTTGAACAGGCCGCGTGCCTCGAGTGCGGCGACTAGGTCGACGCGATCGGCCCGCTTCAGCGCGGACAGCGACAGCCCGCGCTTCTGCAGCCAATCGTGCAGCGCGACATTCATCGCCTCGCGCCAGTCGCTGGCAAACAGCGATGCCGGTTGCGACTGCGGCGTTCCTGCGAATGCCGAAAGCAACCGCACGGCTTCATCGATCCGCGAGACGTCCATGTTGATGCAGAGCAATCCGATCGCCCTTCCCTCGCCGTCCGGCAGCACCGCCGTCACCGATTTCAGCCTGCGGCCATCCGTGCCGATCTTCTCGTACGGCCCGAGCAGCGTGGTCTCGCCGTCGTCGACGAAATCGTCCTCGACAAGCGTATCCATGCCCGGCTGGCGACCGGAAAAGGCATTCCAGATTCCCGCGATCGTCCGCGTTGCAAGGTCATGGAGAACAACCTCAGCATGGGGATAGAGCAGCGCGCTGATGGCCGCAGCCGAAGGGCCATGGAGCGTTTTCAATTTTACGTGGGACCGGTGTTCGAGCATGCGCCGCATATCACTCATGTTAGATATTTTGTCAATATTATATTTATTGTTTAAAAGTTGACATTCAACCGCTTCCGCCGGCAAGCGCCGAACCTGGACGCCTTGCAGGCTTCCCACCCCTGAACTATCCAGATGACCGAGAGAGATTCGCCAGGAGATCGGGCCAATGAACGCAGGATTTGCCACCTTTCCGGACAGGGAAACGATCGCAGACAAGCTGTCCGAGCTCGGCGAGACCGAACAGTATTTCCTGCGCCTGCTGATGGAAAACACCCATCAGGACGAAAACCTGCTTGAAGGGTTGGCCCTGCATCTCGATCGCGCAGCCGCAGCGCATTTTCTGAATTCGCTGAAGCTGGAAAGGCTTGGCGAGTGGATGGGCCAACAGGCCCCGGCGCGGCTCCAAGCGCGCCTCATGGAGGCGGCAAGGTCCAGCCAGCATGCCGCCTACAATGCCTTCCGTAGCGGCCTCACCCGCTCCGGCGGCTTGGCGAATGCCTTTCCAAAAGCGTGATGCCCGCGAAAGCGTGCTGCACCACCGATCAAGACTGAACGTCGATCAATACGGCAAGCCTCCAACGACCGTCACGATCGGCCCCATCCTCGCAGACCGATCGTTGCGCAATACTTCCGGTGCGTAAAGGCTGGAAATGCTGCCGTCGAGATAGAGCGCGTTGCGGTAGCCGAGGCGATCGCGGAACAGCGTCGCGAAGTCGAAGAACCGCACCGGCCGATGCGAAATCGCAAAGACGACGCGACCGTCCGGCTGGATACCGACGCCGTTTCGGATGTTCAGGCTGTCGCTCTGCGGCAGGAAGCGCGGATGGATGCTGCCGTCGATGACCAGCATCGGACCGGACTGGGTGGCATAGAGCGGCTCCAGCTTCGCAGCGGCATAAGCTTCACTCTCCATCACCCCGGCCGTCCCGCGGCCGACGTAGAACACCCCGTTCGGTTTCAGGAAGAAGTTGCCGGTTCCATCGTCGTGATTGAGCGGTGTGCGCAAACGGCCGTTTTCGACCAGCAACCCGACGGGCGAATAGTCGGGGTGATACATGCCGCCGTTCATGCCGAAGATCATGGCCTCGTGGTTGTCGCGGAGGCGGTCGCGGAGCGCGCCGTAGGTGGCAGGCTGCGTCGATCCATCCGGAACGCCGTAGATGCGGATCGTCTCCAAGGCCGGGTCGAAGGTGCAGACGGTGTATGCCTCGGAAAGAAGGACGACCTCCCGGCAATGATCGCCGGCGCGCGCGGCGCCGGCACCACAAAGCAGCAGCAGAAGCAGGACGGCACACACAGTGCGGATCATCGTCTCCTCGACGCGTTCGGCACGAGAAATTGCGCGGGTACGCGCCATCTCAAAGGGAAAGCGCGTCCATGTGGAAGCGCAACTGATCATCGACATAGCGGTACTCGGCCCCCACCGGACAGGCGGCGCGGGCGAGGCAACCCAACGCCATGCAGGTGTCCTGCCCCGCCTGCGTGCGCAGATGACTGCGGCAGGTCGCAACGTCGAAGTTCGACGCCGTCACCGCCGCGACGGGGCAGCGTGTCAGGCACGGTTTGTCCTGGCAGCGGTCGCAGGGATGGTCCGGCGCAGGCGGTCTCACCCGGTCCAGCGCGTGTGCAAACCCGAGGGCGCCGCGATAGCCGTGCCAGAGGCCGAATTGCGGATCGATCAGGATGCCGAGTGGCGACGGACGGAGCCCCTCCGCCCGCATCGCCCATTGCTGGAAGGGCTGCCAGGGTGGGTCCGAGGGATACCATGCGGTGGCTCCGAGCGCTGAAGCCACGGGACCGATGACCGCCTTTGACCATGCATCCAGCGGGTCGGTGCCGCCGCGATCCGATTGCCCCGCCTGCCATTCACGGAAGGCCGGCCAGAGCGAGCTGCCTATATGGCCGATCAGAACCACGCTCCCTGCGCGCGCGCTATTCTCCAGCGCCGGCGCGGCTTCGTCGCCGGAGAGGTCGACGATTCCACGCAAAAAAAGACCGTGCGGCTCGAAGGCCGCACGGATCATCTTGGTTGTCGGAAGCGATGCCGTCATTTCGGCTTCGGTCCCTGCAGTTCGTAGTGCGGCCGCCAGACTTCCTTCTGGATCATGTCCGCCACCCTTCCCGCTCCGCCTTGCTCCCTGGCGCGTTCGGGAGCCTTTCAGGTGAAGGCGTCGGGCATCGAGTCCTTGCGCTTGGCGATGAACTCCAGCAGCGCTTCGTCGATCGCCGGGTCGAGATAGGGCGCCTCGTAGTGCTCTAGCCACGAGCGGCAAAGTGCGTTGGCGCGCTCCTCGATCCGCTTCTGGCCCTCGACCTCCCACTGCTCGAACGAATTGTTGTCAGCGAGCGGCGAGCGGTAGAAGGCGGTCTGGAAGTTGGCCTGCGTATGCGCGCAGCCAAGGTAGTGGCTGCCGGGACCGACTTCGCGAATTGCGTCGAGCGCCTGGGCGTTTTCCGAAAGATCGACGCCCTCGGCCATCTTCTGCATCATGCCGAGCTGATCCTGGTCGATCATGAACTTCTCGTAGGACGAGATTAGACCGCCTTCGAGCCAGCCGGCCGCGTGCAGCACGAAGTTCGTGCCGGCGAGCAGCGTCATGTTCAGCGTGTTTGCCGATTCGTGAGCGGCCTGGGCGTCCGGAACCTTGGAGCCACAGAGCGAACCACCGGTACGGAACGGCAGGCCGAGACGGCGGGCGAGCTGGGCGGCGCCGTAGGAGACCAGCGACGGCTCGGGCGTGCCGAAGGTCGGCGCCCCCGACTGCATCGAGATCGAAGCGGCAAACGTGCCGAACAGCACCGGTGAGCCCGCGCGGATCAGCTGGGTGAAGGCCGCACCGGCCAGCACTTCGGCGAGGATCTGCGTCAGCGTGCCGGCGACGGTCACGGGGCTCATCGCGCCGGACAGGATGAACGGCGAGACGACGGAGGCCTGGTTGTGGCGGGCATAAACCTTCAGCGCGCCGACCATGGTTTCGTCGAAGACCATCGGCGAGTTGGCGTTGATCAAGTTCAGCGTCACGCAATTCTTCTCGACGAATTCGTCGCCGAAGACGATCTTCGCCATGGCGATCGTGTCCTCGGCGCGCTCCGGCGCAGTGACCGAGCCCATGAACGGCTTGTCGGAATACTTGATGTGGCTGTAGACCATGTCCAGGTGACGCTTGTTCACCGGGATGTCGACCGGCTCGCAGACGGTGCCGCCCGACGAATGCATCGACGGTGCCATGTAGGCGAGTTTCACGAAGTTGCGAAAGTCCTCGATCGTCGCGTAGCGGCGATTGCCGTCGAGGTCGCGCACGAAGGGCGGGCCGTAGACCGGTGCGAACACCGTGGCCTTGCCGCCGATCTCGCAATTGCGGGCGGGATTGCGGGCATGCCAGGTAAAGGTCTTCGGCGCGGTCTTGAGCAACTCGCGGCAAAGGCCCTTCGGAAAGTGCACCCGCTCGCCCTTGATCTCGCAACCGGCTTCCTTCCAGAGCGCCAACGCCTCGGCGTCGTCGCGGAACTCGATGCCGACCTCTTCGAGCACGGTATCGGCATTGCGCTCGATGAGCTGCAGCGCCTCCTCGTCAAGCACCTCGTATTCGCGGATCTTGCGCGTGATATAGGGCAGTGACGGGCCGGGACCGCCGCCGGAACGTGAAGCACGGCGTGCGGCTGCACCCCGTCCCTCGCCGCGTGCGCGGCGACCGCCACCTTCGCCTTCCGGCTGCTCTGTCGTCAAACTCATGTCCGTCTATCCTCAGTTATGCCGCGCACTCCGGCGCCTGTCACCCATATGCTACCAAGCGCCCGACTCGGGACGGGTCTCAATGCGCCAACGAGTGGCGCACGCGGGACACCGGACGCATGCCCGGCTCCCGCTGAGAAAGCGTTGTCACGCAATGATGTCTTGGTCGCTTTTCGCTCTATGCGACGTCGCTTTCAAAATCGGATCGCGCCGGCAACGCAGATAACACTGGAGGACGACCGGCCTAAGTCCGCCGCGCGAATGGAGAGGAAACACGACATGGCAGACGACGAAATCATTCTCTCGGAGCTCTCCGACGAAGAACTCGTGCAGCAGATGCATGACGATCTTTACGACGGCCTCAAGGAGGAGATCGAGGAAGGGACCAACATCCTCCTCGAGCGCGGCTGGATACCTTACGACGTCCTGACCCAGGCGCTCGTCGAAGGCATGCGCATCGTCGGCGTCGATTTCCGCGACGGTATCCTGTTCGTCCCGGAAGTACTGCTGTCGGCCAACGCAATGAAGGCCGGCATGGCGATCCTGCGCCCGCTGCTCGCCGCCACCGGCGCGCCGAAGCAGGGCAAGATGGTCATCGGCACCGTCAAGGGCGACATCCACGACATCGGCAAGAACCTCGTCGGCATGATGATGGAAGGTGCCGGCTTCGATGTCATCGATCTCGGCATCAACAACCCGGTCGAGAACTACCTTGAGGCCATCGAGCGCGAGCAGCCGGACATCCTCGGCATGTCCGCCCTTCTGACCACGACGATGCCCTACATGAAGGTCGTCATCGACACCATGAAGGAAAAGGGCATGCGCGACGACTACGTCGTGCTGGTCGGCGGCGCGCCGCTGAACGAGGAGTTCGGCAAGGCCGTCGGTGCCGACGCCTACTGCCGCGACGCGGCGGTCGCCGTCGAGACCGCCAAGGAGTTCATGAAGCGCAAGCACAACATGCTGGCTGGCGCCTGACGAATTTAGATCGCGCGCCGCACCAGAAGGAGTGGCGCGCAATCGATTTCATCCGCTAGCCCGCAACCGGGGCCAACGGATGCCTGATCCATCGCCCTTGCGGGCGCGCCGCCAGGCCCCTATCCTGGGCCTACTGAGCCGCATGGGCGACCCGTTTGCCGGCATTTTCGGTCGCGTTGACAGTGTTGGCGGTGTCCTGGCCCATGCCGCGAATGGTGTTGGCACAGGCGCTCAGCGTAAGAAGCGTGGCGAGGACGACGCAGATCTTCGTCATGGTTTTCGCAGTCATGGTCGGAGCCCTTCTATGGATGCTGTTGAAACCGAAGTGTGCAGCGAGAATTCTACGCATCAACGCGCGAAAAAGGAAAAGGTTCGCGTCATCGCATGCGGAGCCATCGCGCGCGAGATCATCGCCATCAATAAAGCCAACGGGCTCGACCACATTGAACTCCAGTGTCTTCCGGCGATCTGGCATGCCTATCCCGAGAAGATCGCGCCCGGCGTCGAAAACGCGATCGCCGAGGCCCGCGCTGAGGGAATCGAGCGGATCTTCGTCGGCTATGCGGATTGCGGCACCGGAGGCCAGCTCGACGCGTTGTGCGACCGCGAGGGTGTCGAGCGCATAGAAGGCCCGCACTGCTATTCGTTCTTTGCCGGCAACGCCGCGTTTGCGGAAAACGACGACGACGTGACGTCGTTCTTCCTCACCGACTTCCTTGCCCGCCAGTTCGAGGCTTTCGTGATCGAGCCGCTCGGCCTCGACCGGCATCCGCAACTGAAGCCCATGTACTTCGGCAACTACCGAAAGCTCGTCTATCTCTCCCAGCTGGAAGACGAGAACCTGCAGCGGAAAGCGAAAGAGGCCGCCGACTATCTCGGCCTCGAATACGAGTATCGCTTCACCGGCTATGGCGACCTTACTTCCGCCCTGACCCGACTCTAGAGCGCCATCAGAAAATCGTAACCATTTTGCGCCTTTCTTCGCAGGAAACCCGCCAAGGAGAGCACTTCTTGCCGGGAGACAGGCGCAGCACCGGGGCACATGGCGGAAATGACGGTCGACACGCAACAATTTGTGGCCAGCACCAATCTTGCATTCGGCGATCCCTCCTCTATGCCCGAGACGCCCGCCAACTCGGGAGCGCGCGTCGTCGTCCTGACCCAGGGCGGACCCAATCCGGAAATCCTCGTCAATACCCTCAAGCGCCACTTCCCGAATCTCGTAGTGATCGAGGAAGAGCCGGAATCGAAAAAGCAGATGCTGCGCCAGAAGGCGCGCCGGTTCGGCTGGCCGCAGGCGATCGGCCAGATGGCCACGATGGCGGCGTCGAAATTCGGCAAGCCCTTCACGCGGAAGAGAGCAGAGGAAATCGTCCACCAGTTTCATGTCGACCCGCAGCCGGATCCGTCGCTGAGAAGATTGAAGGTCGGCAGCGTGAACGGGCCGGATTTCCAGGGGCTGATCGATGAACTGAAACCGGCCGTCCTCTTCCTCGTCAGCTGCCGGCTGCTGAAGCAGTCGACCCTCGAGGCAATCCCCTGCCCCGTGCTGAATTTCCACGCTGGCATCAACCCCGCCTATCGGGGCCAGCAGGGCGGCTACTGGTCGCGGGTGATGCGGGACGAGGCGAACTTCGGCGCCACCGTCCATCTGGTGGATGCGGGCGTCGATACCGGCGGGGTCCTCTATCAGGCGCGCGTGACCCCCTCCAAGAAGGACACGATGCACACCTATCCGCTGTTGTTGACGGCGGCCGGAACCAGCATCGCCGTGCGCGCAGTGGGCGCGGCCCTGTCGGGCAATCTGCGTCCGCAAGAACTGAAGACCACGACGTCGCGACAATGGTATCACCCGACCATTTGGACCTGGGTGTGGAACGGGATCAATCGAGGCATCTGGTAGATTTTCCCGCCGGTCAATTTCGACGTCGCTTTTGAGCGAGGCCCGGTCGTGGCGAGTGCAGCCCGTGTGCCCGGTCTGGAAGCATTGTCGGGGCCGAGGAGAACATTCCAAATGGCTGATCGCATCATCGTCTACTGGCGCGACATTCCCGCCCAGGTCATCATCAAGAAGGGTCGCACGACCGCCAAGCGCGAGCTTTCGCTGCGCTTCACCGAGGCGATCGACATGTGCGCCATGCGCACCGGCGCCGCCGAAACCGACGACTATCTCGCCGAATGGCGCAAGGCCGATCCGGTGCCCGTTTCCGACGATCTCGAGGCGGAGGCAGACAGCGCGGCCGCCCAGCTCGAGGCCGCCTACGACCGCGAGCGCCTCGTCGCTCTCGTGAAGGCGGGGGGTCGCGAAAATGGCTGAGCAACGGCAGATGCCGGGAAATGCCGCCGCGGCGACCAAGGCCAAGACCGGCGCCTTCACGCCCGCCGGTGTCTCACCGAGCCGGCGTTCCCGCAGCAAATACACGGTGCGACTGTGGTCGGTCCGCCATTCGCGTTTTTTCGAGTGGTTCTACAACCGCTTCGCCGAGGCCTTCCTTCTCCTGCACCCGGTGTGGAAGTTCTTCGGCTACGAGCGTGTCGAGCGGCCGATCACCTTCGTGGAACGTCACGTCAAGGGCTTCCTGTTCGACTGTCGCATGTGCGGCCAGTGCGCGCTGTCGTCCACCGGCATGTCGTGCCCGATGAACTGCCCCAAGCAACTGCGCAACGGCCCTTGCGGCGGCGTGCGGGCGAACGGCAATTGCGAGGTCGAGCCCGACATGCCCTGCGTTTGGGTGCAGGCGTGGAAGGGCTCGCGAAACATGGCTAAGGGTAATGCCATCATGGACGTCCAGAAGCCGGTGAACCAGTCGTTGCGCCAAACCTCATCCTGGCTGCGCGTGACGGCGGAAGCCGCCGCGGCCCGTGAAGCCGCAGCCGGAAAGGACGCCTGAACCATGGCCCAGAGAGACGAGAACCCGCTCGGCGCGCACCTGCCGCTCGATCCCCTGCACGGCCACTCCTCGCTCGGCCGACTGGAACGCGTGCTGCGGCGCGGCGAATTCGCCGTCACCGCCGAACTGAACCCGCCCGACAGTGCCAATCCGGAAGACGTCTACGAACGCGCGGCGATCTTCGACGGCTGGGTCGACGGCATCAATGCGGTCGATGCCTCCGGAGCCAACTGCCACATGTCGTCGGTCGGCATCTGCGCGCTTCTGACCCGCATGGGCTACGCGCCAATCATGCAGATCGCCTGCCGCGACAAGAACCGCATCGCCATCCAGGGTGACGTGCTGGGCGCGGCAGCGATGGGCGTGGCCAACATCATGTGCCTGACCGGCGACGGCGTGCAGGCCGGCGACCAGCCCGGCGCCAAGCCGGTCTTCGACCTCGACTGCATGTCGCTGCTCGAAACGGTGCGCATCATGCGCGACAACTCGAAATTCCTGTCCGGGCGCAAGCTCACCTCCCCGCCCAAGGTCTTTCTCGGCGCTGCGATCAATCCCTTCGCGCCGCCCTATGACTTCCGCCCCTACCGGCTTGCCAAGAAGATCGAGGCGGGCGCCCAGTTCGTCCAGAGCCAGTACTGCTTCGACGTGCCGATGTTCAAGGAATACATGAAGAAGGTGCGCGACCTCGGTCTGCATGAAAAGTGCTTCATTCTCGTCGGTGTCGGCCCGATGGCGTCTGCGAAGACCGCCAAGTGGATTCGCTCCAACGTGCCGGGCATCCACATTCCCGACTCCGTGATTGCCCGCCTCGAAGGCGCGCAGGACCAGAAGAAGGAAGGCAAGCAGCTCTGCATCGACATCATCAACGAGGTGAAGGAGATCGAAGGTGTCTCCGGCGTCCACGTCATGGCCTATCGCCAGGAGGAGTACGTCGCCGAGATCGTCCATGAATCCGGCGTTCTCAAGGGGCGCAAGCCCTGGAAGCGCGAGCCGAACCCCGTCGACCAGATGGTTGCCGAGCGCATCGAGGCGGTGCGCGAGGGCAAGGAACAGAACCAGCAGGAAATGGCGGAAATCGCCGCCACGCACCCCCATTGACGCGCTCGCAATCGAAACGCGCCGTCCCATAAACCATTTTCCGCGCGATAGCTTGCGCGCCCGAGCAGAGGACAATTCATGACCCGCACCATCGTCGCTTCCGCCACCCGCGAGATCGTCATCGGCTTCGACCAGCCTTTCTGCGTGATCGGCGAGCGCATCAACCCGACCGGCCGCAAGAAGCTCGCAGCCGAGATGATCGAAGGCAATTTTGATACGGTGATCAAGGACGCGCTCGAGCAGGTCGCCGCCGGCGCCACCATGCTCGACATCAATGCGGGGGTCACCTCGGTCAACCCGAACGAGACCGAACCGGGCCTGCTCGTCAAGACGCTGGAGATCGTCCAGGGCCTCGTCGATATCCCGCTGGCGATCGACAGCTCCGTGACGGCCGCCATCGAGGCCGGCCTGAAGGTCGCCAAGGGCCGCCCGCTCGTCAACTCCGTCACCGGCGAGGAAGAGAAGCTCGAGGCGATCCTGCCGCTGGTCAAGAAGTACGACGTGCCGGTCGTCGCCATCTCCAACGACGAGACCGGCATCTCGATGGATCCGGACGTCCGCTTCGCCGTCGCCAAGAAGATCGTCGAACGCGCCATGGACCATGGCATCAAGCCGGAAGACGTGGTCGTCGATCCGCTGGTCATGCCGATCGGCGCGCTCGGCGACGCCGGCCGCCAGGTGTTTGCGCTGCTGCGCCGGCTGCGTGAGGAGCTGAAGGTCAACACGACCTGCGGCCTTTCCAACATCTCCTTCGGCCTGCCGCACCGCCACGGCATCAATGCCGGCTTCATCCCGATGGTCATCGGCGCCGGCATGACGAGCGCGATCATGAACCCCTGCCGTCCGCAGGAAATGGAAGCCGTGCGCGCCGCCAACGTCCTCAACGGCACCGATGCGAACTGCACCAACTGGATCATGACCTACCGCGACCACAAGCCGGCCGCCGAGGGTGGCGCAGCAGCCTCTGCCGCACCAGCCCCCGCGGCAGGTCGACGTGGTGGTCGCGCAGCCCGCGCCGGCGCAAGGGCGGAGTAGCCCAAGGTCCTCGCTGCGATGAAGCCGCTGGCCGCTCCCCTCGCTGCATGATTCTGCGGTCATAACAAGTGAAAGCGGCGGTATCGGCCCTTGCCGGTCAGATGCCCCGCCACCAATCCGGTCGCCCGTGCCGCCCTCGGCATTGGCGGCCGTTTGCGTCTCTTGGCGGTCAACAAGGAAGGGCGACGCGTGAGCCCGCTTACCTCCTGAGGCAACGATCGCGTGGCGCAGCCGAAAGTTGCATGGCCATGATTGCGGCGCATGATTTCGCTCGCAATTTTCTGTGTCCCCTGAGAAGCTGACGCCATGCGCTGTCGCGTCGACGCCGAAAGGAGACTCCCATGACTGCTCCTCGCCCGCCCAAGACCCGTATCGGAAACCACGAACTCCATCCAGAAACGCAAATGCTCAACTACGGTTACGATCCGGAGTTGTCGGAGGGCGCGGTCAAGCCGCCGGTGTTTCTGACCTCAACCTTCGTGTTCCGTTCTGCGGAAGAAGGGCGTGACTTTTTCGACTACACCGCCGGACGCCGCGAGCCGCCCGCTGGAACCGCGAGCGGTCTCGTCTATTCCCGCTTCAATCACCCCAACAGCGAGATCGTCGAGGATCGTCTTGCCCTGTACGAGCGGACGGAAAGTTGCGCCCTATTCTCCTCCGGCATGTCGGCTATAGCCACGACGCTGCTGGCCTTCGTCCGCCCCGGCGATGTGGTGCTGCACTCCCAACCGCTTTACGGCGGCACCGAGACCCTGCTGGCCCGGACCATGCTCAATCTGGGCGTCAACGCCGTCGGTTTCGCCGACGGCACGGACGAGTCGGCGCTGCGAACAGCCGCCGATGACGCGATAGGCAAAGGCCGCGTGTCCGTTATCCTGATCGAGACGCCCGCCAATCCCACCAACAGCCTGGTGGATGTCGCGATGGTCAGCCGACTGGCGGACGCCATCGGCAAGAGCCAGGGGCATCGACCAATCGTCGCCTGCGACAACACGCTGCTCGGACCCGTGTTTCAGCGCCCGATCGAACATGGTGCAGATATCTCCCTCTATTCGCTGACCAAGTATGTCGGCGGCCATTCCGACCTTATCGCCGGTGCAGCACTCGGCGCGAAAACTGTGATGAAACCGGTGAAGGCACTACGCGGTGCGATCGGCACCCAGCTCGATCCGCATTCCTGCTGGATGCTTGGCCGTTCGCTCGAAACCCTGTCGATCCGCATGGAGAAGGCGGACGCCAATGCCCAGTTGGTCGCGGACTACCTGCGCGATCACCCCAAGGTCGAAACGATCCACTATCTCCCCTATCAGGATCCTGACAGCCCGGTCGGCAGGCTTTTCCAGCGCCAATGCATCGGAGCGGGCTCGACCTTCTCCTTCGACATCCGGGGCGGGCAGCCGGCGTCCTACCGCTTTCTGAATGCCCTGCAGATTTTCAAGCTTGCAGTCAGCCTGGGTGGGACGGAATCGCTTGCCAGCCACCCGGCGACTATGACGCATTCAGGCGTACCGGTGGAGGTGCGCCAACGCATCGGCGTGCTGGATTCAACCATCCGCCTGTCGATCGGCATCGAGCATCCGGACGATCTGATCGCTGATCTCGCCCAAGCGCTTGACCTGGCTTGAAGTTACCTGGTCTTGCGCCTTGGCCGGCAATGACGCCGCCGTTGACAACTCGCTCACCGAGACCTGGAATTCGTTGCGGTTGACCGGCTGGATTCATATTACCCCGCTGGACTTTTCGGCTACCGCACCCGAGCCCGCAGGCGATCGGTAACGAATTCCATGACCAGCACGATGGCGAAGATCACCAGGATGATAGTGGAGGCGTTCTTGTACTGGAAAAGATCGAAGGCGACCTTCAACTCCTGACCGATGCCGCCGGCGCCGACCAGTCCCAGCACCACAGAAGCGCGAACCGCCTTCTCCAGCGCGAACAACGTCGTGTTGATGAGCGAGGGCATCGCATCTGGCAGCACCGCCCCGCAAAGCACCGAGAGCCGGCTTGCCCCGATCGCGAAGAGCGCCTCCTGCGGTTTCTCGTCGGCATCCTCCATGGCTTCGGCGAAGAAGCGGCCGCAGAAGCCGATTGTGTCCACCATGATCGTCATCGTCCCTGCCACCGCCCCCAGCCCGACGGAGGCAACAAAGATCAGCGCCCACACCAGGTCGGGCACGGTGCGGAAGAGCGAGACGAGCATCTTGAAGAAATGCCGGAAAACGCCCACCGGTGAGATCGCCTTGGACGAAAGCCAGGCGATCGGCAGGCTGATCGCGACGCCGATGACCGTCCCGACCAGCGCGATCTGGAAGGTCTCGATCATCCGCCAGAACACGCGCTGCAGGAAGGCGCCCTCGAGATTGGGCGGCAACATGCGCCCAACCAGTTCCGCCATCCGAGGCCCGCCCTGGGCCAGTTGCGTCGGCGACGGCGCCACCTGCTGCAGGGACGCAACGAGCAGTGCGCCGGCTGCGACCAGAAGTGCAAAGGACAGCGGCGATAGGCGCGTCAAGCGCGCCGGCAGTGCGCTCTCAGCCATGGAAGACCTCCTGGAGAGCTGCGCGCGTCACGTCCGCGGTCGGCTGGTCGAAGAGGATGGAGCCGGATTTCAGGGCGACGATGCGGTCGGAAAATTCGAGCGCATGGTCCATGTCGTGCGTCGTGTAGATCAACGTAGTGCCACTCTCTTGCGACAACTGGGAAAAAAGGGCCATGACATCGCGGCCGGAGGCCGGATCGAGGCTTGCCGCCGGCTCGTCGGCGATCAGCAGCTTGGGTTTTCGGACCAGCGCCCGGGCGATTGCGACCCGTTGCGCCTGGCCGCCGGACAATTCATCCGCCCGTGCCGCAGCCTTGTGGCAGAGGCCTACCTGACGGAGGGCTTCCTGCGCGTCACTGCGCCATTGCTGTCGAGCAATCGATTGGTGCCAGGCATGCCAGGCACCCGCCAGGCCGAGCTTGC
Organism: Mycoplana sp. BE70; assembly: GCF_031455855.1. Lineage (NCBI taxonomy): Bacteria > Pseudomonadati > Pseudomonadota > Alphaproteobacteria > Hyphomicrobiales > Rhizobiaceae > Mycoplana > Mycoplana sp. BE70. The sequence continues at coordinate 45,307 of NZ_JAVDTM010000004.1, forward strand.
CCTGCACGACGTTGGTCAGGACCGACTGCCGGGCGACCAGGCCATGATGCTGGAACACCACGCCGATGCGCTGCCGCAACCTTCGCAGCTGGCGCGGCGAGGATGTGGCGCCGATGCTTTCGCCGAGGGTGCGGACCTCGCCGCCGTTGAGCGGCAGCAGCCCGATCAGGCATTTGAGAAGCGTCGATTTTCCAGCGCCGTTGGAGCCGATCAGCGCAACCCGCTGGGTGGCAGACACCATCAGTTCGATTCCGGAAAAGACCGTCTTCCCGTCCGCATATTTCTTCGTAACGCCGCGGGCGCAAATGATCTCGCTCATGGTTGTTGTCCTGGCTGCTGGAAGATTGCTTGTTGCGACGAAGGCAGCCGGCCGATCCGGCTGCCTCCCAGTTCGGAGATGGAGCGATATGCTCAGTTGACGAAGTCCGTGAAGGTTTCGACGCCGATGGTGCGGTACATCGAGCGGACGTAGTCGTAGTCGCTGTCCTTGACGTCGGTCAGGAAGAAACCGCCCCTGAACTTTTTGTTGTCCTCACCGGTCAGAACGGCCTGCATCAGTTCGTTGCCCTTGGCTGCGAAGGCATCGCGCACGGCGTTGAAGACGTCGTCGGAAATATCCTTGCGCGCGACCAGGATGTCGTTCGGCAGGTCGCGGCCGCGGGCAATCACGGCAAAGGCCTTGTCGTGAAATGCTTCGCGGACGGAAGCGAGATGGCCGAAGTTGAGGCCGATGGCGGCAATATCGCCGCGGGTCAGGGCCTCGGCGGCAACGTTGCGGGAAATGATGACCGGCTCGTAATCCGTTCCATACTTCAAGCCGAAATCTGCCAGCGCCTGGGCCGGGCCGAGATGCTGCGAGGTGGAGCCGACGGAGCCGAAGGCGACCTTCTTGCCCTTCAGGTCCTCGATCGAGCGGATCGGACCATCGGCCAGAACCGCGATCTGGGCGAAGTAGTCAGGGCGCTGCCAGGCCACGACGATCTTGGACTGGCTGAGTTCCTTCATGACGACGTACTCGGCGGGACCGGTCAGAACCAGATCGACCTGGCCCGAATTCAACGCCTCGACGGCCGTGGTGCGGGATGCGACGGGATAAAGCTCAATCTCGAGACCGGTGGCCTCTTCCAGCGCAACCTCGAAGGCGCCGAACTCCTGCTGCAACGCTTCAAGACCCTCGATGTCGGTGACTGCGAATTTGACGGGATCGGCAAGGACCGGCACTGCGGTTGCAAGCGTGAGCGCAAGGGCGGCTGCGAATTTGCGGATCATGATTTTTCCTCTGCTGTGTAGACAGGATGCGTTCGACGCGATACCTGTATAGACAGCAGATGACGCCTGCATGACACCTTGCCGTGAGATGAATTACCATTAAGGATCGCAGATGCACTGGACCATCAGGGGCGGCCGCGCGCTCGCCGGAGACCGCTTGTCGTCCGCCGACATTCACGTCGCAGAGGGGCAGATCGTCTCGACCCCCGATAGCGCCACACAGGTCATCGAAGCGGAGGGCCTGCTGGTGCTTCCCGGCATCGTCGACATCCACGGCGACGGCTTTGAACGCCAGATCATGCCGCGGCCCGGCGTGCGCTTCGATACGGCGCTTGCGCTTCGCGACACCGACCGGCAGCTCGTGGCAAACGGCATCACCACCGCCTTTCACGGCGTCACCATCTCGTGGGAGCCCGGCCTGCGGTCGGTGGAGGCAGCGGCGGACCTGATCGCGGAACTGATGCGAATGCGCCCTTCGCTGCGATGCGACACACGCCTGCATCTGCGCTGGGAAACCTTTGCGCTGGACCAGTTGCCGCTGGTCATGCGGTGGCTGTCGCTCGACCCGAAGCCGATCATCGCGCTCAACGACCACACGACCGGCACGGTCATGAAGGGCACGATCGCCCGCAAGATCGGCCAGATGGCATCGCGCTCGGGGCTGAGCCAGGAGGCCTACACGGCGCTGCTCGACAGCGTCTGGTCACGGCGCGCCGAGGTGCCGGCCGCCATCGATCAACTCGCCAGGGCGGCCAGGTCTTCGGGCAACATTCTCCTCGCCCACGACGAGGCGTCGCCGGAGGAACGGCTGAAATTCCGGCAACTGGGCGTCGTGACCTCCGAATTTCCGCTCAATCGCGCGACCGCTGAAGCGGCGCGCGCGGCGGGCGAACACATCGTCCTTGGCGCCCCCAACGTCGTGCGCGGCGGCAGCCATAACGGCGCGCTCGACGCAACGGATGCCGTCCGCGCCGGGTTCTGCAGCGTGCTTGCGAGCGACTATCACTATCCGTCGCCCCTTCACGCCGCTTTCAAGCTGGCCCGGCCCGACTTCAGCGATCTGGCCGAAACCTGGGCGCTGGTGTCGGCCAATGCCGCCAAGGCAGCCGGTCTGGAAGACCGGGGCATCCTGCAACCGGGCATGCGGGCCGATATGATCCTGGTCGATGCAAGCGACCCGGCGCATCCGCACGTGATCGCAACGATGGTGGGCGGCGACCTGGTCTATTCCGCCGGCGGCCACGGACTGTCCGCCCCCTCCATGGCGCGAATGGCGGAAGGCGCCCCGGCATGAAGGCAAGCACCGGCTCGGCTCCCGGACTCGACAAGGGCACCGATCTCCTGACCGGCTTCGAGGACGTCGTCGTCCGGCCGCGCAGCGACATGCCGATCTGGCAGCAGATCTACGACCACATCCTCGGGCTGATCGAAAGCAATTTCCTGACGCCGGGCAGCCAGTTGCCCGGCGAAAACCATATGGCCGAGAAACTCGGCGTGACCCGCATCACACTCCGGCGCGCGTTGCAGCAGTTGCAGCGCGAAGGCCATCTCACCGCCCGCAAGGGCGTCGGCATTTTCGTGCGCAGCCTTCCCTCCGTCTTCACGGTTCGGGACGACCGCCCGTTCCTGGAAAACTTCAATGCCGGCGGCAAGAAGGTCGTGACGCAGACGCTGGTCCTGTGCCGCGAGACCGCTGCCACCACAGCGGCGAGGAAACTGGCGCTCGGCGATGACGAGGAAATCATTCGGCTGTGTCGGATACGGAGCGCCGATGGCCACCCCCTCTACGTCAACACCAAGATCTTTCCGGCCAGCCGCTTTCCGGACTTCGAATCCGTCTATCTGCGGCAGCAATCGGTAACCGATGTCTTCCGAGCCTACGGCATCACCAAGTATCACCGGCACGAAACCCGTGTCAGCGGCGGCTTTGCCTCGCCGGATGAGGCCGACATGCTGAAGCTCACGCCGGGCACGCCGGTTTTCCGGGTCAACGCCATCAATCACGACGAACAGTCCCGACCGATCGAGTGGACGCTCGGATGCTGGCCGCTGACGTCAGTGGAATTCGTGTTCTGACCGTGTCTGTGCCGGGCTAGAAAGGCATTCTTCTCGGCCGCCGCAAGTGCATGCGCGGCAACGCCGGCCTTTAATCGCTTTCGCTGGCGGAAATGATGCTGGCAGATCTTTCCATGTCGGGATTTGACAACTATCAGGCAGCGTTCCGGTGCAGTCTGGTAGCGTTTATTCAGGCTTCGGTCCCCCGACGGAAGCGGCCCTGGCGAAAGACGGAAGCAGCATGCGCATCGATGGCACATCCGAAAACGAGACCAACATGACCGAAGCCGCGCAGAAAGACCCTCTCGTGCTGTTCATGCCGTCGGGCAAGCGCGGTCGCTTCCCGGTGGGCACCCCGGTCCTCGACGCCGCGCGCAAACTGGGCGTCTACGTCGAAAGCGTCTGCGGCGGGCGCGCCACCTGCGGCCGCTGCCAGATCGAGGTGCAGGAAGGCAATTTCGCCAAGCACAAGATCGTCTCCTCGCTGGACCACATCTCGGAAAAGGGGCCGAAGGAGGAGCGCTACGAGAAGGTCCGCGGCCTTCCGGACGGCCGGCGGCTCTCGTGCTCGGCCCTGATCCTCGGCGATCTCGTCGTCGACGTTCCGCAGGACACCGTCATCAATGCGCAGGTCGTCCGCAAGGCCGCGACCGACCGCGTCATCGAGCGCAACGCCGCCGTCCAGCTTTGCTATGTCGAGGTGGAAGAGCCCGATATGCACAAACCTCTTGGCGATCTCGACCGCCTCAAGCAGGTGCTGGAAAAGGACTGGGGCTGGAAGGACCCGCTGATCGCCCCGCATCTCATCCCGCAACTCCAGTCGATCCTGCGCAAGGGCAACTGGGGCGTCACCGCCGCGATCCACCGCGACATGGACTCGTCCCGCCCCTTCATCGTCGGCCTCTGGCCGGGCCTGAAGAACGAGGCCTACGGCATTGCCTGCGACATCGGCTCGACCACGATCGCCATGCATCTCGTCTCGCTGCTGTCCGGCCGCATCGCCGCGTCGTCGGGCACCTCGAACCCGCAGATCCGCTTCGGCGAGGACCTGATGAGCCGCGTCTCCTACGTCATGATGAACCCGGACGGCCGGGAAGCGATGACGAAGGCGGTGCGCGAGGCCGTCAACAACCTGATCGGCAAGGTCTGCGACGAAGGTCAGGTCGACCGCCACGACATCCTCGATGCGGTATTCGTTGCGAACCCGATCATGCACCACCTGTTCCTCGGCATCGACCCGACGGAGCTCGGCCAGGCACCGTTCGCGCTCGCCGTTTCTGGCGCGCTGCAATACTGGGCGCATGACATCGACATCGACGTCAACCGCGGCGGACGCGTCTACATGCTGCCCTGCATCGCCGGCCATGTCGGCGCGGATGCGGCGGGCGCCACGCTCGCCGAAGCCCCCTACAAGCAGGACAAGATGATGCTGCTCGTCGATGTCGGCACCAACGCCGAGATCGTACTGGGCAACAAGGACCGCGTCGTCGCCGCCTCCTCGCCCACCGGCCCGGCCTTCGAGGGCGCGGAGATTTCCTCCGGCCAGCGCGCCGCACCCGGCGCGATCGAACGCGTACGCATCGACCCCGTATCGCTTGAACCGCGCTTCCGCGTCATCGGCGTCGACAAGTGGTCGGACGAGGATGGCTTTGCCGAGGCCGCAGCTTCTGTCGGCGTCACCGGCATCTGCGGATCGGCCATCATCGAAGTGGTGGCGGAGATGTACCTTTCCGGCATCATCTCGGAAGACGGCGTCGTCGACGGTTCGATGGCGGCGCGAAGCCCGCGCATCATTCAGAACGGCCGCACCTTCTCCTATCTCCTGCACGATGGCGAGCCGCGCATCACCGTCACCCAGAACGACATTCGCGCCATCCAGCTTGCCAAGGCCGCGCTCTATGCCGGCATCAAGCTCTTGATGGAGAAGCAGGGTATTGACCATGTCGACATGATCCGCTTCGCCGGCGCCTTCGGCACCTTCATCGATCCGAAGTATGCGATGGTGCTCGGCCTGATCCCGGATTGCGACCTCGCTGAGGTGAAGGCGGTCGGCAACGCCGCCGGTACCGGCGCGTTGATGGCGCTGCTGAACCGCGACCACCGCCGCGAGATCGAACAGACGGTCAACCGGATCGAGAAGATCGAAACGGCGCTCGAGAGCAATTTCCAGCAGCTGTTCGTCAACGCGATGGCGATGCCGAACAAGGTCGATGCCTTCCCCAACCTCTCCACCGTGGTCACGCTGCCGGAACGCAAGGTGCTGGCGGATGGCGACGGCGGTGAAGGCGGCGGCCGACGGCGGCGGCGCAGCCGCGAGTAACGGCGCACCGGTGCCGCACGGCTCCATCCGCGATAGACGCGTCGTCATTGAGGACGACCGCTGAGAGCAGTTCGGCTACTGAAGCAGACCGCACGGTCGTGCCGCAACGGCGGCGCGACCTTTCAGCCCGCGCCCGCGGCACCACCAAGACATGGCGTGGGGACGCTTCAGCACGCCAGCGGCAGAATTTCCTTCGGACTGCGCTCGAAGCGCGCGAAGGCCGCGCGGATATAGTCGGCCACGGCAAGCGCCGGCGCTGCCGCGTCGTCCCCCACCACCATGCCGATGTGGTAGTAGCCGAGTTCCGGCAGTCCATCCTTCACACCGAGCGCCACCATGTCGTCCTGCACGAGGAAGCGCGCCAGCGGGGCGACCGCAAGGTCGGCCCGGATAGCCGCGCGCTGGCCCATGTGATGGGCGCAGAAGTAGGCCACACGGAAATCCCGCCCCGATTTGCTGAGCTCCTCGAGCGCGCGCGCACGCCAGATGCATCCCTCCTCCCAAACGGAAACAGGAAGCGGGTTCTTGAGATGAGCGTTGCCGCATTTCTTGCCGGCCCAGACAAGTTGTTCTTTCATGAGGATCTCGCCGGGAACCGGCGCAACAGTTTCGGATGCATTGAAGATCGCCAGGTCCAGCCGACGGTCCGCCACCGCGCGGCGCAGGTTCCCGCTTGATTCGATCGAGACGTTGACGGCGATCGACGGGAAGGTTTCCGCAAAGCGGCGAAGAACCTCCGGCAGGATCAATTCGCCGACGTCATCAGGAGCGCCAAGGCGCACCACGCCATTCATCTCCGGCATCATGAACCGCGAAACCGCTTCGTTGCTGAGCGCAATCAACCGCCGCGCATAGGAGAGCAGGACTTCGCCGTGATGGGTGAGCACGACCGAACGGGCGTCGCGCCGAAACAGCATGCAGCCCAGCATCTCCTCCAGCTTCTTGATCTGCATCGATACCGCAGACGGCGTACGGTGCACGGTTTCAGCCGCCGTCGTGAAGTTTCCGGTCTCGGCGATCGCGACGAAGGTCCTGAGAATGTCGAGCTCCAGGAGCGGGAGCGTCTGGCGCAGCATCAGGTTCATGGCTTCCTCCGCTATCAGATTATCTGATCCAATGCCTCATTTCATTTCGTTTGATTGAATACTCATATGGCGCGATAGTCAATCCATCGGAACCTGATCGGTAAAGGATATGAGCCATGACCGCAGGCAAATCACATGCAAACGTTGTTCCGTTCGCCCTTCGCGCCGTCGGCAAGGGTTTTGCCCTCACGATCCGGCAATATCTCGACGCACGCGCCACCCGGCGTCGTTGGCGCCAAGGGGAAAACGAAATCGCGAATCTCTCACCGGAGCTGAAACGCGACATCGGCTGGCCGGAAGGCCGGTATTTGCATGACAGAAACTGATGCATGAGATCAATTATATGCGATGGATTGATGAGTAAGGTCGCGGCAATATGATCGACAAGGGTCGCGACCTCTCGAATCCTCCCAAGATCGAAAGGAACCTGAACATGACCAGCCTTTCATACACTCATAGTGCAAGCGGCGGACGCCATTTTCGCAGCAGCAGCGCGAGCTCCACGTGGCGAGGCCTTGCCAGCCGACTCGCCAGTGCGTGGCGCCACCACCGCGATGAACTCGAACTGGAAAACCTGCCCTTCGACATTCGCAAGGACATCGGTTTTCCGTCTGCCGACGAAGAAACAGAGATGACGTCACACGCCGGCAAGTCCCAATGACGGCACGCCGCCCGCAAACTCCCAAGACGACGGCGTCCAATCGCCAGGCCTGAGTCCCCATCGGACCGGCCTGGCGATTTGTCTCTCCCGCGCAAAACTCCAGACCCTTAAGTCCCCTTACCGCCCCAGTCTCGTCATCCAATCAGGATCGACACCTGATTCGCGGCAATCCAAAAGGGCCGATTACCCGGGTCGCCGCAACACCTGCGGCGGATCGAAATGATCCAGCCCGCAATCGCCCCTTCTCCCGCATTTCCAGTCCAGCAGCCCTTCGAACCCGCATTCGCTGGGACGGCAAAGGACGCACGCGCCTTCGCGTCGTCAGGCGGGACATGCCCCGGCTGGCTCACGCCCTTTGCAAACATCAATAGTCGCGGATCGGGTGATTTCTTGCTTTTATACAAGCGAGTAACAAGCACAAGCTGTGTCGCATTTGCCATACAGCCGTAAGCATAGACGTACAGGGCGCCATTTTCACGAACGGCTTGAGCATTAAAGTGAATACCTGACCTTCACAGTCGCATCGTTCCATGCAAATGTCGCAAACAGACCGCCAGGCGCGACACCTTCAAGAGACGCTTGGTCAACGATATAAGAGTGGAACTTCCGATGACCAAGACAGCTGCCAAGAAGCGTTCGCTGGTGTTCTTCCTCGTGCCCAATTTCACGTTGCTGCCCCTTTCGGCAGCGATCGAGACATTGCGCATCGCCAACCGGATGCTGGGCTATGAGGCCTACACGTGGCGGCTCTCTTCGGTCGACGGCACGCAGGTGCTGTCTTCGAGCGGCATCGGCATCGAGGTCAATTCATCGCTCGCGGACGAACGCAAATTTCTCGGTGGCGAAAGCCGCCCATCGATGGTCCTGGTCTGTTCGGGCATCGACATTGAGGAGTTCCACAACAAGTCCGTCAATGCCTGGCTGCGGGAGGCCTACAACCGCGGCGTCTCCGTCGGCTCGCTCTGCACCGGCGCCCATGTCCTGGCGCAGGCCGGTCTCCTGTCCGGCAAGCGTTGCGCCATCCATTGGGAAAACCTGCCGGGGTTTGCCGAGGCATACCCCCAGGCCGAGGTCTATGCCGACCTCTATGAAATCGACAGCAACATCTATACCTGCGCCGGCGGCACCGCCTCTCTGGACATGATGCTGAACCTGATCGACCAGGACTTTGGCGAGAACCTGGTGAACCGTGTTTGCGAGCAGGCCCTCACCGACCGGGTGCGCGGCCCGCACGACCGCCAGCGCCTGCCGCTGCGCGCCCGTCTCGGCGTCCAGAATTCCAAGGTCCTGTCGATTATCGAACTGATGGAGAACAATCTCTCCGAGCCGCTGTCGCTCTTGGAGATCGCCGACAGCGCCGACCTGTCCCGTCGCCAGATCGAGCGGCTGTTCCGCCAGGAGATGGGCCGCTCCCCGGCCCGCTACTATCTCGAGATCAGGCTCGACCGGGCGCGCCACCTGCTGGTGCAGTCCTCCATGCCGGTCGTCGAAGTGGCCGTGGCTTGCGGCTTCGTTTCAGCCTCGCACTTCTCCAAGTGCTATCGCGAACTCTACAATCGCTCGCCCCAGCAGGAGCGCGCCGACCGCAAACTGACGCTTGCGACCGCCGCGGCAGGGCGCTGAGCCTGGTTCGCCCCTGCGCGTGCTGTGGCCCACAACCACTGCGCACGAGCGGCGAAATGCACGCGGTGCTGAACCCCGGTTACGGTTTCCCCTCGCCTGCCCGGTGCGCATGCGCCTGCTTGATCTGCATCAACGTGTCCAGGTTCTGGTTGACCCGGCAATAGAACTCCTCGTCGATGAAGGGACGCAGCATGAAGTCGTTGCCGCCGGCCTTCAGGAAGCGAGCGGACAGCAATCGATCGGTGGACGAGGAAACGCCGATGATGCGCAACTGGTGTGAGCCGATCGACGTGCGGATGCGCCGCGTCAGTTCGAAACCGTCGATGTCGGGCATGTTATAGTCCGTGACCATCAAGCCGATATCCGGATTGGCCTTCAGGATCGAAAGCGCGGCCGCCCCGCTGTCGGCGGTGCTGACGCGGAAATTGTAACGCTTCAGCCGCGTCGTCAGGAGCGCCCGCGCCGTGGGGCTGTCGTCGACGATCAGCACATGATGCCGATGGTTCGTCAGGAACCGGCAGACGGATTCCGCAAGCATGTCGACCGCGAACACGCTGTCCTTGATGATGTAGTCGACGACTTCCTTGGAGAGCAGTTCGTCGCGCATCTGCTGATGGAACGTTCCGGTGAAGACGATCGTCGGGACGCTGAAATCGATCAGATAGTTCAGCGCTTCGCCGTTTTCGGCGCCCGGAAGGTTGATGTTGGAAATGGCAAGGGTGACCGGATCGGACGACTGATCATAGGCCTCCTCAAGTTCCTGGAAACTCCGGCAGACTTCGACCTCGATCCCGAACAACTCCTTCAGACGCGTGCTGATCATCGAGGTGAAGACATTGGAATCTTCGGCCAGCAAGATGCGGTGATGAGCCAGCGACGCGCCGGAATATTGCATGCCGGAGATACCGATGAATGACATATCTTGCCTTTTGACGTGAGGGGTTTCGCGTGCTGCGGGTCGGATGACGAAATGACAGCACCGGACCTGCGCATGGTCCCGTCCGAAGGGGTCTTCCACTCTTCGGATAATAGTCAAAGAGGTAAGACTAACCCTTTGCGAAAGCGTTAAAATATGGCTCCGCAATTAATGGAAAGGCAATCCAAGGGGAGCGCGATGAACCGTCGGAAGGCGTTTCGGTCCATGCGCGTGACCTTGAGACGGCGAAAGCGGCGCATGGCCGCTGGATGCACCGCTCTCGAAGGTGGGAAGTGATTACTTGATGACAGCCGAACCACGGCTGATCTCGACGTTCTCATCGCCGTTGAGACCCACGCGGTCGCCGTTGGGAAGGGTGACAAAGCAGCCGGACGGGCAGACGACTTCGGTTTCGCCCGAGGCAAGGGCCAGTTCCGAGCGGCTGCCGTTTTCAACGATCGTCAGAACTACCGCGTCGCCATCCTTGTTGGTGATCGACGCCGCAAAAGCCGGCGCAGAGATCGCGCCCGAGACAAGCAGCACTGCAAGCATTCGCATCATTTCCGCCCGGCGCTATACGCCGCCCCTGTTTCAAACCCCGTGAGACCCTAGCCTCACTTTGAAGGATTTGCATGTGTTTTATGACGCGATCGCTGAATGTGGCGTGAATGCGGCATTCATCTTCAGCCGGTTTCGTCGGCGCCCTCCTCGACAACCTTCGGCTTGGCCTTCTTTTGCGGTTGCGCCGCTATGGGCACACCTGCCTTCGCGTTGTCGATCATGGCGGCGACGAGTTCTGCGCTCTGCGCATCGATGGTGACCGGCACAGTTGCTGCCGCCGGGGCCGAAAGGGCGATTTCCTCCTCACGCAGCCGCTCCAGCAATGCGGTCCGCAGTTCCGTTTTCACGGAGCCGGCATTCGACACGTCGGCGACGAACGCGCGCAACTCGAAATCGAGCGTGGAACTGCTGAAATTGACGAACACCACCGATGGCTCGGGATTGCGCAACACCGGCTGGGTGGCGGCGACTTCGAGCAGGAGGTCGGTAATCCGGCGCGGATCGTTGCCGGAAAAGACACTGACCGGAATTTCGATGCGTCCGAGCTTGTTGCGGTGCGTCCAGTTGCCAACCGTGCCGTTGATCAGCACCGAGTTCGGCACGATGATCGTCTGCCGCTGGAAGGTCTCGATTTCGGTGGCGCGAACGGAAATGCGCTTGACGTAGCCCTCCGTCGTCCCGGCGACCACCCAGTCGCCAACCTTGAATGGACGCTCAGCCAGCAGAATGAGCCCGGAAACGAAGTTCGACACGATGTTCTGGAGGCCGAAACCGATACCGAGCGAGAGCGCACCGGCAACGAGCGCAAGGCTGGAGAGGTCGATCCCGGCCGCCGAGATGCCGATCAGACCCGCGAGCCCGACGCCGGCATACCCGATCGCGGTCCTGACCGAGTTGCGCACGCCGGGGTCGACGTGGCTGCGCACCATCACCGTTCCGTCGAGCCAGCGCTGGAACCAGCGCGTCACCACCAGGCCAAGTGCGAACAGCACCAGTCCCGCCAGGATGCCGACGATCGAGATGGAGATGCTGCCGATATTGATCTCGGTGAAAATCCGGTAGGCCCAGCTCTCGATGTCGCCGATCTGGAAGCCCCACTGCAGCAGGATGCCCGGCACGCCGAGGAAGAGGACGATCATGTAGATGCCGAGGCTGGCAGCCAGCCCGGTCTGGTCCATCGCAACATCGTTGAGCTGGTAGCGTTCCGCCAGTCTCTGGCCGAGGTAGGTCCTGGCAAAAGCGCCCTGCACGCCGATCGCTCGGCCGGAGAGAATGCCGATATACATCGTCACCAGGATTGCGCCGGTCACGACGATCTGGGCCGCCACGAACCGGGCGAGCCCCACGTAACCTAAAAGCGCCATGCCGATCAGGCCGAACCCGGTGGTCAGCAGCAGCGTCGACAGCGCCCGCGGCCAGGGACGTCCCTCGCCGCTGGGGTCCTCGCCCTCCCTCAGCATCGGGCGGATGAACGAAATCCAGATAAGGATGAACCCGATGACGATGGAGGCGATCATGCTCTTCGCCACCGTCAACACGACGGCCGACCCGAGCGCGACACTGACAGCGCCCAGGAAATAGTCGAGCGCATTGGCGAACGCCATCGCGAAGATCGACCGCTCGAGTTTTCTGGCGCCTTCGTCTGACACGCTGACAAGCCGCCACTGCGGGCGCTTGGGAGCCAGTACCGCCCGGCTGAGCGCCGAAACGAAATAGAGACCGACGCAGACGGCAAACAGCGACGACACCATCGGCGCAATGTCCGGTCGCAGAACATTGAAGCTGTAGAGCAGCGAATAGCAGGCGAAGGCGAAGGCACCAACCGCGAATGTCGGTATGGTGATCGACCAGAAGGCGATCATCAGCCGGGTGATGTAGTGCGGTTTCTCGATCGTCTTGTTGCGCTGGATCAGCGGGCCGGCGAGACGGTGTCCGCCGGAGTAGAGCACAAGGCCGATGACCAGCGACAGCGATACGGCGGCAAGCAGCGATTCCCGTTTGAACGACCAGACGAAACGCAGCCAGCCACCAACGGTCCTCTGCAGATCCGCCCCTTCCTGGCCGCCGGCGGCGAGCGCATCCTCCAACACGGCCGGGCTGATGTTCGTGCGCTCAAGTAGCGTCTCGGTGAACAGCGTCCGGCGCATTTCCGTGACCTGGTTGGCAAGCTGTGTCGCCTCGATCGACAAAGCCTCGGCATTGCCCGTGACGGAATTGATCGCTGCTCTTTCCTCGGCAAGCTTGGCGCGCTCCTCCTTGATCGGATCCGCTTCAGCCGGCTGCCCCTCAGCGGGCACCGGGCCCAGTTCGTCCAGCCTTGCCTTGATTTCGTTGAAGCGCTGGCGCGTGGAAACGGAGGCATCGAGGGCGGAGCGGCCAAGCTGTTCCACCTTGAGCTTCAGTTCGGCGAGCTTCGGCTCGTCCTCACGGGCGGCATCGATCTGCTTGCGCAGGTCGTTGAGTTGCCGGCGGGCCTTGTCCAGTTTGTCGTTCGCATCGGCAATCGGGCTTGCCGGCGCGGCGACGGTCTGTCCGTCCGGCGCCGGCTCCTGGGCGATAGCCAAAGCAGGCTGGAGCAGCGGCAGAACGGCCAGAAGCGCAAGAACGGCGCGTTTGAGAGTCGTCACGGACAATCCTATTATGTTTCAACGCACACTGATGATTGGCAGAATCGCGTGCAAAATCAACGTCTGGCGGGCGCTGCAACCCGCAGAATCGCGGCAAACCCGGATTTGGCGCGCAAACTATTGCGCCACCCGGGCGAAGTGAAGGCAACTTGCGTCAGAAGCCTGAACCGGGAAGGGCGAGATAATCCAGCTCCGCCGGCGTCGATTGCCGCCCGAGCACGGCGTTACGATGCGGAAACCGGCCGAAATCGCGGATAACGGCGTGATGGCGGAGCGCATAGTCGAGATAGGTCTTGTCGCCGAGCGCCCGGAACAGCGCAACCGACCGGTCCTGCTCGGCGATCTCCTCGGAGTGTTCGAACGGCAGGTAGAAAAAATGCCGGCGATCATAGGAGACCTTGACGTCGGCGCCCTGCTCCAGCGCCAACTTCGCCTCGCGCAGGGCGATCCAGTCGCTCGCGAAGGCCATCGGCGTGCTGCGATACATATTGCGGGGGAACTGGTCGAGGACAATCACCGCGGCAAGCCGCGCCTCCGGCGTTTCCCGCCAGGTATCCGGGACGTGTCGGGCAAGCGCGAGGTGGGTGGCTGCATAACGGGTTCGGATATGGGCATCGAGCTGGGGCGGCGGTGTGAACCAGTGCTCCGGGGCGAGAAGTTCGCACCAGAACTCTACAACCTCCATGGGCTCCGCCACCTTGTCATCCGCGCGCATCAATTTCCTCCATGGGCCATCTGGGTAAGGCGCTGCGTCTGAGTTGTCCATCTTTACCGCAGCGCGCAACCAAGCATTGCCATCACCTGCAAATTTACAAATGTCAAATTTGCACCTCTAATGCACCAACCAGGAAATCAACCACCGGGGGAAATGAACATGATATTTGGCATGGCATCCTTTACCCTCTTCCACGTTGTTCTCAGCCTCATCGGAATCGTGGCAGGGCTTGTTGCATTGCGCGGCTGGCTCTCTTCCGAACTCCGTCCAGCGTGGACTGCGACCTTTCTGGCCGCGACGCTGGCCACGACCATCACCGGCTTCCTGTTTCCGATCACCGCCTTCACCCCGGCGATCGGGGTTGGCATCATCACCACCGCCTTTTTGCTCGCGGCCATCCTCGCGCTTTATCTGTACCGCCTGTCAGGAAAATGGCGGGCAATCTTCCTGATCTGTTCCACCGTGTCGCTCTACTTCAACGTCTTCGTTCTGGTCGTCCAGGCCTTCCAGAAGGTGGAGGTACTCAACGCGTTTGCGCCGAACGGGACCGAGCCGCCATTTGCTATCACCCAGGGCATTGTCCTTCTGGCGTTTGCGACCGCCGCCTTTCTCTCCCTCAGGCGGTTCCGCCCGGTCGCCGGCTGAGACTGCGGGGAGACAAATCCGCCACCCCGTGATGGAAAACAGCCGCTATCGGGCCGTTTCTACCGGAGATGCTTCGCTGCCGCCCAGGCCGCCACCCTGCTTCGCTTCGATACGGTTTGCGGCACGCTCGGAGAGCATCGAATAGGCGATGTAGTATTTGTAGATGTTTGCGACGTACTGGACCGTTTCCCGACCTACGATCGAGGACGCGGCATTCTCGACATTGCCGAACCAGACATTGGGGTCAAGTCCAAGCTCCCTGGCCTTATTCCGGAATTTCTGCAGGTTGCCGGGACCGGCATTGTAAGCTGCGAAGGCAAACAACTGCCGGTCTTTCGGTGTCGGGCCGACGTCGTCAATGTAGGCGCTGATCAGGTACCGCAGGTATTTCGCGCCGGCCTCGACATTTCGGTCGGCGTCCTTTTCAATACCGGTAACGCCGATCGCCTTGTCCCTTGCGGTTGCCGGTAGCAGTTGCATGATGCCAACGGCACCGCGCGGGCTGTGGCGGCTCTGGTCGAGCTGCGATTCCTGATAGCCCTGGGCAGCAAGCATCAGGTAGTCGAAGGAATAGGTGTTTCCGTGCTTTCGGAAGATTTCCACCAGGCGCCGGAATTTCTCGACCTCCTGCGGCGAGTAAGCGCGCCGGACGATCTTGTCGCTCTTGTAGTAGGTGTTCCTCAGGATATTGCCGAAACTCGTCCCGATCTTGTGTGTGGCCACGAAGGAATTGAGCACGGCCTTGAGCTGCGGGCTGTCCTTGCGGATTGCCCAGGCGATTTGCCCATGGTCAGCAAAGACGATGTCGTCCCGAACGGTCAGGTCTGTGAAGACCTTGGACCAGATCGCCGCCTTGTGCTGGTCGACGATGGCCCATGGCAGCAGGCCCGCATTGACCATTTCCATAAGATCCTCGTCCTCGAGATTTTCGTCCGCCACGCCGATCTCAATTTCCGCCTTTCCTTCGGCCTTGCGCCGTGCATTCAGCGCCTCCAGGTGTTCGCGGTAGCTGCTCGACTGACGCACATCGATTCTCTTCCCGCCCAGATCGTCGATCGTGCCGATCACCGGCGTGCCCGGACCAGTGACGAGGACTTCCTTCACTTCGCTGTAGAGGGGATCAGTAAAATCGACCTGTTGGCGGCGCTCGTCCGTGATCGTCAGGTTTGCCATGACGATATCGCCGTAGCCCTGAACCAGTGAAACGAGAAGCTTGTCTCTCGGCGTCGGCAGAAAGACCACCCGCACACGATCGAGTTCTTTCCTGGTGCCAGCGTTGATGGCTGCCTCGAGCGCTCGGCCGGAATCCACTGCCGTGCCGATCTCCTTTCCCTTGTCGATGAAGTAGATCGTCTTGCTGAACGGCACGAGGACCCGGACGATCTGCCTTTCCTTCATCTGGTCGAAATCGATGACATGTTTTTCCGTACCAACCGGGAGAGCCGCCTCCTCCGCGGGCGCGGTCGGCATTGGTAGGGCCAATACGGCCAAGGCCATGAGCCCTGCCCGAATGCCGCTGATCCAGTCAAACCTCACGACACTGCCCTCTATCCGTCTTCCACGATAATACCCCAGTTCGCTGCCCGGTGAGACGGAATTCTGGTCATGCGGTGCCGGCGTCCGCCAATTGTAAGTGCAGCTTGCCTCTTGCCGCGGCATCCGCTTATCAAGAACCGAACGACAATCGGATGGGCAAATTCCATGAGTGAAGCGAAGATCAAAACCAGGCCGACGGGAGCCACCGCAACGCTCGGTCGCACCGGATTCCCGCATGTCACCTCCGCCACCGGCGGGACGCTCGACATCGTCACGGGCGCCGCGCAGCCAGGCTTCAACCCGCTGGACCTGCTCTATGCCTCGCTGTCCGCCTGCCTGACCATGAGCGCACGCATCGCGGCAAGCCAGTTGGGCGTCCTGGAGAGATTGACGGAGGTCTCGGCCGTCGTCACCGGTGAGAAAGCCGCCGAGGGCCTGTCGCGCGTGCAGACGTTCAACATCGCCTTCACGATCCGCGGCGACATCGACGCGCAAACCCGCGCGGCGATCGCCCGAGCCGCCGAGGACGAGATCTGCACGGTCAGCAACACCATACGCGGCAACCCGGATTTCGCGACGACCATTTCCGGCTAGATGCGAGCCAAGAGGCGGTTTACAGTTGCGCGGTCGGCTGTGAACGATCGCCGTGCTCAGTCTTTTTCGGCAAACGGCTCAAGTTCCGGATCGAACTCGACTTCGGCGACATTGTTGAAGATGGCGGTTGCAAGCATGATGCCGGCGAAGGCAACGAGGTCGACGAGCGTCTTCGTGTCGTGGCGTTGCTTCAGAGCAACCCAGATTTCAGGTGGTATCGCATTGGAATCGGCAACGATTGCCTTACCGAAGCGGTCGAGCAAAGCTTCCCCGTCCGAAAGCTCCAGGGCATCGGGATCGAAGCCTGCGTTGATCAAGGCGCGGCGGAAAAATGTAACGGCGATCTTCGACTTCGCCGCCTTCGATATCGCATGCGAGAAAATCCAGATCTCGCGGTCGCTGATGGCGGGATCGAGTTCGGCCCGGAGCGTAAACCACTCGGCATAGATGCGGTGCGCGGTCGGCGAATGCAGCAGCGTCCGCTTCATATTGGTCATCCGGCCACGCAGGGCAAGCTCCCGGTCATGCTCGGCGCGAACGGCATCGCTGGCAACGGTATAGTCGATCTGCGGTAACTGACTCATCTTGCGCCTTTGCTCCCGGGGTGGTCCGCCGCGATGCGGCGAATCCGGCTATTGCGACACCTTGATACCACGCATTTGCCGACGTCCCGAATATCGAATGCGACGGTGCCACGCGGCATTCGCCGCATTCACGGAACGCAAAACCTGATTGCCGCTCGGCAGAAAAAGTGTAACCTTCAGCGCGTTAGCACGCTGTCGGTTTCCGGCGTGCCTGGCAACACCGATGAGTACTGACGCGATTGTTCGATAGGACTGATTGCATTCGGTGATCCCGTCGCATGCGGATCGCCCTTTATGGGGGGATAGAGGCATGGTTGCACAACTGACCGCCCTGGAGCGTACCTACGCTGCGATCCTGCTTGTCCTGATTATCTGCGTCGGCGTGGCAATGGCCGTCGTGGGGCGAGGAGATCTTCTCGCTGTGCACGGCTGGATCGTTTCGATCTTTGCGATGACCGTGATGGCCTTCCTCCTTCGCAACATCGACGCCGCCGATCCCTGGGAAGAGCGTTTTCGCGAGTACTATGACGATCCGACGAAGGTCGGCATCGTTCTGTCGCTGATCTGGGGCGTCATCGCCATGGCTGTCGGCGTGTGGGTCTCGGCCCTGCTGGCCTGGCCGGACCTGACTTTCGATGCCGCTTGGGCAAGCTTCGGGCGGCTACGTCCGGTGCATACCAGCGGCGTCATCTTCGGATTCGGCGGCAATGCGCTCATCGCAACATCGTTCCACGTCCTGCAACGAACCACGCGGGCCCGCCTGCCCGATCAGTTGAGCCCCTGGTTCGTACTGCTCGGCTACAACCTCTTCTGCGTGCTGGCCGCGACCGGCTACCTGATGGGGCTGACCCAGTCGAAGGAATACGCCGAGCCGGAGTGGTATGCCGATCTGTGGCTGGTGATCGTCTGGGTGGTCTACTTTTCGATCTACCTGCGCACGCTGGCGCGCCGGAGGGAGCCGCATATATACGTCGCCAACTGGTATTACATGGCCTTCATCCTCTTGGTTGCCGTGCTGCACATCGTCAACAATCTGGCGGTTCCGGTCTCGATGAGCCACGCCAAGAGCTACTCGCTCTTCTCCGGCGTGCAGGACGCGATGACCCAGTGGTGGTATGGCCACAACGCCGTCGCCTTCTTCCTCACCGCCGGCTTCCTCGGCATGCTCTACTATTACCTGCCCAAACGCGCCGGACGACCGATCTATTCCTACCGCATGTCGATCATCAGCTTCTGGGGCATCACCTTCATCTACATGTGGGCCGGAGCGCACCACCTGCACTATACCGCCCTGCCCCACTGGGTGCAGACGCTGGGCATGGTCTTCTCGCTGGTGCTGCTCGTGCCCTCCTGGGCATCGGCGGGCAATGCGCTCCTCACCCTGAACGGCGCTTGGCACAAAGTGCGCGACGACGCCGTGCTGCGCTTCATGATGCTGGCGGCGATCTTCTATGGCATCTCCACCTTCGAAGGCTCGTTCATGGCGATCCGCGCCGTCAACTCGCTTTCGCACTATACCGACTGGACCGTCGGCCACGTCCATGCCGGCGCACTCGGCTGGGTGGCGATGATCACCTTCGGTTCGCTCTACGCGCTCGTTCCCTGGATGTGGAAACGCCCCGCCCTCTACTCGGCCCGGCTCGTGGAGGTCCATTTCTGGCTCGCGCTCGCTGGCACCGTCGTCTACGTCTTTTCGATGTGGAACTCCGGCATCACCCAAGGGCTGATGTGGCGAACCTATGACGAGAACGGCACGCTGGCCTACTCCTTCGTCGATTCGCTTGTGGCGATGCATCCCTACTACATCGCACGCACCTTCGGCGGACTGCTGTTCCTGACCGGCACGGTCGTGGCCTGCTACAATATCTGGATGACGATCAGATGGCCATGGCCGGTCGAAGCGGGAGCGGCGGTCGACCTGCCGATCGAACCGCCAGCGCCAAAGGCCTGGGCGCAGGCCGGGGAGTAGCCGATGTTCAACTTCCACTACCGGCTCGAACGCAATGCCATCGGCCTCACGATCGCGATCATCATCGCCGGCGGCATCGGTGGCCTCGTGGAGATCGCTCCTCTCTTCACCATCGACGAAACGGTGGAGAATGCGCCCGACATGCGTGTCTACACCCCGCTGGAGATCGCAGGTCGAAACATCTACATCCGCGAGGGTTGCTACGCCTGCCATTCGCAGATGATCCGCACGCTGCGCGACGAAGTGGACCGCTACGGACCCTATTCGCTCGCGGTCGAATCCAAGTACGATCATCCGATGCTGTGGGGTTCGAAGCGCACCGGACCGGACATCGCCCGCATTGGCGGGAAATACTCGAACGAATGGCAGGTAGCCCACCTCTACAATCCGCGCGACCTGGTGCCGGAATCGAAGATGCCCGCGTATCGCTGGCTGATGCGCAACTCGCTGAAGATCGACGATCTCGGCGAGCATCTGGCCGCACTTCGTACGGTCGGCGTGCCCTACACCGACGAGATGATCGCCAACGCCACCGCGGACGCCTATGGCCAGGCCAATCCGGACAGCGGCCAGGCCGCCGGCGTGACCGAGCGCTATGGTGACAAGACCAATGTCAGCCTGTTCGACGGCAAGGCCGATACGCTGACCGAAATGGACGCGATCGTCGCCTACCTGCAGATCCTCGGGCGGCTCACGGATGCGGCCAAGCACGCAGAGCAGGCCAATGTGGAGTAGCGCGCCATGAGCTTCGACCACGACACCGTCACCGCTTTTGCCAAGTCGTTCGGGCTGTTCTACCTGATCGCCATGTTCATCGGCGTGGTCATCTATGCCTACTGGCCGAAGAACCGGAAGCGGTTCGATCAAGCGGCCAACTCCATCGTTACGGATGACGAGGACCGGCCATGGCGGTAGGGGAACGCGACCCGATCACCGGCCACATGACGACCGGTCACGAGTGGAACGGCATCAAGGAACTGCACACGCCGGTGCCGAAGCCGGTATGGTTCTTCCTGATCGTCTTCACCGTCTTCGGCGTGGTCTGGACCCTGTTCATGCCGAGCTGGCCTTACGGCACCGGCTACTTCAAGGGATGGCTCGGGATCGACCAGAAGCAGACCGTGGCCAAGCAACTGGAGGAAGGCAGGGCCGACCGTGCCGCCTGGACCGCACGTATCGAAAAGGAAGACTTCGCCGCGATCAAGGCCGATACCGACCTGATGGGCGTCGTGCGCGAAACCGGACACGCATTGTTCGGCGACAATTGCGCCGCCTGTCACGGCACGGGTGGAAAAGGCAACATGGGCTATCCCAACATTGTGGCTGCCCCGATGCTGTGGGGTGACGCGCCGGAGACCATTGCCGAGACGATCACCGTTGGCATCAACGGCGCCGATCCGAATACGCGGGTGTCGGAAATGCTGGCTTTCGGCCGCAACCAGATGCTCGACCGCCCGGCCATCCAGCAGGTGATCACCTACGTCCGCTCGCTCTCCGGATTGGAGGAGCGGTCGGAGGCGAACGCCGCCGCGATCGATGCCGGCCAGGAGATCTTCGCCGCCAACTGTGTCAGCTGTCACGGCGACGACGCCAAGGGTAAGATGGACATGGGCGCTCCGAACCTGACCGATCATTTCTGGATCTATGGCTCGAGCCGCGACGCGATCTATCAGACGGTCTTCCATGGCCGGCAAGGCCACATGCCGAGCTGGGGCCTCAGGCTGTCGCCGCTCGATATCAAGATACTCGCCCTCTACCTGACCGACCTCAGGGAGCAACAGCATGCGGCTGTCGGGAACGGAACATGAGCGGGCTTGCGATCCGGCCGCGGACGCTGGTGCTTCTGGCCGCCGGCGCCGGGCTGATCCTTCTGGCGCTTGCCAACACCCATCTGGTCTATGTGGCGATCGAGTCCCAGCCCGACTGTGTCGCGCACCTGAAGACGGAATCGCCCACCCCGGGGGTCTACCGCGCGGCCGGGTCAGCCTGCTGATAAGCACGAGCGTTCCAATGGGTTACGGGAGAAACTTCAGATGAAGATGCCTGAAACCGTCCCCCCGCTGCCGAAGGCGGTCGATCGCAACCGGAACCTCCCCGCAGGACGGGCCTTGACATGGCTGGCAGAAGGGTGGCGCGATCTCTGGACCGTGCCGCTGCCGAGCCTGTTTTATGGCTTTGGCGTCGCCGTCGTCTCGATCCTCATCGTCGGCGGCCTCTATTCAATCGGCTACGACTATGCGCTTTTCCCGGCGCTGGCCGGCTTTCTCGTGGTCGGCCCAGCGCTGGCGGCGGGCCTCTATGAAAAGAGCCGCCGACTGGAAGAAGGTCTGCCTGTTTCGCTCGCCGCCATGATTCGCCCGAAGCCAGGGACGGGCCAGCACGTGCTCTTTGTCGGCGCAGTTCTCTGCGGGCTGATGCTGCTGTGGATGCGCGCAGCCGTCATCCTCTACGCGCTATTCGCCGGCTGGCAGCCGTTCGAGGGCCTCAACCATATCATCCCCATACTGTTCAGCACGCCGGCGGGCTGGGCACTGCTTTGCGTCGGCACGGTCGTGGGAGCCCTCTTCGCCGCCTTTGCCTTCGCCATCAGCGTGTTCGGCGTGCCCATGGTCGTGGACAAGGATGTCGATGCCTTCACCGCCATGGGGATCAGCATTTCGCTTGCCTGGAACAACATGCCGGTCATGCTGACGTGGGGCTTCATCGTCATGGTCCTGACCGTCGCGAGCCTCCTTACCGGCATGCTCGGCTTCATCATCACCTTTCCGCTTCTCGGCCACGCCACCTGGCATGCCTATCAGGCGATCAAGGATAAGGATTGAGACGACGCCCAGGCCGAAGATGGAACCCTCGAGCCGCATGGCGGTTATTCCATCGATCGGAACCCGCGAGGCAACGACATGAATGTTCTCACCTATCTAATCCCGATTTCGCTTGTTCTCGGCACGGGTGCGCTCGTGCTGTTCTTGTGGTCCTTGTGGAGCGGGCAGTACGAGGATCTGGATGGCGCGGCCGAGCGCATTCTCTACGACGAGGACGTGCCACTGCCGCCGGCCAACCCCTCACCCAACGGCAGCGAGGAAACGGCGGCAGGCGCAGAACGACCACCGGCTGAGCCGATCAGGGCCACCGCTCGCTACGCCCGGAGCCCCTGATCCGACAACCACGATCATCCCTTGTGATCCAGTCGCGCGACCAACCGATCGCCTGCCCACTGGATGGCGCAGACAAGCAGGATCAGGACGGCAACCACGGCAACCATCACGGTCGTCTCGAAGCGTTGGTAGCCATAGCGGATGGCGAGGTCGCCGAGACCGCCGGCGCCGATCGCGCCCGCCATCGCCGACGCGCCGATCAACGTGATCAGCGTTACGGTGAACCCCGCGACAAGGCTCGGCATCGCCTCGGGCACGAGCACCTCGCGCACGATCGTCCAGCGGTTGCCGCCCATGGCGCGAACGGCCTCGATCAAGCCACGATCAACCTCGCGCAGCGAGACTTCCGCCATGCGCGCATAGTAGGGCGTGGCCGCGATCGCAAGCGGCACGATCGCCGCCCACATGCCGATCGAGGTGCCGACGATGAAGCGGGTCACCGGGATCAGTGCGACGAGCAGGATGATGAACGGCACGGAGCGAAATCCGTTGACGATCGCGCCGAGCATTCGATTGATCCAGAGGTTTTCCGCAATCCCACCCTTGGCGGTTGCCACCAGCACGAGCCCGAGCGGCAGACCCGCCACGAGCGAAATCAACCCCGATGCCGCCGTCATGACGACCGTCTCCCAGAACGAGCGGATGAAAAGCTCAATCATGACCGGGGACATGGCCCAGAACCTCCACTTTGGCGCCGTGGCGCTCCAGATACGTGATCGCCCGTGCGGGCCCGTCGGCCCGCGCAGGAACGCCAAGGAAGAAGCGGGCGACCGACTGCTCCTGGATATGATCGATGCCGCCATGGATCAGGCGGAAACCACCCGGCAGTTCGTCCGAGAGCCCGGCCAGCAGATAGCCGGCATTCGGACCAGAGAGATCGACGCCAAGGATCGCTTCACCGTTCTCCTCACCGACCAGCCGCGCCGCAACATGCTGCGGCAGCTTCGGCCGGACGCCGGCAAGCAGGTTTCGCGTCGTCTCGGTATGCGGGTTGGCGAAAACGGACCAGACGGACCCTTCTTCGACAATGCGTCCCGCGTCGATGACAGCGACCCTGTCGGCGATCGTGCGGATCACTTCCATCTCATGGGTGATCAACAGGATGGTGAGCCCGAGCTTGGCGTTGATGTCCTTCAAAAGATCGAGAATGGACGCCGTGGTCTCCGGATCGAGCGCCGAAGTCGCCTCGTCCGAAAGCAGCAACGCCGGTTTGGCGGCAAGCGCGCGGGCAATGCCGACGCGCTGCTTCTGTCCGCCGGAGAGCGCGGACGGATAGCTTTTCGCCTTGCCGGAAAGCCCGACGAGTTCGAGCAGTTCGGCGGCCCGCGCCAGCCGCTTCTCTTTCGCCCAGCCCTCGATCTTCAGCGGTAGAGCGACGTTTTCCTCAACCGTCTTGGCCGACAGCAGGTTGAAATGCTGGAAGATCATGCCGATCCGGCGGCGAACGGGCTGCAGTTCTTCTTCGCTCAGGCCGGTGATCTCGCGGCCTTCGATCTGGATCGAACCACTGTCGGGCCGCTCCAGGCCGTTGAGGCATCGGATGAGGGTGGACTTGCCGGCGCCGCTGCGGCCGATCAGCCCTAGGATCTCACCTTTGCGCACCGTCAGAGACACGCCGTCGATCGCCGGTGTCTGGCCGAAATGACGGTGGACACCGGAAAGCCGCACAACGGCGTCGCGTCCGGTTCCGGCATCCGCCAGCTGGCCGGCGAATGAATGATGGGAGGTCATGGGTGTTCCTTTCCGCCATCCCGCAATGGCGAGGCGGCTCGCGACGCCGATGGGTCGCGAGCCGCCTGATGTTCAGGTCCGAAGGCGGGTCAGGTCAATAGGCGACGGTGCCGGTTCCCTTGTAGACGCGATCGAATTCGGCCTTCACCGTATCGTTCTGGTAGGAAGAGACGAGCGTCTTGACCCAGGCAGTATCCTTGTCCGCCTCACGCACGGCGATGAAGTTGCGGTACGGGTTGTCCTCGATCTTTTCCTGCGCGATGCGGTTCTCGATCGTCAGGCCGCTCTTCAGTGCCCAGTCGGTGTTGACGACGGCGGCGTCCAGATCTTCGACGGACCGGCCGACGATACCGGCGTCAAGTTCCTTGATCTCGGCTTTCTTCGGGTTTTCCGCGATGTCGGCGATGGTCGCGAGGATGCCGGTCCCCTCCTTGAGCTTGATCACGCCCTGGTCCTGCAACACCAGCAGCGCCCGGCCTTCATTGGACGGATCGTTCGGCACACCGATCACAGCGCCCTCGGGCAACTCGGCAACGCTCGTGAACTTCTTCGAGTAGATGCCGATCGGCCATACGGCCGTATAGCCGGCGATTGCGATCTTGTAGCCGTGGGCCTGGATCTGGTTTTCGAGGTAAGGCCCGTGCTGGAACGCATTCGCGTCGATCTCGCCGCGCTCGAGTGCTTCGTTCGGCTGCGTGTAGTCGTTGAACGTGACGACTTCGATGGTCAGACCCTTCTTTTCGGCCTCCGCGGTTACAACGCGCCAGATGTCCTCGTCCTCGCCGGCCATGATGCCGACCTTGACCGTCGTCTTGTCCTCGGCCTGGGCCGGAGCCGGCATGGTCGAGGCGAAGGTCGCTACAGTTGCCGCCAGAAGCGCGGCCAGCCCTGCCCGGCGGGTGATGCGGACGCTGTCGAGAAGTTGGAGAACGGTCTTGGTCATGGATGTACCTGCTTTCACGTTTGTGCCGGTCTTGGGAGGACCATCGGTTGTCACGGTCGGAAAATCGCAAATACCCATTCTTGAAGCAAAGAATGGGTATTTGTTGGGCGTCACGCCTGCGAAAAATCCGTTCCGGGAAACTGTCTGCGGTGGAAATTTCCACCAACTCTATAGACTTTGGCCGCTCCGGCGCATTGCGCGCCGAAACCACTGATTGAATTGAACCGCCCTTCTCCTGTTCAGGTCAGGCGGCATCGAACGGTCAGACGACGGAGACGAACTTCGTCACGAGATAGGCCTCGATCGCCTCCGATCCACCCTCGTTGCCGTATCCGGAATCCTTGATGCCGCCGAAGGGGACTTCCGGCAGCGCAAGACCGTTGTGGTTTATCGTCGTCATGCCGGCCTCGACGCGCGTCGCAAGCGCATGCGCGCTTTCGATTGACGAGGTGAAGGCATAGGAGGCCAGGCCGAACGGCAGGCGGTTTGCTTCCTCGATCGCCGCATCAAGGCTTGCGACCGGATTGATGATGGCAAGCGGGCCGAACGGCTCCTCGTTCATCACCCGGGCATCGGTCGGCACGTTGGCAAGAACCGTGGCCTCGAAGAAGTTGCCCTTGTTGCCGATCCGCCGGCCACCGGTGACGAGCCGCCCACCGCGTTCGACCGCGTCGTTGATCAGCGCCTCGAGGGCTGGGATGCGGCGCTCGTTTGCGAGCGGCCCCATCGTCACCCCGTCCTCCAGGCCGTTGCCGATCTTGACTGCGCGCGCAGCCTCGACAAAGCCGTCGAGGAAGCGATCGAACACCTTTTCCTGGACAAGGAAACGCGTCGGCGAGACGCAGACCTGGCCGGCGTTGCGGAACTTCGAGAAGGCCAGCACCTTCACCGCCTTTTCGACGTCGGCGTCCTCCAGCACGATCGCCGGGGCGTGGCCGCCGAGCTCCATCGTCGCCCGCTTCATGTGCAGGCCCGCGAGTGCCGCCAGTTGCTTGCCGATCGGGGTCGAGCCGGTGAACGAGATCTTGCGGATGACCGGATGCGCGATCAGATATTCGGAGATCTCGGAAGGAACGCCGAAGACGAGCCCGATGACGCCGGCGGGAACCCCGGCATCGACGAAGACGCGGATCAATTCGGCGGGCGAAGCCGGCGTTTCTTCCGGTGCCTTGACGATGATCGAGCAACCTGCGGCAAGGGCGCCGGACAGCTTGCGGACAATCTGATTGATCGGGAAGTTCCAGGGCGTGAAGGCGACTGCCGGACCGACGGGCAGCTTGATTGCGGTCTGCGAGACGCTCGGACTGCGACCGGGGATCACCTGGCCGTAGGTGCGGCGACCCTCTTCGGCGAACCATTCGATCAGGTCGCTGGCGGCGGCGATTTCGCCCATCGCCTCAGCGAGCGGCTTGCCCTGCTCGCGGGTCATCAAGACGGCAATGCCTTCCCGGCGCTCGCGCAGGATGTCGGCGGCGCGGCGCATGATCTTCGAGCGCTCGTAGGCGGAAACCGCGCTCCAGACCTTGAAGCCGGCGTCGGCCGCGGCCACCGCTGCGTCGAGATCCGCGCGCGTTGCCTTCGACACCTTGCCGATCTGCTCGCCGGTCGCCGGATCGAGCACCGGAATCGTCGCGCCGTCCGAGGAGCCGCGCCATTCGCCGTTGATCAAAAGCGTAGTGTCTCGATATGCATGCGTCGTCATCATATTCTCCGAGCTTCGGCAGGGCGCCGCTGGGGCGCCGGGATTTGCGTGCGCCCTGCTTGTATCGAATTGCGCTCCGGAAGCAACCTGCCCGATCATCGCACCTATCGAGACGATGCCGCCAGTCGACCTGCTCCAGTTCTGCCCATGGACGTCGGCATAAAATTGATTGTTTGAGCGTCAAAGTGATGTGGTGCCCTCGGCAGCAGGCGCTAATCTTTCGACGCCACACCCGCTTTGCCGCTCGCGCTGTGATGCTCCAGTAATCGAAGGCAGGCGCTCCGCTCTCCGAGGAGCGAGCGCTCCTTGCGACAGAAGGATCGGACGATGCCCAATGCAAATGGGAAAAATACCAGACCCGCCAACCCTCCGGGATTGGACGACCCCGGTCTATGGGCGCAATTGATGACGATGCGGCGGATCTACCTTGCATCACCGGTTTTCAGAACCCTCTTTTGCCTCGCAGTTGGTAGTTTCTTCGTTGTCGTCGCCACCGCGTTGGGCCAGATCGTACTGAACCGTTGGTACAAACCCTTCTACGACGCGATCGAGCGGCGCGACACCGGAGCCTTCTTTCACCAGTTGACGATATTTGCCGGGATAGCCGGCGTCCTTCTGCTGTTCAACGTCTCGCAACAGTGGCTGAACCAGATGTTTCGACTCAAGCTGCGCGAGGGCTTGACCAGAGACCTCATTGCCGAGTGGATGCGCCCCCGACGCGCTTTCCGGCTGGCCAATGCCGGCGCGATCGGCGTCAACCCGGACCAGCGCATGCAAGAGGATGCCGGACATCTGGCCGACCTGACGACCGATCTCGCTTTCGGTCTCCTGCAGTCAACGATCCTGCTGTTTTCCTTCGTCGGCGTCCTTTGGGCACTCTCTGACGGTTTCATATTTCACATCGGCGGACGGAGCATAGACATCCCCGGCTATATGGTCTGGGCGGCGATCATCTATGCCGGTTCCGCCTCCTGCCTCAGTTGGCTGGTTGGACGCCCGCTGATCAACCTCAATGGCGAGCGTTACAATCGCGAGGCGGCGCTGCGCTTCACCATGATGCGCGTCAACGAACATATCGATTCCATCACGCTCGCCGGAGGCGAGCCGAGCGAAAGACAAAGGCTGGAGAACGATCTCGGCTCCGTGCTGATGGCGATGCGCAACATTTTCCGCGCGCAGATCAATCTCGCCTGGGTGGTCGACAGCTACGGCTGGGTAACGGTCGTCGCGCCGATCCTGGTGGCAGCGCCCGTCTACTTCGCCGGACAAATCAGCTTCGGCGGGCTGATGATGGCAGTCGGCGCCTTCAACCAGGTTCACACCTCGCTGCGCTGGTTCATCGCCAATATCGGCGCCATCACCGACTGGCGCGCGACGCTGCAGCGGATCACGGCATTCCGCAGTGCCCTGATCGGCACCGACGCCTTGAACGATGCCGAAGGACGCATCGAATTCGCGCTGAACGACAGCAACCGCCTGACGATCGACGGTCTCGAAGTTGTCTCGCCGAGCGGCCATACCCGGCTGGAGGAGCCCCGGGTCGAGATCATGCCAGGCGAACGGATCGTCATCTCGGGTGATCCAGGGACCGGCAAGACCCTTCTCTTCCGCGCATTGGCCGGGCTCTGGCCGTGGGGCAGCGGACGCGTGGGCCTGCCGAAGGACGAGCCGGTTACCTTCCTGCCGCGCACGCCCTATCTGCCGCCGGGCAAACTTCGTGATGTTCTCTCCTATCCGCAGTCCGACATATTCGACGACGCGCAGCTGACCGACGCGCTGTCGAGGGTCGGCCTCCAGCGCCTTGTGTCACAACTCGACACGGAAGCGCGTTGGGACCGTGAACTGAGCGACGAGGACGAGCGCTTGCTCGCTTTCGCACGCCTGTCCCTGCACAGGCCACGCTGGGTGTTCATCGACGAGGTCTTGGAATCGATGGAACCTCCAGCACAAAGGCGGGCCCTATCGATCCTCCAGAAGGATTTGCACGGTACGACAATCGTCAGCATCGGACGGCCGCTTCCCGATCACAGCCTCTTTACCCGCGGCCTCCAACTGGTGCGGTTCGCCAAGCCATCAAAGCATCATCCCGCCCGCTCGGACAGGAAGCTGGAGGAAAAGGCCTAGGAGCAAGGCTTCGAACTCCCGCGACTACAGCTTGACCAGCTCAGCGCGGCTGGACCCGCGTCGCCAGCACGTTGCGGATCGAAAAGCTCGAATGGATGCGCAGGACTCCCGGCAACTTAGCCAGGATTTCCTTGTGGATTCGCTCGAAGTCGCCAGCGTTTTCCACCTCGACCCGCAGCAGATAATCCGACCCGCCGGTCATCAGATAGCATTCCTGGATTTCCGGATGCCGCTTGACCGCGGACTCGAAGCGATTCAGGTGCTCTTCCGTCTGACGTTCGAGCGTAATGTTGATGATGACCGCAATCGGGTTCTCGCCTTCCGAGTTGCCGACGAGCGCCGTATAGCCGCGAATAACGCCCGATTGTTCGAGCAGGCTGATCCGCCGCAGGCAGGCCGACGGCGACAGGCCGACCTCCTCCGACAGCTTCGCGTTCGTGATGCGCGCATTCAACCGTAGCTGGCGGATGATATTGCGATCGATCGAGTCCAAACCCCTCATGCAGAATCGTCCATCTTTTCGCAGAAAATTCTGCTTATTATTACGAAATGCAATAACAGAGCAATAATTCGAAGGAAAGCGCTCGATCGTTTCACTAGCCTGTTCCGATATCGGGAGTTCGGCAGTGAATACACAACCGCGTGAAATCATCAATCAGGATGGCGCTTCGGGATACCTTGCGATCGACCTGAAGGCCTTGCGGCAGAATTATCGCCAATTGGTCGAGCGTGCAGCGCCGGCGCCCGTCGCGGCCGTGGTCAAGGCGAACGCCTATGGCCTGGACGCTGCCCGCGTCGCGCCGGTCTTCTACGATGCCGGCTGCCGCGATTTCTTCGTCGCCCACATCGGCGAGGCGCTTCGGCTCAAGCCGGCCATCCATGGCGATGCCCGCATCTTTGTCCTGAACGGCCTGCAGCCCGGCGCCGAAGAAACATGCGCCAACGAAGGCATCATCCCGGTCCTCAATTCGCTCGAGCAGGTTGAGAACTGGTCGCGGGTCGCAAAAGCACGCCGTGCTCATCTTCCGGCCGTCCTGCAGATCGACAGCGGCATGTCGCGGCTCGGCCTGCCGCCGGAAGAGTTCACAGCGCTTGCCGCCGATTGCCGCCTGCTCGATGGCATCGACCTCCTCTTTCTCATGAGCCATCTCGCAAGTGGCGACGAGTCGGAAAATATCCAGAACGCCGACCAGCTTGCGGCCTTGCAAGCGGCGTCGGCCCTGTTCCCCACGCTCCCGCTTAGCTTTGCGAATTCCGGCGGTATCTTCCTCGGCGGCGATTTCCGCGGCGCGTTGGCGCGGCCGGGGATTGCGCTGTACGGCGGTGCGCCGACCGATGCCATGGCAAACCCGATGCGTCCGGTCGTGCGGCTCGATGTCCGCGTGGTCCAGACGCGAACGGTTCCGGCCGGCACGCGTGTCGGCTATGGCGGCGCGCATGTCACCACTGGGGAAACCCGTCTGGCGACCATTGCGGCCGGCTATGCGGACGGCCTGCCGCGCAGCCTGAGCCACAGGGGGGCGGCCTATTACGGCGGCGTGCGCCTGCCGATCGTCGGGCGCGTGTCGATGGACAGCATCACGATCGATATCAGCGCCCTGCCGCCCGGCACGCTGAAGCTCGGCAGCCTGGTCGAACTGATCGGCCCGAACCAGACGCTGGAAGCCCTCGCCGCCGATGCGGGCACCATCTCCTACGAAATCCTGACGGGTCTCGGCGATCGCTACCACCGCGAATACCGATGACCTTTCGCGCGCACAGATAAAGTTCAATGGGGCAATCATGAAAATCACCGTACTGGGCGCCGGCGTCATCGGCGTCACCACCGCCTACTATCTCGCCAAGGCAGGCCATGAAGTGACCGTGCTCGACCGGCAGGCGGGTTCCGCGCTGGAGACGAGCTTTGCCAACGCCGGCGAAATCTCGCCCGGCTACGCCTCTCCGTGGGCTGCGCCCGGGATCCCGCAGAAGGCGGTCAAGTGGCTGTTCATGAAACATGCGCCGCTGATCATCCGGCCGATGGCCGATGCTGCCACCTGGCGCTGGATGATGTCGATGCTGGCAAACTGCACCAGCGCCCGCTACGCCACGAACAAGGGACGCATGGTCCGCCTTGCCGAATACAGCCGCGACTGCCTGATCGCGCTTCGCGAGGAGGTCGGCATTTCCTACGACCATCGCACCCAGGGCACCCTTCAACTCTTCCGGACCCAGAAGCAACTGGACGGTATCGGCAAGGACGTGGAGGTGCTGCGCGCCGACGGCGTCCCCTTCGAGGTTCTCGATCCCGCCGGCTGCATCGCCGCCGAACCGGCGCTTGCCCGCGTGAAGGAAAAGTTCGTCGGCGGCCTGCGCCTGCCGAACGACGAGACCGGCGACTGCTTCAAGTTCACCACCATCCTGCAGGAGCAGGCCGAGGCGCTCGGGGTCACCTTCCGCTTCGGCGTCGACATTCGCCGGCTGAAGCATCTCGGTGACCGCATCGTTGCCGTCGAGACCGCCGACGGCCTCGTGGAATCCGACCTTTTCGTCACCGCCCTCGGCAGCTACACGCCGGCGCTGATCAAGCCGCTTGGCCTCAACGCGCCGATTTACCCCGTGAAGGGCTATTCGATCACGGTTCCGATCGTCGACGAAAGCCGTGCTCCGGTTTCCACGATCATGGACGAGACCTACAAGATCGCCATCACGCGCCTTGGCGACCGGATCCGCGTCGGCGGCATGGCGGAGATCGCCGGCTTCAGCCACGACCTGCCGGCGGCGCGCCGCGCCACGCTCGAGCATTCGGTGGAAGACCTCTTCGGCGGCGCGGGCGACCAGTCGCAGGCGACGTTCTGGTCGGGGCTGCGGCCGATGACGCCCGACGGCACGCCGGTCATCGGCGGCACGCGGTTCAAGAACCTGTTCATCAATTCAGGCCACGGCACGCTCGGCTGGACGATGGCCTGCGGCTCCGGCCGCGTGCTCGCCGACATCATCAGCGGACGCCAGCCGGAGATCGAGTCGGCGGACCTCGCGCTCAGCCGGTATTGAGAGCAAAGCGGCGGGGGATCGTGGGATCCCCTGCCCCCGCCAGCCCCAGCAATCGATCCTCACCGTTGAGTCCTGATCGCTACTGCGCGGCCTGGTCCTGACTTGCGGCCGCGGCCTTCTGCTGCTCGGCATCGACAACCGGAGCATGTCCAATTCCTGCCAGGCTGTGCGCCCTCTCGCGCAGCCATTGGAATACGACATAGAGCGCAGGAATCAGGAAGATTCCGACCAGCGACGCGACAAGCATTCCGCCGGCGACGCCGGTGCCCACCGCCCGGCGGCTGAGCATCCCCGCGCCCGTCGCCGTCACCAGCGGGATCAACCCGACGATGAAGGCGAAGCTCGTCATCATCACCGCACGGAAGCGGGTACGCGCGCCGTCGATCGCCGCGTCGATGATGCTTTCGCCTCTCTCGCGGCGGAACTTGGCGAACTCGACGATCAGGATCGCGTTCTTCGAGGCAAGCGCAATCAGCACCACCAGGCCGATCTGGGCGTAGATGTCGAACGACAGTCCGGCGACGAGAATGGAGACAAGGGCACCGGCGATGCCGACCGTCACCGACAGCAGGACGGGAACCGGGATCGTCCAGCTTTCGTAGAGCGCAACCAGGAAAAGGTAAGCGAACAGGATGGCCAGCGCGAGAATGACGTTGGTTTTGCCCGCCGCCTCCAGTTCCTGCAGTGCGGTTCCCGTCCATTCGTAGCTGTATCCGGGAGGCAGCGTCGCCGCCGAAATGGCCTCCATCGCCGCGAGCGCCGCCCCGGAGGAGACGCCCGGCGCCGGCTGCCCGTTCAGGGTGATCGACCGGTAATTGTTATAGCGCACAATCGATTGCGGACCGACGATGTAGCTGACGCGCGCGACCGACGCGACCGGAACCATTTGGCCGTTGGCGTTGCGTACATGCAGCCTTGAGATGTCGGCAACCGAGCGCCGGTCGGCCTGCGCGGCCTGCATGGTCACCCGCCAGCTGCGGCCGAACATATTGAAGTCATTGATGTAGTAGGAGCCGAGCGTGCCTTGCAGCGTTGCAAAGAGGTCGCTGACGGATACCCCCAGTGCCTGCAGCCGGTCGCGATCAAGGTCGAGATAGAGCTGCGGAGAGGTCGCCGAGTAGGTGGTGAAGGTCGGCCCGAGCAAGGGATTCTGGTTCGCGGCAATGATCAGCCCGCGCGCCGTGGCCGCCAGGTCGGCCGGGGACCGCCCCTGCAGGTCGAGTAACTGATACTCGAAACCGGAACCGGTACCGAGGCCCATGATCGGCGGCAGGTTGAAGGCGAAGATCTGCGCCTCGCGGATCGCCGCACCCTTGGCCATAGTGGTGGCAACTGCCGCATCGACGGAAGCAGCCGCACTCGTGCGCTCCGCGAACGGCTTCATCGTCACGACGGCGAAGCCGCTGTTCGATTTGGAGAGGCCATCGAGAAAACTGTAGCCTGTCACGCTGATCGCGTCCGCCACGCCATCGATCTCCCGCAGCATAGCTTCCACGCGCTTGACCACCGCATCGGTACGATTGAACGAGGCTCCGTCGGGCAAGCGGATTTCGACGAGGTACATGCCCTGGTCCTCGCTGGGCAGGAAGCCCGTCGGAACGATGCGGAATAGCCAGCCGGCAGCGCCGCCGGCCACCGCCAGCAGCAGCAGCCCTATGACCGCCCTTCTGGCGATGTGCCCCGCCACATAGACATAGCCATCGCGCCCCCGGTCGATGCCGCGCGAGATCCAGCCGAGGACGCCGCGCTTCGGCCCGTGGTGCGGTTTCAACAGAATCGCGCAAAGGGCCGGGCTCAGCGTCAGCGCATTGATGGCCGAGAGGACCATCGAAACGGAGACTGCGACGGCAAACTGCTGGAACAACTGCCCGCTGAGCCCCGGAATGAACGCCACCGGCACGAACACCGAAAGCAGGACGAGGGTGATGGCAACGATGGCTCCGGTGATCTCGCCCATGGCAAGCCGCGCGGCCTGCCCCGCCGGCATGCCGGGATTTTCCTCCATCACCCGCTCGACGTTCTCCACGACCACGATCGCGTCGTCGACGACAATGCCGATGGCAAGCACCAGAGCGAGAAGCGATATCGTATTGAGCGAGAAACCAAGCGCCAGAATGACCGCGAACGTACCGATCAACGCGACGGGAACGGCGACGAGCGGGATCAGTGCCGCCCGCCAGTTACCGAGAAACAGGAAGACGACGATGATGACGAGGATGAATGCCTCGATCAGCGTGTGCTGGACATTCTCCACGCTCGCCCGAACGAACTGAGCGGTATCGTAGGAAACCTGGTAAGTCAGCCCTGCGGGAAAGTTCCTGGAGAGCCGCTCCATTGCCTCGTTGACGCCGCGAGCGGCGGCGAGCGCGTTGGCGCCCGGCGCCTGGTAGGTGCCGATCATCGCGACCGGCTTGCCGTTGAAACGGGCGATCGAATCCGAACTCGCCGCTCCCAGTTCCACCCTTGCAATGTCCCGAACCCGCAAGAAGGAGCCGTCCGGCTCGGCCCGCAAGACGATATTTTCGAACTGTGCCGGATCAGTGAGGCGCCCCTGGGTCTGTATGTTGAGCTGGAACAGCGGATCATCGGTCATCGGCTGCGCGCCGATACGACCGATTGCAGCCTGGACGTTCTGGGCCCGCAGGGCATTGGCCACGTCCGTTGGCGTCAGCTTCAGGCTGGTCATCCGGTCAACGTCCAGGATGATGCGCATCGAATAGTCCTGGGCGCCGAACAGAGACGCGTCGCCAACGCCCGGCACCCGCTTGATGGTGTCGAGCACGTTGATGGTCGCATAGTTCGACAGGAACAGGTTGTCGAATTGACTGTCCTTGCCGTAGATCGCTATCACCTGCATCAGGGCGGACGACTTCTTGCGGACACTCACGCCGGTTTGCTTGACTTCCGCCGGTAGCCCCGCCTCGGCGAGCGACACGCGGTTTTGCACGTTCACGGTGGCGATGTCCGGGTCGGTACCGACGGCAAAGGTGACGGCGAGGTTGTAGGAGCCGTCGGCGCCGCTGGTCGATTTCATGTAGAGCATGTCATCGACGCCGACGATCTTGCTCTCGATCGGCTGGGCGACCGTCGCTTCGACCACGTCGGCCCCGGCACCGGCATAGCTTGCGGTGACGCTGACCTGGGGTGGGACGATGTCGGGAAATTGCGAAACCGGCAACTGGGTCAGCGCAATGAGACCGGCCAGGGTGAGAACGATGGAGATGACAGCGGCAAACCGCGGCCGGTCGATGAAGATCTCGGAAATCATCGTTCAACCACCCGTCGCCGACGCAGCATCGACCACCATGCCCGGCCGCACCTTGCCGACGCCATCGGTGATGACGTTTTCGCCCTCCTTCAGCCCGGATGCGACAACCGACTCGCCCCGTGTGGAACGAGAGATATCGACCCGGCGCAGCTCGACCTTGGAATCCGGACCGACGACCATCACGAACGGCCCCTGCTGGTCACGCTGCACCGCCTCCTGCGGGACTGCCAGCACCTCCTGCTTGTCGGATTGCTCAAGCATGACGCGCACCAATGTGCCGTCGAGCAACAGACCGTCGGGATTTGGGAATTCGGCGCGAACCGTGACCGTGTCCGTCCCCTGGGACACGTTGCTCGAAACGAAATTGATCGTCCCCTTCGGCGGGTACACCGTTCCGTTCGGGAGAATGATCTGCACATTGGCGCCAGCCGAAACCTTGCCCTGTCGAACCTGCTCGCGGTAGGTCAGGAACATCGCTGTCGCGACAGAGAACTCGGCATATATCGGGTCGAGCCGCGTCAGGGTCGTCAGCGCCCCCGCCTCGGGTCCGACCAGGGCGCCGACATTCACCGCGGTCAGCCCGACAATCCCGTCGAAGGGAGCCGTTATCCTCGTATAGGACAGGTTCAGTTCGGCTTGCGCCTTGGTTCCGTTCAGCCGCACGAGATCGGCCTCGGCCTTCTGCACCTGCGCCTTGGCGATATCGACCTGCGACTGGGGCGCCGTGTTGCTCGCCAGCAGACGGACTGAACGATCCCGTTCGATCACCGCCAGGTTGAGCTGAGCTTCCGCCGCCTGGATGGAACCTTCGATTTCCCGCACGGCGGCCGCATAGGTGCCGTCCTCGACCTTATAAAGGAGGGTGCCGGCCGTTACTTTCTGACCTTCTGAGAAGTTGATGCTTTCGAGAAAACCCGAGACGCGGGCGCGGATATCGACCTTCTGGATCGCCACGAGCCGCCCGGTGAAATCCGCACTCTCACGAAGGTCCATCACCTTGGCTGGCACGACGACGACCGCCGGAGCCTGTTGGGCTTCAGCAGCGTTGCCTGGCAGAACCGCAGGCAGCAAAAACAGGATGACCTGAAGTCCCGGAACCCGCATGCGACCTCCTCCTGAGGATACGGCTCGGTTCTGTTTTCATGCAGGAGACACAGTAGTCGTGAAAAACTCTGTTGCAAAGCGGGGTTAGTTCGAATTTCCCGCGCGCTCCAACCGGCGACATTTTGTTTCGGCTTGCGCAACTGTCGGCCACCGCGCAAGCGTGCTAACAGTGGGGCTCCGTCCTGAAGGCCAGGTATCACCGATGAAGCTGCCGCTGCAGATCCTCTGTCTTTGCCTTGGCTGGCTGATGGTCGCGCTTGCCATAGCCGGCGTATTTCTGCCGCTTCTTCCGACAACGCCTTTCCTGCTGCTGGCGGCCGGCCTGTTTGCCCGCTCGTCGCCTCGCTTCGAGCAATGGCTCCTCAATCATCCCGTCTTCGGCGAAACATTGCGCCGCTGGCGCGAAAAGGGGGCGATTTCGCCGCGGGCCAAGATCACGTCGGTTGCCCTGATGGTCGCAAGTTATGTCCTGTTCGTATTCTTCAAGGCCCCGCAAGCGATGACCGCCGTCATTGTCGGGACAGTCATGGCCTTTCCGTTGTGGTTCATCCTCAGCCGCCCGAATGGATAGGGTCGGAAAGAAAAGGAGCTGACCATTTGGCGGCAAGTGGGCTCCCGCAATCTCTCGATTCCGCTATGATCGGCAAACCGACCTGTCTTCTCTCACGCCGCTGAAGGATCAACCGCACAATGCTCTATGACTATTGCGTAATCGGCGGCGGCATCGTGGGATTGGCAACCGCGATGCGGCTGCTGCAGTCACGCCCCGGTTGCAGTCTCCTTCTGCTGGAGAAGGAGGACGGCCTCGGCCTGCACCAGACGGGACACAACAGCGGCGTCATCCATGCCGGCATCTACTATCCGCCAGGTAGCCTGAAGGCAGAACTCTGCCGCAAGGGCGCGCAGGCGACGAAGGAGTTCTGCGCCGAGAACGGAATAGCTTTCGACACCTGCGGCAAGCTTCTGGTCGCGACCACGGCGCTGGAGATGAAGCGCATGGACGCACTTTTGGAGCGTTCGCGGCACAACGCCGTCGACGTCCACCGCGTCAGCGCAGACGCGCTTCGCGAACGCGAGCCGAACATCACCGGACTAGGCGCCCTGTTCGTTCCCTCGACGGGCATCGTCGACTATGGCGAAGTCTGCCGCGCGATGGGACGCCTAATTCAGTCCGCCGGGGGTGAGATCCGTCTCGGCACCGAGGTGCGTGCGATCAAGGAGGCACCGAACGACGTGACGATCTCCGCAGCCGGCGAGAGCTGGCGCGCGCGGAAACTGATCGTCTGCGCGGGCCTGCAGTCCGACCGGCTGGCGATGATGGCCGGCCTGACGGTCGACCACCGCATCGTTCCGTTCCGCGGCGAATATTACAAGCTGCCGGCCAGCAAGAACCGGGTCGTGAACCACCTGATCTATCCCATTCCCGATCCCGACCTGCCCTTCCTCGGCATCCATCTGACGCGCATGATCGACGGCAGCGTGACGGTCGGGCCGAATGCAGTCATCGGGTTCGCGCGCGAGGGCTACCCGCGCCTGTCGGTCGCTCCAAGGGATGTCCTTGACTATGCCTTCTTTCCGGGCTTCTGGCGGACGGTCCTGCGCAACCGCAGCTCGGCCGTGTCCGAATTGCGAAACTCGTTATGGAAGCGCGGCTATCTCAAGGAATGTCGCAAGTACTGTCCCGGACTGGAACTGTCCGACCTCCTTCCGCATGAAGCCGGCATTCGGGCGCAGGCGGTCAAGCGCGACGGCACGCTGGTGCACGATTTTCTCTTCACCAGTACCGACCGGATGCTGCATGTCTGCAATGCCCCCTCTCCCGCCGCAACCTCGGCCATCCCGATCGCAGACATGATCCTGGAGCGAATTTTAGGGTAAGGTGATCACTCCGCTGGCGATTACGGCGTGGGACCATGAACTCATGAACATGGAAGTGCAGTCGAGACATCTCGACCTCCTGCATCTGGCTCGACAGGAGCGGCTCCTGCCGCTCACTGTCCTGACCGCGGTGCTGTTCTTTGCCTATGGCGACCGGCTTTCGACCTTGCTTGTTCATCCCATGGGGCTCGGTCTCCTGTTCTTCTGGCTGTTCTTCGTCATTCTGGGTTCGGCGCTGTCGGTCGCGCGTCATGCCGAGCAACTGGCCGAGGGCTTGGGAGAGCCCTACGGCACGCTGATCCTGACGCTGACGATCACCACGATCGAAGTCGTTGCCATCTCGGCGGTGATGTTCCACGGCGAGAACAACCCCACGCTCGTGCGCGACACGCTGTTTGCCGTCGTCATGATCATTCTCAACGGGATGGTCGGTCTGTCGCTCCTGCTCGGCGCATGGAGGCGCCCCGAGCAGCGATACAATCTGCAAGGGGCCAACGCCTATCTCGGCCTGATCGTGCCACTGGCGACCCTGAGCCTGATCCTGCCGGAATTCACGACCGACGCGTCGGCTCAGGGGCTTTCATTGACGCACCAGCGCGTTCTCATACTGACGTCGGCGGGACTGTATGGCACTTTCTTGCTGCTCCAGACCGGTCGCCACAGGCTCTACTTCAAGCAGCGCGGAGCCGCTGACGAAACGCCGTCACAAGCGACTACCGAAGGATCGCTGACGCTCCACACCGCCCTCCTCTTCGCCTACATGATTCCGATCGTCTACCTGGTGGAGCATTTCGCCAAGCCGATCGACTTTGTCATTGAGACCCTGCGCGCACCCACGGCCTTGGGTGGCCTCGTGATGGCCGTGCTTGTCGCGACACCGGAGGCGATCAGCGCGGTTCGCGCCGCGCTCGCCGATCAGCTTCAGCGCTCCATCAACATTTTCCTCGGCTCGGTGCTGTCGACGATCGGGCTGACCGTCCCGGCAATGCTGGCGATCAGCCACTTCAGCGGCCACGGCATCGTCCTCGGACTGGGCCGGACGGAGACGATAATGCTCGTCCTCACCCTCGCGCTCAGCATGATCACCTTTGCCAGCGGCAGAACCAACCTGATGCAGGGTGCCGTCCATTTGGTGCTGTTTGGCACCTACCTGATACTCATCGTGGAAGGATAACCTTCGCGCAGCGGCCGATATATCGCCGCAATGGAGCCGCGGCGTGTCCATCGAACTGCTCATCGCGAAATACGGGCTTCTGGCGATCTTCCTCGGAGCCGGGATCGAAGGTGAAACCGTGGTTTTGCTTGGCGGCATTCTCTCCCACCGCCAGTTCCTGCCATTCTGGCCCACCGCGCTTGCGGCGGCGTTCGGATCGTTTGTTGCCGACCAATTGCTCTTCCTTGCCGGACGCCATGCCCGTTCTTATCCGGCGGTCCAGCGCGTTCTTGCAAGCCCAACAATCTCGGCCGTAAGCCGTCTATTGGAGCGTCATCCCACGGGCTTCGTCTTCGCCTTCCGCTTCATCTACGGGTTGCGAACCGTCAGTCCTGTCGCGATCGGCACGACGCAGATACCAGCAGCGAAATTTGTCCTCCTGAATGCTGCGGCAGCGTTGGTCTGGGGCCCCCTGTTCACGGCCCTCGGATATTTCGCAGGACAGACCATCGAGCAATTGCTCGGCCGGCTTCCGCTGCCACGGCACCTGATGGTTGCTGCCGTCGCCTTCATCGTCGTGGTGATCGCACTCGCCGTCGTGTTTCGAAAGCAGTTGATGAAACTGGCTGCAAAACTCTGAACAACGCGTTGAGAGCACTACTCGCTCTGGCGAAAATGGCGGATGCGGTCGAACAGGACGGCGAGGATCGTCGCGCCGCCGATGAACGTCCCCTGCCAGAAGGCGTTGATCCCCAGAAGCCCGAGACTGTTGCGGATGACCTCGATCAGCGCCGCGCCTACCAGCGCCCCGAACGCCGTTCCGGTGCCGCCGGCAAGGTTGGCGCCGCCGATAACGGCCGCCGCGATCACCTGCAACTCCATGCCGGCGCCGATATTGGTCGTCACCGCGCCGAGCCAACCGGTCTGGATGATGCCGGCAATCCCCGCCGACAGCGCCGAAATCATATAGACGGCAACCTTGATCTTGCGGACCGGAACGCCGGTGAGCGTGGCGGCGTGTTCATTGCCGCCGATCGCGAAAAGATAGCGGCCGAAGCGCGTCCAGCGCAGGACGAAGCCGGTCAGGAGCGCCAGCGCGATCATGAACAGCACCGGGTTGGCGATGCCGAAGAGCCAGGCACCGCCGCCGAGGGCAAGCAGCTTGTCGTGATCGGGACCGAATTGGAAGACCACGGTATTGTTGGACGCCACCATCGCCAGGCTGCGCGCGATCGACAGCATGCCGAGCGTCACCACGAAGGGCGGAAAATTGAGATAGGCGATCAGCACGCCGTTGAACGCCCCGATCACCAGCGCGGTGACCAGCGAGGCGGCGATGCCGACGCCGATTCCGTAGCCGGCATGCATGACGACGGCCAGCACCATGCTGCAAAGGCACAGCACCGAGCCGACCGACAGGTCGATGCCGCCGGTGATGATGACGAGCGTCATCCCGAGCGCGATAATGGCGACGAAGGTGACATTGCGGGTGATGTTGTAGAGGTTCGTCGAGGTCGCGAACGCGTCGGTGGTGAGCGACAGGAAGATGCAGGCCAGGACGACGGCGATCAGCACCCAGAAGGTCTGGTGGCCCAGGATGGAACCAAGCAAGGATTGCTGCTTCTGCTCGATGCTCTGATCAAGGGTTATTGCCATCCTCGGCCTCGTTCCCATTGCCCGCCGGCGGGCGTTCCAATCATACCATTTCTATGGCGCCGGTGATCAGCCCGGTGACCTCCTCGGGCGAACTGAATGTAATCGGCTTGTCGGCCACCTTGCGACCGCGCCGCATGACGATCACCCGGTCGGCGACGGCAAAGACGTCCGGCATGCGGTGGCTGATCAGGACCACCGCGATGCCGCGGTCGCGCAGGTGCCGAATATGGTTCAGCACCTCCGC
Source organism: Mycoplana sp. BE70 (assembly GCF_031455855.1). Taxonomy (NCBI): domain Bacteria; kingdom Pseudomonadati; phylum Pseudomonadota; class Alphaproteobacteria; order Hyphomicrobiales; family Rhizobiaceae; genus Mycoplana; species Mycoplana sp. BE70. The sequence continues at coordinate 86,458 of NZ_JAVDTM010000004.1, forward strand.
CACCTGCCGCACCGAGATGGCGGCCGTCGGCTCGTCCATCAGCACGATCTTGGCCTCCGACAGCATGGTGCGCGCGATCGCCACCGCCTGCCGCTGGCCGCCGGACATCTGCCGAACGACGTCACGCGGGCGGGTTTCGGATTTCAGGTCCTTGAACAATGCGCCGGCGCGCCGATACATCGTCCGGTAGTCGAGAACGCTGAGCGGGCCGACGCCGCGGCGCAGTTCGCGCCCGAGATAGACGTTCGCCGCCGCCGACAGGTTGTCGCACAGCGCCAGGTCCTGGTGGACGATTTCGATGCCGTGCCGGCGCGCGTCCAGCGGGCGGTGAAGAACGATCTCGCGGCCATCGAGGCGCATCGTCCCGCCACTCGGCCGGAAGTTGCCGGCGATCATCTTTACCAGCGTCGACTTGCCGGCACCGTTGTCGCCCATCAGGCCGACCACCTGCCCTGCCTCTAGCGACAGCGATACGTCATTGACCGCCTGGATGGCGCCGAAGTGTTTGGAGATGTCGGTGAGCTCGAGTACGGCCACCCGCGTCTAGCCTCCCGGAAAACCCTCATCTCGCCGCCTGCCCGTAGCCCGGATAGGTCCCGCGATTTCGCTTGCTGTTTCCTGCAGCAGCGATCGGTATATTTAGGCAAACGCTTATAAATGCGTCAATGATACGAGCGGACAAACCGCCCGTACCTATTAAATATTATTATCATATGACAAATAGAAGTTGACGGCCGAAACGAGCAGTTATTAGCTGTAGCCGGAGGCATAGCATGCGGATCCTTGTCACCGGTGCAACGGGCAAGGTGGGGCGGCGCTTTATTGCGAGCCTGCTCGCCGAACCGCGTTTTTCTGAAGCGCGCATCCGCGCGCTGTGTCACAACCGTTTGCTTGAAGAGACCGATCGCATCAGCACCCTGCGAGGCTCGATCGCCGACCGGGAGATCGCCGTCGGCGCAGTTGCGGACGTCACCCATGTCGTCCATCTCGCGACCTGCAAGGAAACGCCAGACGACGTCATGGACGTGACCGTCAAGGGACTGTTCTGGCTTCTTGAGGCTTTTCGATCCAGCCCGACCGCGCGTCAGTTCATCCTGATCGGCGGCGACGCGGCGGTCGGACACTTCCACCATCGTCACGACAGCCCCATCACCGAAGAGACGCCGCACCGGGCCTATCCCGGCTCCTACGCGCTGTCCAAGGTGCTTGAGGAGGTGATGCTGGAACAGTTCGTCATTCAATACGGCATCAACGGCAGCTGCCTGCGAGCGCCGTGGATCATGGAGAAGGACGACTTCAAGCATTCGCTGTCCTTCGGCGACGACGTGTTCGGTGGGCCGGACTGGAAAACCATGGTTCCGACCGCGGACGCCGAGCGCTACGCGCGCGATGGGACGGTTCCGCTGCTGCGCGATGCCGATGGCCGGCCGCTGAAGCGCAATTTCGTCCACGTCGACGACCTCATTGCCGCGATACTGCTGGCGATCGACAATCCACAGGCAGAGGGCCAGCTCTTCAACGTCTGCATGGACCGGCCGGTCGACTATGGCGAGGTGGCCGCCTATCTCGCCCGCACCCGCGGCCTTGCCCATGTCGACATACCGAGCCGCTATCACTCCAACCGGATGGACAACAGCAAGGCGAAATACCGGCTCGCCTGGCGCCCGCGCTACGATCTCGAAATGCTCATTGACTCGGCCTGGCAATACGAGCGTTCGCAAGATGACCCTCGCATCGTCTGGTACCCGGGTTGATCGTGTGGCGGGCGCGCTTGCCCCGCCTGTTTCAATGGGAGGAACCTATGAGGAAGGCATTATTGCTTGCAGTCGCGGCGCTGGCAGTCGTTGCCGGCCAGGCCGGGGCCCAGGAAAAGAAGCAGCTCGTGATCGTCGTCAAGGGGCTCGACAACCCGTTCTTCGAGGCGATCAACCAGGGCTGCCAGAAATGGAACAAGGAGAATGCCAGCAACGAATACGAGTGCTTCTATACCGGTCCGGCATCGACTTCCGATGAAGCCGGAGAGGCACAGATCGTCCAGGACATGCTCGGCAAGGCGAGCACGGCCGCCATCGCAATTTCGCCTTCCAACGCCAAGCTGATCGCCCAGACGCTCAAGACCGCCAACCCGTCCGTTCCCGTCATGACGCTCGACGCCGACCTGGCGGCGGAAGATTCGGCGCTCCGCAAGACCTACCTCGGCACCGACAACTACCTGATGGGCGCCCGCATCGCCGAGTACATCAAGAAAGCCAAACCCGAAGGCGGCAAGATCTGCACGATCGAGGGCAACCCGGGCGCCGATAACATCCTGCGCCGCGCCCAGGGCATGCGTGATGTCCTGACCGGGCAGAAGGGACTGACGGAACTGAAGGGCGAAGGTGGCTGGACGGAAGTCGCCGGCTGCCCGGTCTTCACCAATGACGACGGCGCCAAGGGCGTGCAGGCGATGACCGACATCCTCGCCGCCAACCCCGACCTCGACGCCTTCGGCATCATGGGCGGCTGGCCGCTGTTCGGCGCCCCGCAGCCCTATCGCGATCTGTTCAAGCCGATGGCCGAGAAGATCGCCAAGAACGAGTTCGTCATCGGCGCCGCTGACACGATCGGCGACGAGGTGGCGATCGCCAAGGAAGGCCTCGTCACCGCCCTCGTCGGCCAGCGGCCGTTCGAAATGGGCTACAAGGCTCCGACGGTGATGCTGGACCTGATCGCCGGCAAGCCGGTCGACGATCCGGTTTTCACCGGCCTTGACGAATGCACCAAGGACACGGTGGATACCTGCATCCAGAAGTAGGCCTGCTTTGGGGCGTCGCTTGTGCGGCGCCCCGCATCTTGCGTGTTGCACCCGGGCAATTCTGTTCTCCTCTGGAGAACGGGCCCACGCGAAATAGTCGGTCGGCTGCGACGGCACGGGTTGGGAGAAACTGATGGCAAAGCGGATCATGTTCACCGGCGGCAGTGGCAAGGCGGGACGCCACGTCGTCCAGTATCTCCTCGACCAGGGCTATCAGGTCCTCAATCTCGACACCCGGCCGCTCGACAATCCCAAGGTGCGCACCCTGATCACAGACATCACCGATAGTGGACAGGTCTTCAACGCCCTTTCCAGCTACATGGGGCTGCACGAGTTCGATCCGTCGCTGCGCCCGCAGCCCGTTGACGCCCTCGTCCACTTCGCCGCCATCCCGCGCATCATGATCACGCCGGACAACGAACTGTTCCGCATCAATGCACTCGGTACCTACAACGTCATCGAGGCGGCGGTGAAGCTTGGCATCAGGAAGATCGTCATCGCCTCGAGCGAGACGACCTATGGCCTCGTCTTCGCCAACGAACCGCGCAACCCGACCTATTTTCCGCTCGACGAGGAATACGATGTCGACCCGATGGACAGTTATGCGCTCTCCAAGGTCGTCAACGAGAAGACGGCACGCGCCTTTACGCTGCGCAGCGGCTTCGACATCTACGCGCTGCGCATCGGCAACGTGATCGAGCCGCATGAATACGAGTTGTTTCCGAAATGGTTCGCCGATCCGGGCTTTCGCAAGCGGATCGCCTGGAGCTACATCGACGCGCGCGACCTGGGGCAGATCACCGCCCTGGCAATCGAAAAGGACGGGCTCGGCTTCCAGATCTTCAACGCCGCCAATGACGACACCTCGTCGGATCTCCCGACCAGGGACCTGATCGATCGTTTCTATCCGGGCGTGCCGTTGAAGCGCGAGCTCGGCGAGTTCGAGACGCTGCTGTCCAATCGCAAGGCGCGGGATTTACTCGGCTTCCGGCCAGAACACAGCTGGCGGCAGTATGTGAAGCAAAATTGACGCAAGCCGCAAGGCACCCTGCCCCGCGCCTTCGCTGTTGGCGGGCGCAAGTGTCCGCGGACGCTTGACATGTCGCGCTGGGCAAATTGTCAGGCGCACATTTTTCAGCTTAACCCCTTTTTTTAGGCCAACTTTGCGTGCGCGCTTCAAAGCTGCCGTGCTATCGAGGCGCGTACCGTTCCAGGCATCGCGCGTCCGCACGAGTTTTCATGTCAAAAGCCATCACTTTCCTGAAGCGACTGGTACCGTCGCTTGCTCCTGTCAGCCGTACCGAAAGGCTTCGCGCGTCGCTGGGCGCGCTGACCGGCATTCTCCTGACAGGCTTTGTCAGCACAATGGCTCTCGGCTCCAGCATCAGCCTGCCGCTGCTGATCGCACCGATGGGCGCTTCCGCGGTCCTGCTCTTTGCCGCGCCCGCAAGTCCCCTGGCCCAGCCCTGGTCGATACTCGGCGGGAACACGGTCGCGGCTGTCGTCGGCGTGACTTGCGCCCTTTTCATCGGCGACCCGATCATTGCCGCGGCCATTGCCGTGGCGCTGGCGATCGCCGTCATGATGCCACTCGGCTGCCTGCATCCGCCGAGTGGCGCGGTCGCGCTGACCGCCGTTCTCGGAGGCCCGGCAACGCATGAGGCGGGATACTGGTTTGTGCTGACGCCCGTCGGCATCAACTCCGCACTGATCCTGACCGTGGCACTGCTCTTCAACAACGCGACCGGCCGACGTTATCCGCATCTGGCACCTGCAGCGCCAGCAAATCCGCATCACACTGCCGATCCCGTTCCGACCCAACGCATCGGTGTTGTACCGGACGACCTGCAGGCAGTCCTTGCGCAATATGACGAGGTGCTGGACGTCAGCCCGGACGTGCTTGACGAATTCCTGCATCAGGCACAAATCCGCGCGTACCATCGTCTTTCCGGCGAGGTTACCTGTTCGGACGTGATGTCGCGCGACGTTGCAATGGTATCACCCGAAGACACGCTGCGGGATGCCTGGGCGCTGTTGCTGGCGCACCGGATCAAGGCGTTGCCGGTGGTGACGAAGGCCGATGGCCTGGTCGGAATCATCACCCAGACCGACTTCATGCACCGCTCGGTCCTCGGCAGCCACGGCAGCTTGCGCCTGACCTTCGGAGACAAGGTTCGGCTCGCGCTTGGCGGACGCACCAAGCCACGCAATGTCGCCGACATCATGACCAGGCGCGTTCATTCGGCGACGCCCGAAACCATGATCGCCAAGCTTGTGCCGCCGATGGCGGATCTGGGTCTCCACCACATGCCGGTGGTCGACGAGCGCAACCGCGTCGTCGGGATCGTAACGCAGTCCGACCTCATCGCTGCGCTCTTCCAGCGCGGGCTCGACCGGACGTCGCATTCTGGCGATGAGCCAAATCAAGCCAACGTTGCCTGAATGCCGCACTTTGGGCGGGCCGCCTGACTGCTCAGCGCAGCAGGTTGCGTACGAGCCGAAAATGAAAAAGGCCGGGGCGACATCGCACCGACCTTCTCAGTCACATCCTATCCCTGCCAGTACATCCGTGGTCAAGGACCGGGAGTGACGTAATCTCGCGAGCATTTGCAAATAAAGATCACGCTCAGCGAGATTGATGATCAACATATAGGAGTGCAATGTGTTGAAAACAAGTCCCGCTTGCTGACGGCAATTTTCGCATTGAATTGTGTGAAAACCGCGGTTCGATTTTAGGGGCTTCACCTGAGGACTTAGGGCTTAGCACTAAGCATATACTCCATTCCGATTAACCTTCGGAACTTCAATAGGGCGAGATGCACTGTCGACGCGGCCCATAGTAAGGCTGGAAGGTATTGTCGTAGGCCCGATACGAGCGATAGCGCGAGTAGCACCAACTGGCGTGACTGTCCGTGCCGTAATACCGCGGCGCGCCATAGTACCTCGGCGCATAGTATCCAGGCGCATAATACGATCCATAAGATCCATAATAGGGCTGCGCTAGCAGCCCGCCAATGATGGCGCCCGCCGCCAGCCCACCGAACACTGCGCCGAAGTCATCATCGTTGTAATGGTTATGATAGTGGCCGTAGTAGCCACCGTAGTGACCACCATAATGCCCACCATACCAACCGCGACCGCCATACCAACCGCGACCGCCCCGGCCACCGACCCAGTATCCCCGGCCACCATCGTTGTCGCCGCGGTTAACGTACCGTCCCATGTTGCCGTGGTTCCAGCCACCTCGGCGGTACCATTTGTACTTGACCTGCTGAACGTCGGTCGAAGCCTGCAGCCCTGGGTCGGGAATAGAAGGGAAAGCCTGCGCCGGTGCGATACCCGACACTGCCGCTGTCAGCGAAAGGCTAATGACTGCAAGGATCTTCATTTGCATCACCACTTCCTCTTTGCAGCATAACGCATCGCGCGTTTTTTTGTGCCGCACCGCAGGTTGGGTAACGGAATTGTGAATGTCGCACCCATCGGCTCGAGAACGGCCTGACCGAAAGCAAGGCGGTCGGCGTCCTTCTATGCTACCTTTTTTGGCGCAAGATGCTGCTCACGCCACCCAATTCCGGAACCGACAGGAGAATGGAAAATGGCCTCGGCAAAATTGGCATGCATGGCAACGGCTGCCATGGTCCTTTCGATCAGCCCGATCAACCCGGCCCTCGCCCAAACGGACGAAAGCACGGCGCAAACCCAACCTGCGGAGCCGGACCAGTCTCAAATGTCGCCCGACGCCATGATGGGTGGCGGGGGACGCGGCATGATGGGCAGGATGGGGATGGGGCCGATGCGCGGTCAGATGATGAGGATCATGTTCGCGGTGGCTGACACGGACGGAGACGGTGCCTTGTCGTTCGAGGAGGTCACGGCCGTCCACAAGCGCATATTTGACACCGTGGATGCAAACAAGGACGGCAAGGTGACATTGGACGAGATGCGGGCCTTCATGCAGGGGCAGTAGTCGCTTGAAAATGCCCATTCCTCCCGAGCGGCAAGTCGCCCCTCGGCAGCGGCGTGCGGATTCGGTCGGCTTGCGTCCAGTCGCGACATTGTGAGCGCCCTGCTCTCTTCCTGACGGCTCGAACAGGCGCAGGCCGGTGCTGTTTGCGCGGCTTGTTCGTGGATAACCGGCGCCCGGCGACGCCCGGCGCAGGTCCGGCCGCTATCCCCACTTGACTGCACACGTTAACTGACTAGTCTTACAATTAAATATCGGCTTGGTTTGCCGAGCGGCAATTGTGCCTCGCAGCTTCGCCCCCGGGCGAGCCTGCGAGGCTTTTTCATTTTTGGGGGGACGGATTGAAGCGCCGCATCGAAATCGGCATTCTCTATTCGCGTTCCGGCAACTATCGGCTCGTCTCCGATGCTTGCCGCAATGGCGCGCTGTCCGCCATCGCGGATATCAATGCCGATCCCGCAAGGCCCGTTGCTTTCGTCCCCGTCGAGTATGATCCGGAGGGCAATGCCGACGGCTATGCGGCCGGATGCGCCGACATCCTGCAGAAGAGCAGCGCCCGGCATATCGTCGGCTGCGTGACCTCCTGGAGCCGCAAGGAAGTCATCCCCGTTTTGGAGCGGGCCGGCGGCACCCTCTGGTATGCCTGCCCCTATGAGGGTTTTGAGACGAGCGATCACGTCGTCTACATGCATGCCTGCCCCAACCAGCAATTGCTGCCGCTGTTTTCCCATGTCGTGCCGCGGTTCGGGGCGAACGGTTTCCTTCTCGGCTCCAATTACATCTGGGGATGGGAGATGAACCGGGTAGCGCGCGACCTCATCGCCGATGCCGGCGGCGAGGTGCGCGGCGAGCGTTATCTGCCGCTCGGCGAGACCGATGTCGCACGCCTGATCGAGGAAATCCGGGCGACGCGGCCCGATTTCGTGATGAACAACCTGATCGGCTCCTCCTCCTATGCCTTCCTCAGGGCCTATGCGGCGCTGGGAGAGCAGGACGGGCATTTCCTGCCACAGCATTGCCCGGTCGTGTCCTGCAATCTGACGGAATGCGAGCTGGAGGCGATCGGCGCCGCCGGCAACGGGCACCTTTCGGTCGGCCCCTATTTCCATGAGGCCGATAGCCAAGCCCCGCAAGGCTATAAGCCACGCAGTTCGTTCGAGGCGGCGGCCTATGCGAGCATCTGCGTGCTGGCCGAAATCCTCGCCGACAATCCCGACGCCGGCTGGGATGACCTGCCGGCCGCCTTCGCCGCCCGCCGCTTCGAAACGCCATTCGGCTCCACGGTCATCGATACGCGCACCCAGCACGCCACGCTGCCGGTCGTCATCGGCGCAATCGACGGCGACGGATTCCGCATCGTCAGCCGGGAGCCGGAGGTAGCGCCCGATCCCTATCTCTCCCGCTACGACCGCACCACTCAGTTCGGCAAGGCGCGTTTGCGGGTGGTGGCGCCATGAGCCGACGGGCGCGCATTCCCAATCTCGGCGGCGCCACCGCCTATGTCCTGCACCGTCCGCATCCGACGGCGCAGACCCTGGTGCGGCAATTGTCGGCCATCGGCCTGACGGCGATCGACTGCTGGCCGGAACTGCCCCCCGCGGCGCTTTCGGCAGATTTCGTGTTTTTCGACGTCGATCTCGGCTTCGACGAGCAGTTCCCCTGGCGACCGGGCGAGGCACCGATGCCGATGATCGCGCTGATCGGTTCGGAAGCGCCGGGCCGCATCGAATGGGGGCTTTTCACCCATCGCGCCAACGCGCATGTGGTCAAGCCCGTCGGTACGGCCGGGATCTACAGCAGTCTGTTGATCGCAAGGCAGAATTTCGAAGAACGCAAGCAGCTTGCCGCCCGCATCGACGCGCTGCAGCTGCGCGTGGCCGAACGCCATACCATCGTGCGTGCGGTCGCGGCGCTCGCCAAGGACACCGACTACGAACAGGGCTTCGCGCGGCTGCGCCATTTGGCCATGAACTGGCAGATGAGCATCGAAGAGGCGGCCGGACGTGTCGTCGCCATGGCGGAAAACGAGGACGAGAATGACGAACGCCATCACGCCTGACATCCAGCCGGCCGCAAGCCGGCCGCGCAAGGGAGCCCTCGGCAAGCTGCTGAAGCGGCCGCTGGCGCTCATTGGCCTGGCGCTCATCGCCATCGTCGTGGGCGGAGCGGCGCTGGCGCCGTACCTTACGAATTTCCGCCCGGACGAGCAGATTTTCGACGGCCTCACCCTGTCGGGCGAGCCGCTGCCGCCCAACGAAACCTACTGGCTCGGCACCGACCTCTTGGGGCGCGATCTGCTGACGCGCATCCTCTACGGCGCGCGCACCTCGCTGTTCATCGGCATCGTCGCCAACGGTATCGCGCTCGTGATCGGCACGCTGGTCGGTGTCGTCGCCGGCTACTATCGCGGCTGGATCGGCGGCGTGCTGATGCGCTTCACCGACCTGATGATGGCCTTTCCGGCCCTGCTGCTAGCGATCTGCCTTGCCGCCGTCTTTCAGCCGAGCCTGTGGATCGTCGCGCTGGTCATCGCCCTTGTGAACTGGGTGCAGACGGCGCGCGTCATGTACACGCAGACCAGCTCGCTTGCCGAGCGCGAGTTCATCGACGCCGAGCGCACCATTGGCGCCGGCAGCGCGCGCATCCTGTTCCTGCACATCCTGCCGCATCTCGTGCCCACCATCATCGTCTGGGGCACGCTCGGCATCTCCACCACCGTGCTGCTGGAGGCGACCCTGTCCTATCTCGGGATCGGCGTGCAGCCGCCCACGCCCTCCTGGGGCAATATCATCTTCGAAAACCAGACCTATTTCCAGGCGGCCCCCTGGCTGGTCTTCTTCCCCGGCATCGCCATCCTCGCGCTGGCGCTGGCCTTCAACTTCGTCGGCGATGCCCTGCGCGACATTCTCGATCCAACCCAGCGGGGGCGTTCATGATCTCCTATCTCGGCCGCCGGCTGATCCAGTCCGCGCTGATCCTGCTCGGCGTTTCCCTCATCACGTTTGCGCTGCTCTATCTGTTGCCGGCCGATCCCGTGCGCCAGATCGCCGGCCGCAGCGCCACGCCTGCAACGGTCGAAAGCATCCGCCGCCAGCTCGGCCTCGATCAGCCCTTCCTCGTGCAATACGGCCGCTACCTCATGAGCCTGTTGCAGGGCGACCTCGGCCGCTCCTACATCCAGCGCTCGGAAGTCTCGCAACTGATCGTCGCCCGCCTGCCGCCGACGCTGCTGCTGATGGCCGGCGCCATCGTGTTCGAGCTGTTAATCGGCCTCACCATGGGCCTCATCGCCGCGGTGCGGCGCGGCACCCGCACCGACCAATCGCTGATGGTGGTCTCGTTCATCGGCGTCTCGGCCCCGCAATTCGTCGTCGGCCTGCTGCTGCTCTACGCCTTCGCCGTCAAGCTCGGCTGGTTCCCGATCGGCGGCTACGGCACGTTTTCGCATCTCGTGCTGCCCTCGCTCACCGTCGCGGTGATGAGTTCTGGCTGGTATGCCCGCATGATGCGCTCGTCGATGATCGACGTGCTGCGCCAGGACTATATCCGCACCGCCCGGGCCAAGGGGCTCGGCCGCGCCGCGGTGCTGCTGCGGCACGCGCTGCCCAACGCCATATTGCCGATCATCGCCATGATCGGCATCGACATCGGCATCCTGATGGGCGGCATCGTCGTGGTCGAGAGCGTGTTCGGCTGGCCCGGCATCGGCCAGCTCGTCTGGCAGGCAATCCAGCGCGTCGACATTCCCATCATCATGGGTGTGACCCTCGTCTCGGCGTTCGCCATCGTGCTTGGCAACCTGCTCGCCGACATCATCGCCCCGCTCATCGATCCTCGCATCAAACTCCGATAACCAACGAAAGGGAACAATATGAAGACCTATCTCGCTTCAACCGTAGCCATAGCGGCACTGGCGCTCGGCCTGTCGTCGGCCTCCGCACAGGTCGCGCCCGACCCGGACGCCAAGCAGGGCGGCTCCATCACCATCACCTACAAGGATGACGTCGCCACGCTCGATCCGGCGATCGGCTACGACTGGCAGAACTGGTCGATGATCAAGAGCCTGTTCGACGGCCTGATGGACTATGAGCCAGGCACCACGAATCTGGTGCCGGACCTCGCCGAAAGCTATGACATTTCGGAAGACGGCCAGACCTTCACCTTCAAGCTGCGCCAGGGCGTCAAGTTCCACAACGGCCGCGAGATGACCGCGGAAGACGTGAAATACTCGATCGACCGTGTCGTCAATCCGGTCACGCAGAGCCCCGGCCAGGGCTTCTTCGCCTCCATCAAGGGCTATGACGAAGCGGCCGAGGGCAAGGCCGAAGGTGTTTCGGGCATCACCGTCGTCGACTCCCACACCATCAAGTTCGAGCTGACCCGTCCGGACGCCACCTTCCTGCATGTCATGGCCATCAACTTCAGCCATGTCGTGCCGAAGGAAGAAGTCGAAAAGTACGGCCCGGATTTCGGCAAGAACCCGGTCGGCACCGGCGCCTTCAAGCTGGGCGAATGGGCGCTCGGCCAGCGCGTCGTGTTCGAGAAGAACGCAGACTACTGGAACAAGGGCCTGCCGCATCTCGACACCATCACCTTCGAGATCGGCCAGGAGCCGATCGTGGCGCTGCTGCGCCTGCAGAAGGGTGAGATCGACATTCCGGGCGACGGCATTCCGCCGGCCAAGTTCCAGGAAGTGATGAACGATCCCGAGCAGAAGGCACGGGTGGTCGAGGGCGGCCAGTTGCACACCGGCTACCTGACCATGAACGTCAATATCCCGCCCTTCGACAACGTGAAGGTGCGCCAGGCGGTCAACATGGCCATCAACAAGGAGCGCATCGTCCAGCTCATCAACAACCGCGCCGTGCCGGCCAATCAGCCGCTGCCGCCCTCCATGCCGGGCTACGCCAAGGACTATCAGGGCTACGCCTATGACGCGGAGAAGGCCAAGGCGTTGCTGGCCGAGGCCGGTGTTGCCGACGGTATCGAGACCGATCTCTACGTCATGAACACCGACCCGAACCCGCGCATCGCGCAGGGCATCCAGCAGGATCTGGCCGCCATCGGCATCAAGGCCAACATCCAAGCGCTGGCGCAGGCCAACGTCATCGCCGCCGGCGGCGAAAAGGAAGGCGCGCCGATGATCTGGTCGGGCGGCATGGCCTGGATCGCCGACTTCCCGGATCCGTCGAACTTCTACGGCCCGATCCTGGGTTGCGGTGGCGCGGTTCCGGGCGGCTGGAACTGGTCCTGGTACTGCAACGCCGAACTCGACAAGATGGCCGAAAAGGCCGACTCCATCGTCGATCCGGCCAAGGCCGAGGAGCGCAACAAGATGTGGAGCGACGTCTATGTGAAGATCATGGAAGACGCCCCGTGGGCGCCGATCTTCAACGAGCAGCGCTTCACCATGAAGTCCACGCGCATGGGCGGCGCCGACAACCTCTACGTCGACCCGGTCCATATCCCCGTCAACTACGACCATGTGTATGTGAACGATGTGCAATAACTGCAACTACACCATCCACGGACGCAATCACCATTTCGGCTGGGACAACACGTTTGTCCCAGCCGAAAAGGTCGCGCCCGGCTCAACGATCTTCTTCGAGTGCCTGGATTCCTCCGGCGGACAGCTTTCGTCGGAGAGCACGGTCGAGGACATCGCCAAGCTCGACTTCGCCAAGATCAATCCGGTCACCGGACCGATCTTCGTCGATGGCGCGGAGCCTGGCGATGCGCTGAAGGTCACCATCGAGGAGTTCAAACCGTCCGGCTTCGGCTGGACGGCGAACATTCCGGGCTTCGGCCTGCTCGCCGACGACTTCAAGGAGCCGGCGCTGACGATCTGGAAATACGACGCCTCGACGCTGGAGCCGGCGCTGTTCGGCAAGCACGGCCGGGTGCCGCTGAAGCCGTTCGCCGGCACCATCGGCAATGCGCCGGCTGAAAAGGGGCTGCACTCGATCGTGCCGCCGCGCCGGGTCGGCGGAAACCTCGACATCCGCGATCTTGCCGCCGGCACCACGCTCTACCTGCCGGTGGAAGTCGCGGGCGCGCTGTTCTCGGTCGGCGACACCCATGCTGCGCAGGGTGACGGCGAAGTCTGCGGCACGGCCATCGAAAGCCCGATGAATGTCGTCCTGACCCTCGATCTGGTGAAGGGGGCGAACCTAAAGACGCCGCGCTTCACTACGCCGGGGCCGGTCACGCGCCACCTCGATGCGAAGGGCTACGAGGTGACGACCGGCATCGGGCCGGACCTGATGGAGGGTGCGAAGAGCGCCGTCGCCCAGATGGTCGATCTCCTGGCCGGCCGCTACAACCTCGATCCGGTCGACGCCTATATGCTGGTGTCGGTATGCGGCGACCTGCGCATCAGCGAGATCGTCGACATGCCCAACTGGGTCGTGTCCTTCTACTTCCCGCGCTGCGTCTTCGAATGAGCGCGGGCGGCATCAACACGGCGGCGGGAGCTTCGGCCCCCGCCGCGTCGCCCGAGCCGGTCCTGACCGTTTCCGGGCTGACCATCAGCGTGCGTGGCGAGGACGGTGGGCGCGACGTGGTGAGCGGCCTGTCGTTCACGCTGGCGCGCGGCGAAACGCTGTGCATCGCCGGCGAGTCCGGCTCCGGCAAGTCGATGACGTCGCTGGCAGTGATGGGCCTCCTGCCGCAACCGGCTGCCTATGTCTCGGCCGGCTCGATCATGCTGGGCGACCTCGACCTCGCCCGCCTCGGTGAGGACGGAATGCGTCGCATCCGCGGCAATCGCGTAGCGATGATCTTCCAAGAGCCGATGACCTCGCTCAACCCGGTGCTAAGCATCGGCCGGCAGCTCGTCGAAGCCATCGAGACCCATACGTCGCTGTCGCGGGCCGAAGCGCGCGAAAAGGCGATCGAAGCCCTGCGGGCGGTGCGGATTTCAGAAGCCGAAACCCGCATGAAACAGTTTCCCCACGAGCTCTCCGGCGGCATGCGCCAGCGCGTCATGATCGCCATGGCGCTTGCCCTCAATCCCGACGTGCTGATCGCCGACGAGCCGACCACCGCGCTCGACGTGACGGTGCAAGGAGAGGTCCTCGAATTGCTGCGCGACCTGCAGCGCAGCCGCGGCACCAGCATCATCCTCATCACCCACGACATGGGCGTCGTCGCCGAGATGGGCGACCGCGTCATCGTCATGCGCAATGGCGCCATGGTCGAGGAAGCGCCGGTGGCGCAGATCTTCGAGGCGCCGCGAACGGATTATACGGGCGCCCTGCTGGCCGCCGTTCCGCGCATCGGTGGCGGCGCCGGGCGGCAGGAAAGTCGGCCTACCACCAGTGCAGAACCGATCGCGGCCGTCAGCGACCTGCGGGTGCAGTTCGACCTGCGCGGAGGGCTGCTCGGCCGGGTGCAGCGCCGCGTCCATGCGGTGGAAGGTGTCTCCTTCGCCATCCGCCCCAACGAGACGCTGGCGCTCGTCGGGGAATCGGGTTGCGGCAAGTCCACCACCGCAAAGGCACTGGCCGGGCTCGTTCCCTACAGTGGCAGCATCAATGTCGGCGGGCGCGATCTTGCCGGCCTCGACAAGCATGCGCGCAAGACGGTGCGCCGCGACGTGCAGATGGTGTTCCAGGACCCCTTCGCCTCGCTCGATCCGCGCATGCGCGTCGGCGACCTCGTGGCCGAGCCGCTGCTCATCCATAAGATCGCCACCAAGCGCGAATGCCGGGACCGGGTCGCCGCCCTGTTCGAGCGGGTCGGCCTGCCGGTCGATGCGATGGAGCGTTATCCGCACGAATTTTCCGGCGGTCAGCGCCAGCGCATCTGCATCGCCCGCGCGCTCGCCTTGCAGCCGAAGCTGGTGATCGCCGACGAGAGCGTTTCGGCGCTCGACGTGTCCGTGCAGGCCCGCGTGCTGGAACTGCTGCGCGAGCTGCAGCAGGAATTCGGCATGGCCTATCTGTTCATCTCGCACGACATGGCGGTGGTGGAGAACATCTCCGACCGGGTCGCGGTGATGTATCTCGGCCAGATCGTGGAAATGGGCACGCGCGACCAGGTGTTCTCCAACCCGGCGCATCCCTATACGCGGCGATTGATCGAGGCGGTGCCGACGCCCGATCCCTCTCGTCGGCGCACGCATTTCGCCCGCATGGACGGCGAAATTCCGAGCCCGACCCGCGCCGTCGGCGACGAGCCGCAACGCGTCACCCTCAAGGACATCGGCGGCGGCCACCTGGTCGCCGCCTGAGGAGGAACGTGCAGCGTCGAGAGGCGGCCCAGAATTTGATTACGGTGAAGGATGGCGGCCGAAGGCCGCGACTACCTGCTTCCGGTCAACGGCCCGCGTCACCCGTGAGCGGTAAATCGGCTGCAACTGCGTCGGGGCCTCTGCCGCAATCTCCTCGCGAAATCTGACAAGGAGATCGAGGCCCACACGGCCTAGACCCTTTTGCCGTCGCTGCCGAAGAAATGCAGCTTCTCGCGCCGGGCGAACACCGGCAGTTGGTCGCCGGGCTGGACTTCGGTGCGGCCGGGCACGCGCACGACAATGCGCCCGCCGGCAGCTTGGCAGTAGAGGAAGCTCTCCGCCCCCACCGGCTCGACGCCTTCCACCCGGGCCAACAGGCGCAACGCGCCATCGGCGGCGACGCCGTCGGCCTCGGCACGCACCTCGCAATCCTCGGGACGGAAGCCGAGCGTCTCCGCATCGGCGGGTGCGGCCGGCAGCGTCACCGCACCTTCGAGCTGGCCGCTGCGGAGCGGCAGGAGGTTCATCGGCGGCGCGCCGATGAAGGAGGCCACGAAGGTCGAGGCCGGCTTCTCGTAGATGTCGAGCGGCGCGCCCGACTGTTCGACGAGGCCGGCATTCATCACCACAAGGACGTCGGCCAGCGTCATCGCTTCCAACTGGTCGTGGGTGACATAGACCGAGGTGACGCCGAGATTGCGCTGCAGGTTCTTGATCTCGACGCGCATCTGCCCGCGCAGTTTGGCGTCGAGGTTGGACAGCGGCTCGTCGAACAGGAAGACCTTGGGATTGCGGACGATCGCCCGGCCCATGGCGACGCGCTGGCGCTGGCCGCCGGAGAGCTCGCGCGGGCGACGCTCGAGCAGGTGCTCGAGTTCAAGCGTCTTCGCCGTCGAACGCACCCGCCTGTCGATCTCGTCCTTCGGCGTGCCGCGGTTGCGCAGGCCATAGGCCATGTTGTCGTAGACCTTCATGTGCGGATAGAGCGCATAGTTCTGGAACACCATGGCAATGTCGCGCTCGGTCGGGCCGATGGCGTTGACCACCTTCCCGTCGATGGCGCAGCTGCCGGCCGAGATGGTTTCCAGGCCCGCGATCATGCGCAGAAGCGTTGACTTGCCGCAGCCCGACGGGCCGACCAGTACGCACAGCGCTTTGTCGGGAATGGCGATGGACACGCCCTTCACGGCTTCGACGCCGCCTGCATAAACCTTGCGGACGTCCTTGAGATCGACGGTTGCCATTATTTCTCCGTTTCGACGAGGCCGCGGACGAACCAGCGCTGCATCAGCACCACCACGAGGATGGGCGGCACGATCGCAAGCATGGAGGTAACCATCACCAGATGCCATTCGGTATCGGCATCGGCAAACGAGATCATCTTCTTGAGTGCAATCACGATGGTGTTCATGTCATTGCGGTTGGTGACGAGCAGTGGCCAGAGATATTGCGTCCAGCCATAGATGAAGAGGATGACGAAGAGTGCCGCGATGTTGGTGCGCGACAGGGGCAGCAGGATATCCTTGAAGAAGCGCCAGGGGCCGGCGCCATCCACGCGCGCCGCCTCGACCAGTTCGCCGGGTATGGTGAGGAAGAACTGGCGGAACAGCAGCGTCGCCGTTGCCGATGCGATCAGCGGCACGATCAGACCCGTGTAGGTGTCGATCAGGCCGAGATCGACCATCACCTTGTAGGTGGGCAGGATGCGCACTTCGACCGGCAGCATCAGCGTAATGAAGATCAGCCAGAAGAAGAACATCCGGCCGGGAAAACGGAAGAAGACGATGGCATAGGCCGACACGATCGAGATGATGATCTTGCCGACGGCGATGCCGAGCGCGACGATGGTGGTGTTGACGAGTAGCGTCGCCACGCTGACCCCGCCGATGCGGCCGACGCCGCCGAACAGCGCCTCCGAATAGTTCTCGACGAAGCGGCCGCCGGGCACAAGCGGCAGCGGCGGACGCAGGATCGTCTGCAACGAATGGGTCGAGGCGACGAAGGTGTAATAGATCGGAAACGCCACGATCAGGATGCCGAGGATCAGAACGGCGTGCGCCAGATAGATGCCTGCAGCCGACTGGCCGATCATCAGCCTGTCATGTCCGCTTGCGGGCGGAAGCGTCGTCGGCTCAGCCATAATGCACCTTCCTCTCGACGTAGCGGAACTGGATCGCGGTGAGCGCGATGACGATGACCATCAGGATCACCGACTGGGCGGCCGAATCGCCGAGGATGAGATTGACGAAGCCGTCGTTGTAGACCTTGTAGACCAGCGTCTCCGTGGCCTTGCCCGGCCCGCCGCCGGTGACGGCGTGGATGATGCCGAAGGTGTCGAAGAAGGCATACACGGTGTTGACCACCAGCAGGAAGAAGGTGGTCGGCGCGAGCAGGGGGAAAACGATCGTCCAGAAGCGCTTGTTCTCGCCGGCGCCGTCAATGGCCGCAGCCTCGATCAGCGTCTTCGGGATCGCCTGCAACCCGGCGACGAAGAACAGGAAGTTGTAGCTGATCTGCTTCCACGATGCGGCCGCGACGACCAGAACCATCGCCTGGCTGCCGTTGAGCAGCGGATCCCAGTTGATGCCGAGCCAGCGCAGGCCATAGGCGAGCGAGCCGATCGAGGGGTTGAACAGGAACAGCCAGAGCATGCCGGCAATGGCCGGCGCCACAGCATAGGGCCAGATCATCAGCGTGCGGTAGAGCCCGCGACTGCGCACGACCTTGTCGGCCATCACGGCGAGCAGCAGGGCCACGCTCATGGCAACCGCCGCGGTGGCGACGGAGAAGACGATCGTGACGTGAACCGAATTGAGGTAGTTCGGGTCCGAGAGCACCTTCCTGAAATTGGCGAACCAGACGAACTTGGAGGACAGCCCAAAGGGGTCCTCCCGGAGCATCGACTGGTAGAGCGCCTGGCTGGCCGGCCAGTAGAAGAACACCAGCGTGATCGCCAGCTGCGGCGCGACCAGCAGATAGGGAAGGATCCTGTTTGGAAAGACGACGCGTGGGGACAATGCGAGCCTCTTCGGCGGCTGGGTCATCGGCTTGTTCGTGGAGGCCCACACCGCAGCTCGGTGCGTGCAGCACCCTCGCCCGGCCGATCGGACGAGTGACGATGCCACGCTAACGTTGCGATGCCTCTCTCCGCGGAAAAAGGCGGTGAGCGCGGCGAACCCGATTCAGGGGCCGCCGCGCCCACGGCATCAGTTGTTGATCGCGTCCTGGATCGCCTTGTTGCCACGCTCGACGGTATTGTCGAGCGCCTGCTGGGCGGTCTGCTGGCCGGCGAGCATCTTCTCGAGCTCCTCGTTCTCGATGTCGCGGACCTGCGGCAGGTTGACGAGGCGGACGCCCTTCGAGTTCTCGGTCGGCGCCTTGCCCATCATCTGCTTGATCGGGATCTCGCGGGCCGGGTTCTTGTCATAAAAGCCCGACTTCTTGGTTTCCTCGTAAGCGGCGAGCGTGACCGGCAGGTAGCCCGACACCTGGTGCAGGCGCGCCTGGATCGGCGTCTGCGACAGGAAGTTGAAGAAGGTGGCTACGCCCTTGTACTGCTCGTCCGGCAGGCCGGCGAAGACCCACAGCGATGCACCGCCCGGGATGGTGTTCTGCGGCGCACCCGCTGCATCCGCCTCATAGGGCAGCTGGCCGGTACCGTAGTTCATGCCCGACTTGACGATATCGCCTAGACCCCCGGAGGATTCGGTGAAGATGCCGCATTCGCCGGCGAGGAAGATCTGCTTGGCTTCCGACGTGCGGCCGCCATATTTGAACGTTCCGTCCTTGGCGAGGTCGGCGAGCTCCTGGAAGTGCTTGACGAAGGTCGGGGCATTGATCTTGAGCTCGACGTCCGTGCCGCCGATGCCATTCTCGTTGGTGCCGTAGGACAGGTTGTTCCAGGCGGCGAAATTCTCGGTGTGGATCCAGGTCAGCCAGGTCGAGGTGAAGCCGCACGGTGCGGCACCGCTCGACTTGATCTTCCTGGCCGCATCCCAGACCTCGGACCAGGTCTTGGGCGGATTGTCGACGTCAAGGCCGGCCTTCTGGAAGATGTCCTTGTTGTAGTAGAGGATCGGCGAGGACGAGTTGTACGGGAACGACAGCATCGTGCCGTCGGGCTTGGAATAGTAGGCAACGATGCCCGGCAGGTATTGGCTCTTGTCGAAGGCCTGGCCGCCCATCGGCAGGATCTCGGCAACCGGTTTGATGGCGCCCTCGGCGGCCATCATCGTACCCGTGCCCGCATCGAAGACCTGCATGATCGTCGGCGGCTGCTTGGCGCGGAAAGCGGCGATGCCGGCATTCAGCGTCTCGGGATAGGTGCCCTTGAACACCGGAACGACCTTGTATTCGCTCTGGCTCTCGTTGAACTCCTTGGAAAGCTGCTCGACCACCTCGTTGTTGGCTCCCGTCATGGCGTGCCACCACGAAATCTCGGTGACGGCAAATGCCGAAGTGCTGGATAGCAACGTGAATGTGGCGGCAACTCCGGCCGCGAAGCCTACGATCTTCATGTCTCGCTCCCGTTCTGGTTGGCGAAAGGTTTAGTCTCGCGGAGAGCAGTATTGTCAGTTTATGACAGCCATACAACAGTTTTGTATCGCCACATGAAAGTCGCATGCGAAGCTTCTCGATGGTGATTTCAAGTTGCAGCGTTATACCCACACCGTATAGCAAACCCATGCGCTCAACATCCGCGCCGCCCGCAACCCGTATTTGGTTGTCCTGATGTCACCCCTCCAGGTGTCCCGTGCTTGTGGCGGATGCACACCCACGGCTCCTTTGGGCACAGACAAGTAGCCGCACCTGTTGATCCAGAGTATATTGAGAAAAGGAGGTGCGTCATGCGCCGACCTTTCCCATTAGCAGTCGCTTTGGCATCGCTGATCGGCTTTCACGCTCAGGCCGAGATTCTGATCGGGGCCGCCGGCCCGATGACCGGCAAGCTGACCTGGATCGGCGAGCAATTGCAGCGAGGCGCAGAGCTTGCGGTTCACGACGTCAATGCTCAAGGCGGCGTGCTCGGCCAGTCGGTTCGGCTCATCATTGCCGATGATTTTTGCGACCCGGATCAGGCCACTGCAGCGGCCAAAAAGCTGGTGGCCGACAGAGTTGTCTTCATCGTCGGGCACTACTGTTCCGGCGCATCGATTCCGGCGTCTGGGGTTTACGAGGCGGCAGGAGTGCTGCAGATATCTCCAGGTTCCACGAATCCACTCCTGACGGAGCAGGGTCGTGCCAATGTCTTCCGCGTCATTCCACGCGACGATGCGCAGGGTGCGACCGCAGGGGACCTTCTCGCCGACCGTTGGGGCGGGAAGAAGATTGCGATACTTCATGACGGGACCACCTACGGCAAGGGCCTGGCGGAGCAGACGAAGAAGCGGCTGAACAGCCGCAACGTGACCGAAGCAATCTACCTTCAATATGAACCGGGCAAGAGCGACTATGCAGCGGAGGTTGCCAAGCTCCAGGAGCAAGGGATCGACGTGGTCTATGTGGGCGGATACCACACCGAGGTCGCATTGATGGCGAGCGCCGCTCGCGATGCCGGTTACGCGGTTCAGTTCGTGTCCGGCGATGCGATGGCAACCGAGGAACTGGCGCTGATCGCGGGGCCTGCCGCTGAAGGCCTTCTTTTCACCTTTACACCGGATGCGCGCCGAAACGCCGAAGCCGCTGCGGTCGTCGCCCGCTATCGCGCGGAAAATTATGAGCCCTATGCCTATACCCTGCTGACTTACGGCGCCATCCAGGTCTGGGCCCAGGCTGTCGCCAAGGCCGGTTCGCTGGAGATCGGACGGGTGATCGACGCACTCCACAAGGGCGAGTTTTCGACCGTGCTCGGACCGATCGCTTTCGACGACAAGGGCGATCTGACGCGGCAAGTCTGGGCGTGGTACGTCTGGAAGAATGGGGAGTATGTGCCCGTAGAATAGGCCCAGGATCAGGATTGGCAAACTGCTGGCGGGCCGGCGAATTTTGAGCATGCCGGCACGGCAGAGCGAGCCGCATCAGCCGGAATGGAGGCGATGCATAACCGTCTCGGCATACGTGGCCGCTTGTTGCTTGCATTCTTCGCGCTCAGCGCCATCAGCATGCTGTCGAGCGCCGCTGCGATCTATGCGCATCGGGAAGTCGGCTCCGTCGTCGCGCACATCACGCAAAGGCGGATGCCCTCTGCCCTTGTTGCGCTGCAATTGTCTCGACAAGCCGAACGGGTAGCGGCCGCCGCGCCGTCCATGCTCGCCGCAACGAGCGCGATAAAGCGTGCCGAGGTGTCCGCCGCCATCTCGGTCGAGATGGCACGTCTCGAAACGCTGCTCGGGTCACTCAAGGGCAGCACGCTTGGAACCGAGTCCGCAGAGATCGAAAGTGCGGTCCTTGGCCTGGAACGAAACCTGCGGACGCTCGACGATCTGGTTGCGACGAGGCTGACGGTTGTCGACCGGAAGCAAGAGCTGTTGCGCCGGTTGGGTGCTGCGTCGACGGCGGGCCTGCGTCTGATCAATGCCGGCACGCTGGTTGCGAACTCGAAAATGGCGGCGTGGCAAAAATTGGTCGCTGGCTCTGACGCACCGCCCGAGCAGCGTGCCGCAGCGGCGGAGAGCGCCTTGCTGGCGATCGTAGGCTATCTTCCCCAACAGAAAGCCCAACAGGAGATTGCCGCGGTCAATGATGCGCTGCTGAAGGCCGCCAATACGCCGACTTCCGGCGATCTTGCGCTGAGCATCTTTCCGCTGCAGCGTTCCCTAAACAGCCTCGAGGCGATCGTCCAGCAGATCGAAGCCAAGTTGCAGGCCCGCTTTCGGGATCGGGTCGCCGAGTTCAGGGCATTGGCCGAAGGAGACGCCGGAATTCCGGCCGTTCGCGGACGCGAGCTGGCCATTCTGGCCGAGGGCGAGAAGCTCGTGGCCGAGAATGAGAGGCTTTCCCGGGACCTCACCGCTGCGGTCGATCGTCTTGTAACCGCTGCTCACCGTGAGATCGCCGATGCCGGACGAGAAACGTCGGCCGTACAAGCTTTCGGGACGGGGGTCGTTCTCGGCTCCGCCCTGCTGACGCTCGTCAGCTCGCTCCTGGTCGTCTGGCTCTACGTCGACCGCAACCTTCTCGCCCGGCTTGCGAGCGTCAGTCAGAGCATGCTGGCCATTGCCGGGGGCAATCTGCGAGTGCAGCTGCCCAGGCCGGCGAGCGACGAGATTGGCCGCATGGCCGAGGCGCTGCGGCTCTTTCGCGACACTGCGATCGAAGTGGAGGAGAAGAACCTGCGCGAAGTCGCCGAAGCCCGCCAGCACCTCGTCGACGCGATCGAAAGCATTTCCGAGGGGTTTGCTCTCTACGATTCGGAGGACATGCTCCTCCTCTGCAACAGCCGCTACCGCGAAATTCTCTATCCGGACATGAATGATACCGTCATTTCGGGCGCCCGGTTCGAGGCAATCATCAGGGCGGCTGCGGAGCGCGGGCTTATAGAGAATGCGGTTGGTCGCGAGGAGGAATGGATCGCCGAGCGCCTGCTCGCGCATCGCAATCCAACCGGAACGCATGTCCAGCGCCGCAGTCCGGACCGCTGGATCCAGATCAGTGAGCGCCGGATCTCGGGCGGCGGGACGGTTGCGGTCTATTCCGACATCACCGAGCTGAAGCGTCGAGAGCAGGATCTGTCCGAAAAGTCGATCGCTCTCGAGGCGCTTTCGAGCAAATTGGCCAAGTATCTCGCCCCTCAGGTTTATAATTCGATCTTCAGCGGCCAACAGGACGTGAGGATTGCGAGCCAGCGCAAGAAGCTAACGATTTGCTTTACCGATATTGCCGGTTTCACCGAAACAACCGACAAAATGGAGTCGGAGGAACTCACGCATCTCCTCAATCAGTACCTGTCCGAAATGTCCAAGATCGCCTTGGAGTTTGGCGCTACGATCGACAAATATGTCGGCGATGCCATCGTGATGTTCTTCGGCGATCCCGAGACGCGCGGTATCAAGGAAGACGCCATTGCCTGTGTCTCGATGGCGCTTGCGATGCAGAAGCGAGTGGGTGAACTCGGCGAGATCTGGCGCAGCGTCGGGATAGAAACTCCGCTCCGCTGCCGGATCGGTATTCATACGGATTATTGTACCGTCGGCAATTTCGGCAGCGAAGACCGGATGGACTACACGATCATCGGGGGTGCCGTGAACCTGGCCGCAAGGCTGGAGCAGGAGGCAGCCCCCGGATCCATCCTAATCTCCTACGAGACCTTCGCGCAGGTGAAGGATGTGATCCATTGCGAGGAGGTTGGCCCGATCCAGGTCAAAGGCATTGCTTATCCAACTGCCGCCTACCGTGTCGTCGCTTCCAAGGCAAATCTTTCAAGACCAGAGGAAATTCACAAGGACATGCCGCATCTAAAGCTCGATCTGGAGCCAGAACTCATGTCGAGCGGCGAGCGTGAGAGTGCAGCTGCCGCCCTTCGCGACGCGCTCGATCGGCTAGGCCACTAAGGTCGGGAACGATGGAGGATGTTGAGTTCCGGGCTGACGGCGGTCGTGGTTTCTTCTCGCATGCCGTGGCCGGCGCTTGGCCGATGCTCCGGCGCCGCCACGGCTTAATCACGTGGCCGGATGACGCTCCAGGTTTCCGGCACTCATGCTCGTGGTTTCTGGCACTGCTCTCCGCCATCGCCGTTCAGCTTCCCCTGGGCCTTTCCAGCGCAGGGCCGGCCTGTAGGACACCAGAAGTTCAAGTCGCAGACGGGGCGGCAGCGAGGCTCCAAAGGTCTCCTCGCGGCCGCGCTTGCTTTCAGGCTTTTCTGTTTTGCCGGTTGGCGATGAGGTCGTCGACCACGGAGGGGTCGGCCAGCGTCGAGGTGTCGCCGAGCGCGGAGAAGTCGTCCTCGGCGATCTTCCGCAGGATGCGGCGCATGATCTTGGCCGAGCGCGTCTTCGGCAGCGCCGGCGCGAACTGGATCTTGTCGGGTGCCGCGATGGGCCCGATCTCGTTGCGCACATGGGCGATCAGGTCCTTGCGCAGCGCGTCGCTCGGCTGCTCGCCCTCCATCAGCGTGACATAGCAGTAGATGCCCTGGCCCTTGAGGTCGTGCGGATAGCCCACGACCGCGGCCTCCGACACCGTCTCATGCGCCACCAGCGCCGATTCCACCTCCGCCGTGCCCATGCGGTGGCCCGACACGTTGATGACGTCGTCGACCCGCCCGGTGATCCAGTAATAGCCGTCTTTGTCGCGCCGGCAGCCGTCGCCGTGAAGTACTTGCCCTCGTAGGTGGAGAAATAGGTCTGGATGAAACGCTCGTGGTCGCCGAACACCGTGCGCATCATGCCCGGCCACGGCTGTGCGATGCACAGGTTGCCCGAGCCCATCCCCTCGATGACCGCGCCGTCATTGTCGACGATTTCGGGCACCACGCCGAAGAAGGGCCGGCTCGCCGAGCCGGGCTTCAGGTCGGTGGCGCCCGGCAGCGGCGCGATCAGGATGCCGCCGTTCTCCGTCTGCCACCAGGTGTCGACGACCGGGCAGCGGCCCTCGCCGACGACGTTGAAGTACCATTCCCAGGCCTCCGGGTTGATAGGTTCTCCCACCGAACCCAGCAGGCGCAGGCTCTCGCGCGAGCCCTTCTTCACCCAGTCGTCGCCTCATCAGCGCCCGGATGGCGGTGGGCGCGGTGTAGAAAATGTTGACCTTGTGCTTGTCCACCACCTGCCAGAAGCGCGAGGCGTCGGGATAGTTCGGCACCCCCTCGAACATCAGCGTCGTCGCGCCATTGGCGAGCGGCCCGTAGAGGATGTAGGAGTGGCCCGTCACCCAGCCGACATCGGCCGTGCACCAGTAGATATCGCCGTCACGGTAGTCGAAGACGTACTGGTGCGTCATCGACACATGCACCAGATAGCCGCCGGTGGTGTGCAGCACCCCCTTGGGCTTGCCTGTCGAGCCGGAGGTGTAGAGGATGAACAGCGGGTCCTCCGCGTTCATCGGCTCGGCCGGGCATACGGGCGAAGCCGCCCTGGCCGCCTCGTCCAGCCAGACGTCGCGCCCGTCCACCCAGTTGATCGCCCCGCCGGTGCGGCGCACCACCAGCACCTTGTGCACTGCATTGCCGGCCGCCGCGGCGATCTCGGCCGCCTTGTCGGCATTGGCCTTCAGCGGCACCTTGCGGCCGCCGCGCAAGCCTTCGTCGGCGGTGATCACCACATGCGATTCGCAGTCGACGATGCGCCCGGCCAGCGAATCGGGCGAGAAGCCGCCGAACACCACCGAGTGGATCGCTCCGATGCGCGCGCAGGCCAGCATCGCGTAGGCGACCTCCGGGATCATCGGCATGTAGATCGTGACGCGGTCGCCTTTCCTCACCCCGTGCGACTTCAGCACGTTGGCATAGCGGCACACCTGCTCGTGCATCTCGCGATAGGTGATCTTCCGGTCCTCGGCCGGATCGTCGCCCTCCCAGATAATGGCGACCTGGTCGCCGCGTGCGTCTAGATGCCGATCGATGCAGTTGTGGGACAGGTTGAGCTCGCCGTCCTCGAACCACTTGATCGACACATCGCCCTCGAAGGAGGCGTTTCTCACCTTCGTATAGGGCTTGAACCAGTCCAGCCGGCGGCCGTGCCGCCCCCAGAACCCGTTCGGGTCGCGAACGCTCTCCGCATACCAGGCAAGATAGGTCTCGTTGTCGATCAGGGCAGCCTTCTTCCAGGCAGCCTGAACCGGGTGAACAATTTCCTTGGACATTCCTCTCCCCGCCTCAGATCGCCAGATATTCGTTACGGAGATCCTCGCTTTCGAGAAGCTCCTTGGCCGACCCGGCAAAGACCAGTTCGCCGGTATCGAGGATGACGGCGCGATCGGCGAGCCGAAGTGCCGCGACGGCGTTCTGCTCGACGATGATGGTGGTGATGCCGCGCTCCTTGATCTGTTCGACGATGCGCTCGATCTCCTTGACGATGACCGGCGCCAATCCCTCATAGGGCTCGTCGAGCAAAAGCAGCTTCACCTCGCGCGCCAGTGCCCGGGCGACCGCCAGCATCTGCTGCTCGCCGCCCGACATGGTGACGGCCTCCTGCTTGCGCCGTTCGGCCAGCCGCGGGAAATGCTCGTAAAGCTCGTCGAGCGACATGCCGTGGCCGGGCGCCACCTGCGCCAGGACCAGGTTTTCCTCCACCGTCATCCCGGGGATGATCCGCCGGTCCTCCGGCACCAGCTGGACGCCGGCCTGCGCAGCCTGCCAGGACTTCATGGCGTGCAGTGGTTGCCCCTCCAGCCAGATTTCGCCGGAGCGCAGTGCGGGATTGTCCATGCGGGCAATGGTGCGCAAGGTGGACGTCTTGCCCGCGCCGTTGCGACCGAGCAGCGCCAGGATCTCGCCCTTCTTCACGTCCAGCGTGACGCCCTGCACGATGTAGCTTTCGCCGTAATAGGCGTGGACATCGCGCACCGCGAAAAAGGCCTTGGAGGGATCAGCCTCGGTGGCGGCCGAAATCGCTTCCCGTTTCATCGCAACGTTCATTGCACGCTCCCGCCCAGATAGGCTTCCTGCACGCGCGGATCTTCCTTGATCTCCTGGGGAAGACCCGACGCGATGATGCGGCCCTGCGCCAGGACGGAAATCCTGTCGGCCAGCGAAAAGACGACATGCATGTCATGCTCGATGATGACCTTGGTCATGCCGCTGGACTTGATCTTGCGCAGAAGCTCGATGGTGGTGTTGGTGTCGTGCCGGCTCATGCCGGCCGTCGGCTCGTCGAGCAGCAGCAGGCGCGGCCGCTGGATCAGGCACATGGCCAGTTCCAGCCGGCGCTTGTCGCCGCGCGACAGCGAACCGGCATGATCGTCGCGGCGGCCATGCAGGCCGATGTCGTCGAGAATGTCTTCCGCCTCCTGGCGGATTTCACGCTCGGAATCGACACCGCGCAGCATGTTGACGCGGAAGGCGCCGTCGCGCCGCGCAAAAGCGGGCGCCATGACATTGTACAGAACCGGCAGGTCCGGAAAAATTTCCGGCGTCTGGAACACGCGCGAAATGCCGAGCTGGTTGATCTCGTGCGGCGCCTTGCCGGTCAGGACGGTGCCATCGAACACCACTGCACCGCTGGTGGGCGGAATTCGGCCGATAATGACATTGAGCAGCGTCGACTTGCCGGCCCCGTTGGGGCCGATGATGGCGTGGGTCCTGCCCTCCTCGATCTGCAGGTCGATGTCGGAGAGAGCACGCAGGCCACCGAAATTCTTATGAACGTCGGCCGCGTGCAGAATGATGTTGGGCGATGCTTGAATCATGACGCTGTCTCCTATTCCGCCGGCTGGACCGCGGCGACGCCTTCAGGCGCCCCCTTTGGTCGTTTCAGACGCGCCACGAGGCGATGGAAGCCCTCCACCAGACCGCCGGGCAGGAAGACCACGATCAACACGAACATCAGGCCAAGCGTGAGATGCCAGCCCTCGCCGACGAACTTGGACAGCACCGTCACGACGACGTTCTGCACGCCATCGGGCAGGAACGACAACGCACTGTTGAGCATGTTGGTGTTGATGGCCGAGAAGATGTTCTCGAAGTACTTGATCAACCAGGCGCCGATCACCGGCCCAAACAGGGTTCCGACACCACCCAGAATGGTCATGAGAACCACGTTGCCGGACTCGGTCCACTTCATGCGTTCGGCACCCGCCAGCGGATCGGTGATGGACAGCAGCGCGCCCGCCAGGCCGGCGAACATGCCGGAGATGACGAAAGCCGCCAGCATGTACGGCCGCGTGTTGAAGCCGGTGTAGTTCATGCGCGTCTGGTTGGACTTGATGCCGCGCAGCGCCATGCCGAAGGGCGAGGCGAAGATCTTCTGGGAAATGTAAAAGGCCAGGATCAGAACCGCTGCGCACAGATAGAAGCCTGAATAGCCGCTGACCGAACTGCCGAGCAGCGTCGGCTGCGGCAGGCCGGCGACACTGGCCTGTGCGCCGATGATGGCATCCAGAAAGCGCGGATCGTTTCGCGCCAGCAGCAGCCCGGTCTCGCCATTGGTGATCGGCGTCAGCACCGAATAGGCGAGGCTATAGCTCATCTGGGCGAAGGCGAGCGTGAGGATGGAGAAATAGATGCCGGTGCGCCGCAGGCTGAAATAACCGATCAGCAGCGCGAACAGGCCGCTGACGATGACGGCGAAGACCATGGCCGGCATGATATCCATCGTCAGCAGCTTGAACGACCACACCGTCGTGTAGGACCCGCCCCCCAGGAAGGCGGCATGTCCGAAGGACAGATAACCCGTGAGGCCGAACAGGATGTTGAAGCCGATGGCGAAGATCGCGTAGATCGCGAACTTCTGCATGAGGCCGGGATAGGCGGCGCCAAGGGGCGACAGCCACAGCGGCATGGCCAACACGATGGCAGCGAAGACTGCGAGTGCGGCGAGGTCCTTGCGAGAAAGCGAGAACATGGTGGATCAGCTCTCCATGATTCCGCGCCGTCCCATCAGGCCGCGCGGACGCACGAGCAGGATGACGACTGCGACGAGATAGATGATGACCTGGTCGATACCGGGGATGAGGGATTTCACCCCGGTCATCGACGCGAAGGACTGCAGGATGCCGAGCAGGAAACCGGCCGCGACCGCGCCGGGCAGCGAGCCCATGCCACCGACCACGACGACGACGAAGCTCAGGACCAGGAAGTCCATGCCCAGGTGATAGTTGGGCGCCAGGAGCGGCGTGTACATGACGCCGGCCACGCCTGCTACCACCGCCGCCAACCCGAAGACGATGGTGAAGCGCCGATCGATGTCGATGCCCATCAGCCCGACCGTCTCCCGGTCGGCCATGCCGGCGCGCACCACCATGCCGAACGTGGTGAATTGCAGGAATGCGAACACGCCGCCGATGACCAGGGCGGAGAACAGCAGGTAGATCAGGCGCCACCACGGATAGGTCAGAGTATGGGCCGCCATGCCGAACCAGACGCCGATGTCGGCCGCGCCGCGCAGGTCGGTCGGGATCGGCTGCGGCACCGGATTGGCACCGAAGAAGCTCTTGACGATCTCCTGCAGCACGATGGCGAGGCCGAAGGTGACGAGGATCTGCTCGGCATGGCTGCGCTTGTAGAAATGCTTGATGAGACCGCGCTCCATGGCGATGCCGATGAGCAGCATCACCGGAATGGCGAGCAGGATCGAGATCGGCACCGAATAGTCGACCAGCACCGCGCCGAAATCGCCGAACCAGTTCTGCACCAGTGGCGTGCGCACCTCGACCGGCGACCCCCAGGGCGACAGCTTCTCCGGATCGAAGGTCACCGTTTCAAGGGTGATGAGATAGCGGAAGGTGACGGCGCAGAAGCAGCCGAGCATGAACAGCGCGCCATGGGCGAAATTGACGACGCCCAGCGTGCCGAAAACCAGTGTGAGGCCAAGGGCGATCAGCGCATAGGCGCCGCCCTTGTCCAGCCCGTTCAGCAACTGGGCCAAGAACACATTCATCTAAGTAGTCCTTCGATGCGAGACGGTGCGCATTGCAAACGTCCTTGACCGCCCGCGTCCCGTTGGACGTATGCTGGCGATCTCTCTGCTTGATCGGGCATCGCACCATTCGTTTTCAGGTGCGATGCCCTGAGTGGGCAGGCAAAGGGCTGCGCCCCGCCCGCTGCAATCAGGCGAGACGCGATGCCGCTATGTCGTCAGCACGCGTTGGGCTCGTAGGGCCCAAGCTCTCCGCCGAAGATCGAGGCGTCATAGGTGACGTCCTCGCGCGTCGTCTTGCCGATCACGTTGAGCACGTCGAAGCGGCTGGTCGGGTTCTCGTTGCCGCGTACCACCAGGACCTCCTTGAGGCACTGGTGGTCGGTGTCGCGGTAGACGGTATGGCCGTTGCCCATGCCGTCGAACTCGAAGCCCTCGAGCGCCTTGATGACTTCCGGCGGATAGAAGGTGCCGGCCCGCTCCACAGCGTCAGCGTAGAGGATGGCCTGCACATAGCCGGTGTGGGCCGACTGCGACGGCGGTTGGCCATAGGCCTCGCCATAGGACTTGGTGAAGGCCTTGGTGCCCTCGTCGTCCAGCGACCACTGCCAGTTGGAGGTGCCAATGATGCCCTTCACCGCTTCACCCGCGCCCACCGCCATCAGTTCGGAGAACATCGGCACGACGATTTCGAAGTTCTTGCCGTTGGCCTGCCGCTCGCGCAGGCCGAACTGCACCGCCTGCGGCAGCGAGTTGACCATGTCGTGGCCGTAGTGGTTGAGGATGAGCACGTCGGCGCCCGAGTTCAGCACCGGGGTGAGATATTGCGAGTAGTCGCCGAGGCCGAGCGGGGTGCGCACCGTGGCCACCGTCTCCCAGCCGAGCGCCTCGGTGGCGTTCTTGATCGATTCTTCCTGCGTCCAGCCCCAGGTGTAGTCGGCGGTCAGGTGATAGGCCCGCCGGTCGGTGCCGTATTCCTTGGCCAGGAACGGCGCGATGGCGACACCCGACTGATAGGCATTGAAGAAATGCCGGAAGCCATAGCGGCGCTTGTCCTTGCCGGTGGTGTCGTTGGAATGAGTCAGGCCGGACATGTAGATGACGCCCATCTCCTGGCACAGGCTCTGCTGGGCGATGGCCTCGCCAGAGGTGACCGAACCGGTGACCATGATGGCCTTGTCGCGCTCGATCATGCGGCGCGCGCCGTCACGGGCAGCGTCGGTGTTGGTCTGGGTGTCGCCGGTCACGTATTCGACCTTGCGGCCGAGTACGCCGTTGCCCTTCAGCGCCACGGGCTTCAGGGTTTGCAGCAGGCCGCCATCCCCCTCGCCGTTGATGTGCTTCACGGCCAATTCGTAGCCCTTGAGCTGCTCCAGCCCCTCTTCGGCATAGGAACCGGTCTGCGGCACGTTGAAGCCGAACACGATCTTGCCGTTGGTCGGGTCATTGCAGAAATTCTGCGCCCAAGCTCCCTTGGTGAAAATATGAGGCGTGCTGAGCGCAACGATGCCAGCACCGGCCCCCTTGAGCAGGCTTCGCCTGTTGGTACGAAAAATGGTCATTTCATCTCCTCCACGCGGCCAAGTCGTTGGGTCGCGGCAAGAGACTGTCACAAACTGTCATCTTCTCAATAAGTATTTGACATTACATCAATATTTTGTCACAAAATCGGAATTGGTAAATTCACATTGGTAAAGAATTTACAATGGTCAAGTTCAGGACGCCGATCGGGGCCCGCATAAGACGCAAGCGTATCGCCGCCGGCCTGTCGCAGGTGGCGCTGGCCCGCACGCTGGGGATTTCGGCCAGCTATCTCAATCTCATCGAAAACAACAAGCGCAGCATCGGCGGCACGCTTCTGCTGCGCATCGGCGAGAGGCTGGGCATCGACCTGGAGCATCTGTCGGGCGAGAGCGAGGCCCGCACCATCGCCGCAATCGGTGACCTGATGGCGGAACCGCTGATGCGCGGGATCGAGATCGAGCCCCAGGCGGTTCGCGATCTCGTCGCGCGCTTTCCGGAGGCCGGGACCGCACTGGCGCGCCTTCACCGGGCTTATGCGGACGCCACGATGGAAATCGAAGTGCTCCGCCAGCGGCTGAAGTCGGATCCGCTGCTGTCGCAAATCCTGCACGAGATCCTGAACCGCATCGCCGGTATCAAATCCGGCGCGGAGATCCTGGCCGACATCCCGGACATTACAGAGGATGAACGCAGGCGTTTCATCACCACCATCAACACCGAGGCGCGCGAGCTGGTTCCGACCACACAGAGCCTGCTGGCCTATTTCGACCAGACCTCCGCCCGCCAGCGGCCGGTTTCGCCGGTGATGGAAGTAGACGAGGCGCTCATCACCCATAACAACCACTTTCCGGAGCTGGAGACGATCGCCGGGATCCTGCGCGGTGAACTCGCCGGAAGAGGTCCGATCGAGGAAAGACAGCTCGCTGCGGCACTGGAGCGACGGTTCGGCATCTCGTGCCGTATCGGCAACGCCGCTGCGGCATCGGCAAACGCGCCCGCGCTCGTGTTTTCAGAGACCATGCCCCGCCCGGCCCGGATTTTCCGCATGCTGCGCGCCTACGCGTTGAAAGCCTCTGCCGCCAGCCTTGCGCAAACCACGGAGCGGCTCGAACTGTCGACCGAGGAGGCCAGAGGGTTAGCGCTGCGCGCGCTTTCCTCCTACGTCGCCGGGGCGATCATGATGCCCTATGACGACTTCCTGCGCATGGCGGAGGAGAACCGGTATGACGTCGAGCTGCTGA
Organism: Mycoplana sp. BE70; assembly: GCF_031455855.1. NCBI lineage: Bacteria > Pseudomonadati > Pseudomonadota > Alphaproteobacteria > Hyphomicrobiales > Rhizobiaceae > Mycoplana > Mycoplana sp. BE70. The sequence continues at coordinate 118,667 of NZ_JAVDTM010000004.1, forward strand.
GCGGGCTTGCCGGCGTCAGCTTCGAGCAGGCCGCGCACCGGCTGGTGACGCTGCGTGCCAGAGGGCGCGAAGGCCTTCCTTTCGGCTTCCTGCGCACCGATCGCTCGGGACGCCTCACCAAACGCTTTCCGCTGCCGGGGCTGACCATACCGGGCTTCGGACATGGCTGCCCGCTGTGGCCGATCTATGATGCGTTCGCGACCGGGGGCGTGGTGCGGCAGGTCTCTGTCTTTCCCGGCGGCGGCCGTTTCCTGCTGGTCGCGAAGACGGTGTCCAAACATGCCACCCGGTTCGGGCAAAAGCCGCTGACCTTCTCCATCATGCTGGGCTGCGATGTCGTCCATGCGGACCGCACCGTCTATGGCGATGGCCTCGACCTCAGTGCCGCGCCGGTCGAGGTCGGGCCGTCCTGCGCCCCCTGCCCGCGCCTGAGCTGTGCCCACCGGCAGGAGATACCGCTCTAAGCCTGCTCCGGGACTGCGGCAGTATCCGCCGGCTGCCAGATCGGCAGGACGATTCGGAAGCATGCGCCCGGCAGCACGCCCCTAGTCAACTCAAGCCGCCCGTTCAGCTTGCCGACGATCTTGTGGCTGATGTTGAGACCAAGGCCAAGACCTTGAGAATCGTGCATGCCGTCCGGCTCGGCGCGCACGAACTTGTCGAAGATTTTGTTGTGATAAACCGCCGGAATGCCCGGACCGTTGTCGGAAATAGCCACAATGTAGCCCTCCTCGGATCGGCCCGAGGATATGTGGACCACAGGGTTCTTCGCATCATTGTGCGAGATCGCATTGGCGATGATGTTGATGAAGACCTGGCTGAGCCTCCCGGTATCGGCCAGCACGATGCAGCTTCCGGCCCGCACGCCGTTTTCGATCGAAACGAAGCGCTTGCGCGCCAGCGCCTCGCAGACAGCAATGGCCTGCTCGAGAACCTGCTCCGCATCAACCGGGACGTTCTCCCAGTCGCGCTCCCCTTGCTCGAGCGCGCTGAGGTCGAGGATTTCATCGAGCAGTTTGGTCAGCCGCACGCTTTCGTTGTGGATGGTGTTGACAAAGCGGACCCGCTGTTCGGGTGTGAGGTCTTCGGGCACCATCAGGATCTCGGCGAAGGAACGGATCGAGGTCATCGGCGTGCGCACTTCATGGCTGACCTGCGACAGGAATTCGTCCTTCTGCTGATGCAGTTCCTTCAGCAGTGCGTTCGCCTCCTTCAGCTGCTGGGCGGTGAAATGCAGTTCCTGCGACTTCAACTCCAGCGCATGGGAATACTCGATCGCCTGCTGCGTTTCGTCTGCGATCTGCATCATCTCCTCCAGCGAGATCGCATCGCCGGCAATGGCCTTGGTGAGCAGGATATGCGCGGATGCCGAGCCGATCGAGCCGGCCAGCTCGCGCTCCAGCCGGGCAATGAAATCGGCCGGAACCCCTTGCTGCGGCGCCGTCTGGCGGTGCGGCACGCCGGCCGAATCGAACAGTGCCCGCGCCCGGCTCCAGCCCAGGACCCGCTCGGCCACGAAAAACAGTTCGCTGGTGGTGGCCGAGCCTCGCAGGATGCGCGGCTGGAACGAAGCGGAGCGCCGAAACACATCGACGAAGAGCGCCGCCTGAATGCGCTCCAGGGCATTCTGCCTAGTCAGCGCCGAGACACACAGCAGCATCGAGACATTCGCCAGCATGCTCCAGAACACGGAGTGAACCAGCGGATCCATGCCTTCCATGCCGAACAGGGCCTCTGGCCGCAAGGCCCTGATACCCCAGGGTCCGTTGGCCACGACGTCGGCGACGATCGGGCTGAACGTAGCGAAGGACGGCAGGAACAGTGTCCAGGCCCAGACGACAAAGCCACAGGAGATCCCCGCCAGCGCCCCCTTCATCGTGGCCGTGCGCCAGTAGAGCGCTGCCAGCATGGCGGGCAGGAACTGGGCGACGCCGCCAAACGAGATCAGGCCGATGGGCGCCAGCGCGTCCGAACCCTGCGTCAGCCAGAAGTAGAGAAAGCCGAGCAGCAGCATCAAGGCAATCGAGATGCGACGGCTGCGCAGCAGCAGCCTGGCGATGCCGCGCTCCCCGGCCTCCTCTCCCAGTGAGGCCGCCCGCAGCGCCAGCGGCACGACGATATGGTTCGACACCATGATCGACAGTGCGATGGAGGCCACAATGATCATCGAGGTGGCGCTGGAAAAGCCGCCGATGAAGGCGAAAAGCGCCAACGCGTCATGCCCGGTCCTCATCGGCAGGGTCAACACGAACATGTCCGGATTCGATCCCGCCGGCATGGTCGACTGACCGTAGAGCGCGATCGGCAGAATGAACACGCTCATCGCCAGCATATAGCAGGGAAAGGCCCAGCTTGCGGTACGCAGATGGTCCTCGTTGGAATTCTCGACCACGGTGATCTGGAACTGGCGCGGCAGGCAGATGACCGCGCAGGCGGACAGGAGCAGCACGGCGACCCAGCGGCTGCCGAACGGCTCGTTTTCATGGATGCGCACGCCGGCCTCCACGGCGCGCGCATAGATGTCGGAGATGCCGCCGCTGACGCCAAAGACCACGAAGATCCCGACCGCGACCAGCGCCAGCAGCTTCACCACCGCCTCGAAGGCGATGGCAGCCACGACGCCGGGATGGTGCTCGCGCGCGTTGACGTTGCGGGTGCCGAACAGGATGGTGAATACCGCCATGCCGATGGCGACGCCCAGCGCCAGCGTGACCTCGTCGAGCGTTGCCAGGTGATCGGTTCCACCTCCCTTGGCGACCGACACGGTCTGGATGGAGGTGGTGATCGCCTTGAGCTGCAGCGCAATATATGGGGTGATGCTGACCACCGCGATCAGCGTGACCAGGACCGCCAGCCGGCTCGATTTGCCGAAGCGTGACGACAGGAAGTCGGCGATCGACGTGATGTGCTGGCTGTGGGCGATGCGGATGAGCTTGCGCAGCAGGAACCACCAGCCGACGAAGACCAGTGTCGGGCCCATGTAGATTGCCATGAACTCCAGCCCGCTGCGGGCCGCGGTGCCCACGGCGCCGTAAAACGTCCAGCTCGTGCAGTAGACCGAGATCGACAGCGTGTAGACGACGGGCGAGCGCAGGAAGCCGGCATTGCCCGCCTTGGCCCGCGCATCGGACAGATAGGCGAGCAGGAACAACAGCCCCACATAGCCGACCGCCGTCAGGATGACGAAATCGGGCGACAGGATCATGCTTGGCGGCCCGGTGGCTCTAGGGACGGTGGGGAGGCCTGGTCCGCCTCCGTTGCGGGCGTCGCTTCGCGAAACTGACGGCGGCGCGAGAGCAGCACCGCCGCTGCGATGACAAGGAGCCAGACTCCGAACAGGTACAGCACTTCGACCGGCACGCCGAATGCGGTGCGTAAATCCCCGAACAGGTTCAGCAGCGGCGGCAGCAGCAGGACGACGCCGAAAAACGGCACCAGAAACGCGACGTCCTCACGCTCCGCGTGCTCCTCCTTCGAAGTGGCCGGTGGACTAGGCATGGGCGACCGAGGCGGGGCGCGGCCGGCTGTCGAGAATGCGGCGGACGGCGTCCACCACGTCGCCATTTGCGTAAGGCTTGGTGATGAAACCGTCCGCTTTCAGATCCATCGCCGCCTGCCGGTCATATTGCTGACCGCGCGCGGTGAGGATGAGAACGGCGGTCGACGCCAGTGCCGCGTTGGAGCGCAGTATCTTCAAGACGTCGAGACCGCCGCGCTTGGGCAGCATGATGTCCAGCAACACGAGGCGCGGCCGGAAATGCAAGACCGCTTGCAACGCGGCCTCGCCGTCGCGCGCGACGCCGACGGACCAGCCACAACGCGTCAGGATGAATTCAAGCGATTCCAGAATCGCCTGTTCATCTTCGACAATGAGAACGTCCGTCATCACAGCAGCCCCTCCCAAAGGCTGTGAACGGTTTTGCCGCGCCCTCCCCACAGACTGCGGCTGCCGGAACCTGCCAATGTCCGGTCTTCTTCTTGTAGGCCCCTATCCCAGTCCAAATCGGCCGCTAAATCAAGCCATCATAGGCGCAAGCCCGGCAGGACGAGCCCGCCGCGCAGTCAATCCATCCATCAAGTGGCGCGTAACCATGTCTTATGCCGTGGTCGTCAAGTGCGCGATTCGCCCGCGGGCGGCCGACATAACGCGCGAGAGCGGCCGCCGCCTCGAGCTGCGCCTCTCCGAGTTCAAGGTCGATCTAGCGTAATGCACGCGACCGGCTGAAGCGCATCGAGGTTCTCAATGCAGCCGTTGCTCGATGCGCAGGGCCGGATGCTGAAGGCTGTAGAGAAGGACCGTTACCAGGTCGAAAGTAGCCGCGTCTCGTGCGACTTCCGGAAAGCCGCACGGGTCCCAAGGAGAAGATTGGGAAATCGTGAAGCCATTGAAATTGAAAGTGTTTGGTGGGTGATCACGGGCTCGAACCGTGGACCCGCTGATTAAGAGTCAGCTGCTCTACCAACTGAGCTAATCACCCGTCCAGAACCGCGTCGCTGCGGTCTGGTGCGGCGTATAATGGGGTTCACCGGGCTTGTCTAGCCACTCTCCGAATTTTTCTTCGGCACAGCAACATTTTTTTGATGCGGCCCGCCGGCGGCGTGTTTTTCGATGCAGATGCCAGGGCGTGATGCGGTCGGGCGACCGAACAAGAGATTGAATTGATGCGGAAACCTGCCTAGCGGGGATTGAACAACGGAGCCAGCGGTAGCCCGCCCCCGACCGCTACAGTTCCAGGATACCGGAGGCGATGCGAATGGCCTGTCCGCCGATCCGCGCTCCGGCGATCTGCCCCGCGGCAATGTCGAGATGCAGGTGGATGAGCGAGGGGCGGCCCATCTCGACCCCCTGCTCGACAAGGATCGGATGATGTCCGTCGACCATCTGGTCGAAGAACTGGATGGCACCGGACAGCGCGGCCACCGCCGCCCCGGTCGCGGGATCTTCCTTTATTCCCATCTCAGGGGCAAACATCCGCGCATGGAAACGGGCGAGATGATTGACCCCGCCGCGGCAATAGAGATAGGCCGCCGCGAGCCGCCCCTCCGCGAACGGAACGCAGCGCTGCCATATCGCCGGGTCAAACTCCGCGTCCGACGCGGCGAGAAGATCGTGGACCGGTACCATCACGAACGCGACGCCGGCACTCCACAGAGAGGGCACGTGGTTCTCGAAACCGATCTGCGTCGGCTTGAGGCCGAACGCTTCGGCGATGCTCTGGCGCTCTAGGACGGCGTCCAGGTGCACTGACTTGCGCGGCAGGTCGAACTCGGCGAAGGAGGCTCCCGTCGCCGGGATCGTCACTGCACAGCGTACCGGGCCGATCTTCTCCTCCAAAACACTGACCAGATCGAGCGGTCTGGCGTCACCGCCGTTCAGCATCTCCGCGATCGCGATGGCCGCGCCGACCGTTGGATGACCGGCGAAAGGCAGTTCGTAGCCGGCCGTAAAGATACGCACCTTCGCGGTATGGGCCGGTTTGTTCGCCCGCTGCACGAAAACCGTTTCGGATAGGTTGAACTCGCTTGCAATCGCCTGCAATTGAACATCGTCCAGCCCATCGGCATCGAACACGACGGCAAGCGGGTTGCCTGCAAGCCGACGGTCGGTGAAGACGTCATAAATGGCGTATCGGCGCGACACCAATTGCTCCTTGGACGATCGTATCGCCCGGCAAACTGCACGAGCTTTCCGCTCGCGGCAAGGGTAAATCACCCACCGCCCATGCTCGAAGGACCAGCCGCGACCAGCGGCTGCCCGCGAGTTCGCTTCGATTGGGGACACCCGCTTCAGCCGAAAGGGACGCGACTTTCTAACGTCCTGGATGCACACCTGCAAGATAGTGAAGGCCTCCCCGTTCCGCGAACGCTCCCGGACGTTTCGAAGGGGGCCCACGCGTCATATGTCGAGGGTCATGACAACCGGGCAATGGTCGGACGCTTTCGGCCGGTCCCAGCCGATGCGTGGATAGCGCTCCACCGCCTGCCCTGGCGGAAAGGGCGTCCGAAATGGCTGTCCGGCGCGGATGATCTCCGGAACCCTTGTGTGGTTGCGGCGCGACAGCGCCGGCGAGAGCAGGATGTAGTCAAGCTGGCAAAGATGCCGGTCAGCCGGCCCCATGTTGTGGAAGAGCGTCCAGCGATCGTCTTCCGCCCGGCGCAGCACCGGGTTTTCGACGAAGCCGTCCCAGGTGAAGGCATCGATGCCGCTCCGTTCCTCCGCGACCCGCCTGAAAGTGTAGCCGTTGCGGCGGTCGCCCTCGACGGCGAGCTTTTCCTGGTAGTCGTTCATGTCGCCACAAATGGCGAAGTGCTTGTTGGCCGTGTTGCCGGCACCGAAGCGGTCCTCGATGATGCGCCGCACCGCTTTCGCCTCGGCCGTGCGCACCGGCATCGTGGCCGACCTTCCGTCCAAGCCCCCGTTCCCCGGCCCCATCGACTTGAAATGCACGACATAGAGGGTCAGCGGCCGCCCGCCGATCCTCAGGTCGAGTTCCAGGCAGTCGCGCTTGAAGACGCGATCGTCCGGCATGAGCGGTGCAAGCTCGGGGCCATAGAGATCGAGGTCACGATAGGTCACCGCGGCATGGCTGCGCACGTCCACGCATTCGATTTTCTGGCCGTCGAGGGTGTGCTCACGCATCAGCACCGCCACGTCGATTCCGCGCTTGTCGTTCCCCTCGATCAGGTAGCGCTGCCGATAGCCGTTGCCGACCATTTTGAAGAGATAACCGTACTCGAAGGCCTGCAAGGCCTCCATGTTGTCGACCTCCTGCAGGCAGAGGATATCGGCGTCGGCATCGGCGATCGCAAGCGCGGAGTGCTGGCGGGCGTCGTCGGTCAGCGCGATCGTGCGTGCCTCCTCCAGGCGTTGATACTCCGCCTCACTGCGAATCTTGAAGAGGCGCAGCACCCGATCCTGACGCGTCTGGTTGCGAAAACCGACGGACTCGAATCGGGACATGAGATTTTCAATATTGAAGGTGGCCAGTCGAAGAGACATGAGGATACAACCGTTGCAGTGAAGCGGAGTGTATACGCAGCCGGCCGAATGGGAAGCCTCCAGAAATCCGCCGGAGGGATGCAGAAACACATGTCCCTGCGCGTTGCGGCAGCAGCGTCGAGGCGATTGTCGGCGCGGCGCCCCGAGGGCTAGACCAAGCCCGCGGAGCTCCGATCGATATGAACGCCTCTGGCACGACTCGCTGCTTAGGCGAGCTCTTCGCCGATCAGCGCCCCCAGACGGGAAATGCCCTCGTCGATCGTCTTTTCGTCGGCGCAGGAGAAGGAGATGCGGAAGGTGTTGGCGCCGCTTCCGTCGGCGTGGAACGCCTTGCCTGGAACGAAGGCGACTTTCTTCTTCTCGATTGCCTTGGCGAGCAGGCTGGCGCCGTCCATCCCTTTGGGCAGCGTCACCCAGATGAACATGCCTCCCTCCGGCCGCGTCCAGTTGACGCCGTCGGGCATGTATTTGGCAAGTGCCGCCAGCATCGCATCACGCCGCTGGCCGTAGGCCGCCTTGATCTTCTTGACCTGTGCGTCGAACCCGCGCTCGGCGACGTGGGCGATCGCCATCTGGTTGATCGTCGAGGAGTGCAGGTCAGCCGCCTGCTTCATCAGCACGAGCTTGCGGATGACGTCCGAATTGGCAACCACATAGCCGACACGCAGGCCCGGCGCGAGGGTCTTGGAGAAACTGCCGCAATAGATGGTGCGGGTGGAATTGATGTCTCCGCCCTTACGCGCCAGTTCCAGCGCCAGGATGGGCGGGATCGCCTCGCCATCGTAGCGCAGCGACTGGTAGGCGGCGTCCTCGATGATGGCGATATCCAGTTCCTCGGCGAGTTCGATCAGCTTCTCGCGGCCGGCCCGGTCGACGGTCTCACCGGTCGGGTTGGAGAAATCGGCCGAAAGATAGGCAAACTTGACTTTGCCGCCGGCCTCCGTCGCCGTCTGGCGGTAGCCCTCCGGTGTGCGATTGCCGTTCAGCGTCAGTTGGTCGTAGTTCGGCTCATAGGCGTTGAAGGCCTGGAGCGCGCCGAGATAGGTCGGCCATGTGACGAGGGCGGTGTCGCCGGGAGAAAGAAACAGCTTGCCGAGGTAGTCCAGCCCCTGCTGCGAGCCCGAGACGATGAAGACGTTGTCGGCGGAACAGGCGACGTCGAGCTTCTTCATCTCACCTGCGATCCACTCGCGTAGCGGCTTGTAGCCCTCGCTGACCGAGTACTGCAGCGCGGCGTTCACGGCACTACCGGAGAAGATGTCGGCGTATGCTGCCTTGAAGTCCTGGTCCGGAAACAGCGCCGGGTCGGGAATGCCGCCGGCGAAGGAAATGATGTCCGGACGGTCCAGGAGTTTCAGCAGTTCGCGGATTTCCGACGCCTTCATCCGGGACGAACGCGTGGCAAAGATATCTTCCCAGTGCAACATGGGGCTTTCCTCGGAATTTCGTAATGAGGGAGAGAATCACACGGGCCAAATTAAGTCAACGGTACTGACCTATAACCGCGCGCTCCACCGGAGCCGTACTACCGCGAACTCGTAGCGGCAAGAGCCCCGGCCCCGACTTCAATTGCCGATTTTCCGCTTCAGTCGTTCGTGCAGGTCGCGTGCCGTGGCAAAGCCCTCCCGCCAGCCCTGGGCGCGCACAAAATCGGGAATGGCCGATGCCGGCATCGGTCGGGCCAGCGCATAGCCCTGCAGAGTGTCGCATCCCATGTCGCGCAGCATCTGCACATGGATGGCCGTCTCGGCTCCCTCGGCCGTGACGGCGATATCCAGCGAACGGCCGATTTCAATGATCGTGCCGACGAGCCGGCGCTGCGCCATCGAATGGACGATCGGCTTGACGAGTTGACGATCGATCTTCAACCGACGGGGCAAGAGCCGTATCAGCCCGACGATGGATGCGTGTCCGGTGCCGAAATCGTCGATCTCGATATCGATGCCGCGCTTGCGGATTTCCGCCAGATTATCGAGTACCGTTTGATCGCACTCATCCAGAAAGATCGACTCCAACAGCTCGAACGAAAGGCGCCCGGGCTCAATCGGAAGTGCGCGCAAGGAAACTCCCAAATCGGGATCATGCAGCCGGCGGGACGAAACGTTGACGGACAGCTTTGGTATCCCAAGTCCGGCGTCATCCCATGCCTGGAGATCGCGAACGGCCCGCTCCAGGATCTGCCGGTCGATCGCCGCAACGGCGTTGAGCTCCTCGGCAATCGGAAGGAACGTATCAGGCGCGAGAATACCCCGTTCGGGATGATGCCAGCGCGCCAATGTCTCGACGCCGACCAGATCAAGCGTGCGGGCGCAGAACTGCGGCTGGTAATAGGGAACGAATCGATGTTGCTCGAGCGCCGCCATGATCTCGTCGGCATTTCTTCTGCTGGTCTCGATTTGCGCCTGAAAGTCGCGCGTGAAGAACTCATGGCGCCCGCGCCCGCCGTTCTTGGCCCGGTAGAGGGCAAGGTCGGCATCGACAAGCAGTTGCTTGCCATCGATCGAGGGGTCGGCAGCGCTGGCAATGCCGATGCTGGCGCCGACACGGCAGATATTGCCCTGGAACGGGACGGGTTTGCACATGGCCCTTACTATTCGATCGGCGAGTTCCCCGAGATGGCGCTTAGGCGATCCACACACCAGAAAGACGAACTCGTCCCCGCCGATCCGGGCGACGAAATCCTCCGGCCCCATCTGCGCGGTCAGAACGCCGGCCGCATGCGTCAGCATTCGGTCCCCGGCCGTATGACCGAGCGTGTCGTTTACCTCCTTGAAGCGATCGAGATCGATGTGAAGAACCGACAGGCGCGTTCCGTTCTGCGCGGCGATTCGCGCCCGCTCCTCCAGCGCCGAATCGAGATAACGTCGGTTCGGCAGGCCGGTCAGATGGTCATGCAGCGCGGTGTACTCGATCCGCGCCCTCGCCTCCTCCAGCGCCGCACTGCGAGCCTCGGCGAGATCCTTGGCGCGTTGAAGCTCCTGCTGCAGCAAAACGTCTTCGGTGACATCCCAATTTGCGCCGATGAGCCGCCGCACGCCATTGACGTCGACGAACGGCGCACCCCGGGCGCGGATATGGCGTATCTCGCCGCTCCGCACGATCCGGAAGGCATGACTGTATGGCGCACCATCGGCAACCGAGCGCGCCACGTCGGCGAGCGCCGATTGCCGATCGTCCGGATGGACCGAATCCTCCCAATCTGTCGGCCCGACGGGTTTGCCCCCCTTGCCGTACATCTCCCGAACGCGCTCGTCCCAACTGACGGCTTGGGTGTCGAGATCGACCTCGAACACACCGATGCGCGAGATATCCAGCGCCAGTTCCAGTCGCCGCGACAGTTGCGCAAGTCGCTCCTCGGCCGTCTTGCGCTCCGTGATATCGGTATCGGTTCCGGCAATCCGCGACGGTCTGCCGTCTGGACCGTACTCGACCACCGCACCCCGGCTTTCGATCCAGATCCACTGACCGTTGCGATGCCGCTCGCGATAGGAAAAGACGTTGAAGATCGCTTCGGCGCTTTCCTGTCTGCTGATTTCCACGAGAACCCGCTCGCGGTCATCTGGGTGAACGCTCTCGATCCAGGCCTCGAGCGATCCGTCGACGGTCTCGTCCGGCGCCAATCCGCGTATCGCTTTCCACCGACGTGAATAGAACATTTCGCCCTTGGCGAAGTCGTGGTCCCACACACCCTGGCCGGCGCTCTCAAGCGCGTGGTTCCAACGGCTTTCGCTGTCGGCCAGTTCGAGCTCACGGCGCTTGCGCTCATCGATGTCGACGAGGTGCACGCCGAGCCGACCCTCCTCTCCTTCGCCGTAACGCGCGATTGACAGCAGGCACCAGAACGACATGCCGTCCTTGCGCTGCAGACGAAGTTCCAGGGGCCGCGGGGAGTCATCGCCGGCATTCGCCGCGGCCACCGCGTCTGCAAGAACACGTCTGTCGTCGGCATGTGCAAGCTGATCAAGTGAGGGCAGATCCCCCACGTTGGCGACGCAGAACATATCCAGCAAGGCCGGGTTGGCGGCGGCAAATTTCAGAGAAGGATCAACGCCCCCGAGCCCAAATGGCGACAGTCGGGCAAACATGCCAAGCGGATCGCTCTTGCACGAATTCAACTCTTGATCGACCAATAAACCCATGTGCTCGGCGCCTGCATGCGGAATACAAACGGCAGCATCTGAGAATTGGATGAAGTTCCGATTAATGCCGGAGACTGAAGTTGATCTGTTGTCTCCCGCATTTGTTGCATGCAGAGACGGACGAACTCAGACCTTCAGGCGGCCGAGGAATTGCGCGAACACCATGCCGCCTTCCGGCCAGGGGCCATGACCGGATTCGGTGTTGATGTGTCCCGACTGGCCCGCATCGACGAGGAGCGATCCCCAGGCATTCGCAATGTCTTCCGCGTGCTCGAAGCTGCCGAACGAGTCGTTGCGGCTTGCCACCATCAAAGAGGGGAATGGAAGCGGGTCGCGCGGATAAGGGCCGAATGTCATCAGGTGTTTTGGTCGGATCGCGGGATTGGCAACGTCGGGAGGAGCGACGAGAAAGGCGCCGACGATCTTGTGGCCCACCGTCGGCACCGCATGGATCGCCGTCGCGACGCCGAGCGAATGGGCGACGATCACCACCGGCTTCTCCGCCGCCTCGACTTCTTCGACGACGCGTCGCACCCAATCTTCCCGCACCGGCTTGGACCACTCGGCCTGCTCGACGCGACGCGCGGTCGAAAGCTTCGCCTGCCACCGGCTTTGCCAGTGTCCAGGCCCGGAGTTCGTGTAGCCGGGTATGATGAGAATATCTGCTTCAGACGCTTTCATAATGCAGCGATGTGCGTTCGCAATGCCCTGGAGTCAAGGGGCAGGACAACCCGGTTCAACGATGTTATGGTTTAGCGACATCTAAAAGACCTCCGTGAGGCGACCCATGGTTTGCCCACGGCGGCCCTGACGGCTCAACCGGCTAGGAGGACTGAGTATGGCCACATTTCACGTGATGTCGGGCGCACAACAGGGAGCCGCCCAGCCCGTGGTCCGCAAGATCAGCATCGGCGAGGTCTGGGACGCGTTCTGGCTGGGATTTGACGACTTTCGAGAAAAGCCGTCGCACTACGTTTTCCTCTGCCTGATATTTCCGATATCCGGCTTGGCCCTCATCACCTGGAGTTCCGGGGCCAATCTCCTGCCGATCATCTTCCCGCTGATGGCCGGGTTTGCGCTGCTCGGGCCTGTCCTTGCGTTGGGCCTCTATGAAGTCAGCCGCCGCCGAGAAGCCGGTCTCGACAGTTCCTGGCAGCACGCGCTCGAGGTCCGGGATTCTCCCGCCCTGCCGGCCATCCTGGCGGTCGGCGCCTTCCTGCTCGCGCTGTTCATCACCTGGATCCTCGTCGCGCAGTACCTCTACGCGAGCCTCTTTGGCCCAGAGCCGCCGACCTCGTATTCGGCCTTTCTGTCCCAGATCTTCGGCACCACCGCGGGATGGACGCTGATCGTCCTCGGCAATCTCATTGGCTTCTGTTTTGCGGTTATTGTTCTCGCGATGACGGTCGTGGCCTTTCCGCTGCTGCTCGATCGCGACGTCGGCGCGGTGTCCGCCTTGGAAACCTCGCTTCGCGCGACCATGACCAACCCCATCCCGGTCGCCTTCTGGGGACTGATCGTCGCCATCTGCCTGTTCATCGGCACGATCCCGGTCTTCGCGGGTCTCGCCGTCATGATGCCGATCCTCGGCCACGCCACCTGGCATCTGTATCGCAAGCTGGTTGTCGCCGAGAAGTGACCGCCGGCTAGGCTTGGGCTGCGATGCCGCATCCTGGGATTGGACGATGGAGATTGCCGTCGTCCATTTCCAGACCGTCTGCGTGCCGACGAACGCGAGAGTTGTCGCTAAACAGGAAATTGCGCACCACCGACCCGAGCTTCAAAATGGGGTCCGATGGCGACCGCGTCAGGCCTTGCCTTCCCCGCCATAGAGGCTTGCAAGCACGAGCGCGGCGATCGCACTCAGGATCATCACATCGAACCAGGCGAAATAAGAGAAAAACGTTGCCATCACACTATCCTCCCCGATCGTGAAACGACACTGAGAAGAGTGTGTTCCCTTCGCGCGATGATTGCAACGGTCATTTTTCCCGACAAAACCGCGGGATAGCGTAGCGCTGACCACTGGCCTTACGTGACCGAACCGCCGAGGCAGGCGATGAATGGCGCGGCGAAGCAATTCTCGGCGCACACCCCGAAAACGATCCGCAGGCAGTCCGCACGGGGAAAAGAAAAAGCCGGGACAATGTCCCGGCTTCTTCGTCTTTGAGCTAGTTTCCGAACCACCACCGCTCGCATTCGCATCGACGGATGCGACGATGGAGTAGCAGCCAAACGAGTGCTTAGTTGACGGCCTTGTCGACCAGCTTGTTCTTGCCGATCCAGGGCATCATGCCGCGCAGCTTGGCGCCGACTTCCTCGATCTGGTGCGAATCGTTGTTGCGGCGAATGCCCTTGAAGCGGGCGCCGCCAGCCTTCCATTCCTGCATCCACTCGGAGGTGAACTTGCCGGTCTGGATGTCCTTCAGGACGCGCTTCATCTCGGCCTTCGTCTCGGCGGTGATGATGCGCGGGCCGGAGACGTATTCGCCCCACTCTGCGGTGTTGGAGATCGAGTAGTTCATGTTGGCGATGCCGCCTTCATAGATCAGGTCGACGATCAGCTTCACTTCGTGCAGGCACTCGAAATAGGCCATTTCCGGCGCGTAGCCGGCCTCGACCAGCGTTTCGAAGCCGGCGCGGATCAGTTCGACCAGACCGCCGCAGAGGACGACCTGCTCGCCGAACAGATCGGTTTCGCACTCTTCCTTGAAGTTGGTCTCGATGATGCCCGAACGGCCGCCGCCGACGCCGCAGGCGTAGGAGAGCGCGAGATCAAGGGCGTTGCCGGAAGCGTTCTGGTGAACGGCGACGAGGCAGGGAACGCCGCCGCCCTTCTGGTATTCGCCGCGAACCGTGTGGCCCGGGCCCTTCGGCGCGATCATGACGACGTCGACCGAGGACTTCGGCTCGATCAGGCCGAAATGGACGTTCAGGCCGTGAGCGAAAGCGATCGCCGCGCCGTCGCGGATGTTGCCGGCGATGTCGGCCTTATAGATGTCGGCCTGCAGTTCGTCCGGGGTCGCCATCATCAGAAGGTCGGCCCACTTGGCGGCTTCGGCAACCGTCATGACCTTGAAGCCGTCGGCTTCGGCCTTCTTGATGGTCGGCGAGCCGGCCTTGAGCGCGATCACGACGTTCTTGGCACCGGAGTCCTTCAGGTTCAGCGCGTGGGCGCGGCCCTGCGAGCCGTAGCCTACGATGGCGACGTTCTTGGCCTTGATGAGGTTGAGATCGGCATCACGATCATAATAGACGCGCATTGATGTTTCCTTCCCTTGCTTGTCCGTTTTCCTCGAGCGAACGCCCTACGCGTCCGCCATTGCTTCCACGCCGTAGAGAGCGAGGAAGGACGTCACCGCCCGTTCCGCCCGCCCGGCGAATTCCTTCTTCAGTTCCTTCGGGTCCTCACCGAGCAACATACGCAGATGCGCGTCGGTAACGATCAGTCCATACAGCGTGCCGTAGGCTGCGTCGGCATCGTCGAAGGACAGCAGCCCCGCCTTGCGCCCGGCCTCCAGCAGCATCGCCGCGCGACGCCCGATCTGGCGCCGGCCACGCTCCTCCAGCAGGCGCCCGAGCGTCGGCGCGCCGCGACCGGTTCCGCCACGGTTCGTCTTGCCTACCGTCTGGCCGATCGCCAGCCGGTTCAACGCCAGCGACACGTCGCCGGACAGGACGTCGAGTAGATCATGCGCGAAGGCCGCCAGGTGCCGGCGCAAGCCGTCGACCGTCAGCGCCTCGGCATCGACTTCGACGGTGCGGACCTTGCCCGCCTGATAGGAAATCATCGCCGACAGCAATCCGTCGCGGTCGCCGAACCATTTGTAGAGGCTTTCCTTGGAACAATTGGCAGCGCGCGCAACGCCAGCCGTAGTCACGGCCTTCTCGCCGCCCTCGACGAGCAGATTGAGCGCGCTTTCGAGCACGGCATTCTGCCGGTCGGTCAAGCCGGCCCGCTCCCCTGTCCCCGCGCTCTTTTGGGCGATCTGCATGTGCCAATCCTTGCGTACCGTACGGTACGGTTCGGCATCGTTCTAGGCCATCTTGGCGCGGGTGGTCAACTGCAAAATATTGCTCGCGCCGTTCGGCAAATCGTACCGGCCAATCGAGGAAAATCGCACACCGCAGCGGCATGAATGTGGTGAATTCAATGGAAGGCATCACGCCCCTCGCGACTCAGTCGGACGCGCTCGCGGTTTCGCAGCCATTCGCAGAGGCGCCGCCCGCCACTTGGAACCCCATCAAGCACTTGGAGCTATCGCCTGATTGCGGCCACCCGACCTCCGGGACGCAGGTGATTCTGAAACGCGAACACAGGATTCCGTCCAGAAAATCGCAAAAAGAAGAGCATGAATCACAACATGCACAGATCGCCTCAACCGTTTGAACTGAAACAAAATTCCCTGAATTCAGCCGAAAAACATATATTCGCGCATCATTTTTCTCTTCCCAAGACATTTCATCTCGATAGAATTGGTGAGGCCACCGCGGGATTGCGAGTTCGAAATCGTGCGGCGCCGCTGCAGGAGTACGCAGCCAACCCCGACGCCAAGGAGACAGAAAATGCTAAATTTCCTGCCGGACCTTCACGAAGGACACGCTCCCATCACCCTGCAACACCTGTTTCGCGATGCCATCGACGCCTTCGTCGACTGGAAGGTTGGCGAGGCCGAGCCATATGTAATGCACGATGGCATGCTGGTACCGATCAATACGGTTTTCGACGCCTTGCGCGACTGCACCGACATCGTCCCCAAGACCGTCAGGGAAATGGTGACCGAGCGACTGACCAAACCCTGGGACGGCGAAGGCCCGCTGGATGCAATGACGTTCTCCACCGCTGCGCGCGTGATGGGTGTCCTGATCCGCAAACGCCGCCTTCAGGAGGGACTGAACGAGACGGTCTTCGTGACAAGTGAGCGCCGCGCCGCGCCGCCACTTCACTAACGATCCGCACACTCCCGGGCCACCCCCGCGCACGATGGCGCGGCGGTGGCCTTTCCCGTTCCGCCGGGAGGGGAATCGATCCGCGATTGTGCCCAAAGTATGCAAAGTGTCGACGATCAAAGCACTTTTCGGACTCATCTTGACCTTTACAGTAAAATCCCCTATGTGACGGCGATCGAGATTTGAACGACGACTTTTGCTTTTGCGCTCTCGGCGCTGTTGACGAACTTCCCCTTCAAATTCGACCAAGCTGGATCATCGGTCGGTTTGGCCGGTTATCCGATAATGATTTGCCGAGGAAAGGTTTCGTCATGGCAACTGGTACTGTCAAATGGTTCAACACCACCAAGGGTTACGGCTTCATCGCTCCCGATAGCGGCGAGCCGGATGTATTCGTGCACATTTCTGCTGTTCAGCGTGCAGGCCTCGCAGGCCTGAACGACGGCCAGAAGGTAAGCTACGAGCTCGTCCGCGACCGCAAGTCGGGCAAGATGTCTGCTGACCAGTTGGAAGCAGCCTAAGCACCCTTGAGGTGATTTCCGCCGTTGACCACGGATGTACTGGCAGCGGCAGGAAAGATGGAAGGCCGGATTTTTCCGGCCTTTTTTGTTGCCTGTTTTCCGGCCGAAAGCATGTCTCCCGAAAGGGCGACCGGTTTCGGGACATGCAAAGAACAGGAATCTTAAGCGTGGCAAGCAAATCTGAAAGACGCGACACGCTTTAGCGGTGGCGCAGTTATCTCGCGTAGCCGACGGGAACCGCGTTTCCGCTTTTGAGCACTTCCATCGAGATCGACGCCGACACGTCGAACAATTCGACCTTCCGCACGATCTCCTTGTAGATGACATCATAGTGCTCGACCCGCGGCAGGACGATCTTCAGGATGTAGTCGTAGTTGCCAGTCAGCCGGTGCGCCTCGACGATCTCGGCAATGCCGCTGATAGCCTTGCGAAAGAGCTCGATCCACTCGTCGCTATGGTGCGCCGTCTTGATCAACGCAAAGACCGTTGTCGGCACCCCCATCTTCTCGCGGTCGAGAACGGCAACGCGTCCCATGATATGACCGCTCTCCTCGAGCTTCTGGATGCGCCGCGCGCAAGCCGACAGCGACAGGTTCACCCGCTCGGCCAGTTCCGCGACCGGAACACCGGCATCCGCCTGCAGCAACGACAGAATCTTCGTGTCACGTTCGTCGAGAATCATGCGTTCAGCTCCGCCTGGAATCGATGTATGCGCGAATAATTCGCGCATATGATCATGCCCGCAACAAAAATGATGCATAGCGGTCTAGATTGGCGCCGCATTTCGCGAACAATTGCCGTCGCGCCCGGTGCATATTGCCTCCATCATCCTTTGGACAGTGAGGGGCAGGACATATGAAGACGATCGGTCTCATCGGCGGCATGAGTTTCGAGAGCACGGCGGTCTACTACCGCATGATCAACGAGGCCGTGCGCGAACGGCGCGGCGCTTTGCACTCCGCCGAGATCGTCCTCCATTCCGTCGATTTCCAGGGTATCGTCGACATGCAGAAGGCGGGCCGATGGGACCTCGCCGGTGAACGCCTCGGTAGCGTCGCCAAGGGCCTTGAGAACGCCGGGGCGGGTTGCGCGCTGATCTGCACCAACACGATGCATCTCGTCGCCGACACCGTTCAATCCGCCGTCAATGTCCCGGTCATCAACATCATCGACGAGACGGCGAATGCGCTGAAGGCGGCCGGCAAGCAGCGGCCCCTGTTGCTTGCAACCCGCTACACGATGGAGCACGGCTTCTATACGGAGCAAATGGCTCGAAATGGCCTCTGCGCCATCGTGCCGGAAGCCGACGATCGCGCAATAGTCCACGACGTGATCTTTCAGGAGCTTTGCGCCGGCAGGATCCTGGACGAGTCACGAGATCGGCTGCTCGGGATCATCGAAAAGGCCAAAATCGATGGCGCCGACAGCGTCATTCTGGGCTGCACGGAGATCTGCCTAATCCTGGATCCCGACAACCTTCCCCTGCCCGGCTTCGATTCCACCGCAATCCACGCCGCCGCAGCGGTCGACTTTGCCCTCGGCGGAGCAATCAGTACGCACCCGACATTGGCGGCCTGACGCCACAACTGCATTTGGCTTTGGCTATAAAAGCTGAAGTGCCGACCGGGCAGTAATCGGCCAAACCGATT
Source organism: Mycoplana sp. BE70 (assembly GCF_031455855.1). Lineage (NCBI taxonomy): Bacteria > Pseudomonadati > Pseudomonadota > Alphaproteobacteria > Hyphomicrobiales > Rhizobiaceae > Mycoplana > Mycoplana sp. BE70. Next base: position 136,926 of record NZ_JAVDTM010000004.1, read on the forward strand.
TTGCCAGTCGGCTGCGCGGGTGCGGGCCGCATCCCAGTCGTCACAGAGCTGCGCGCCCCTGATCAGCACGCAATCCGTAAGTCAGCCTGCTTAGACATTCTGCCCGCAAGCGCGACGGAAGCGGCGCACCGTTTCCGCCATACCGTACACCAGCGCATCCGCGGTCAGGCCGTGTCCGATGGAGACCTCGGCAAGTGCGGGGATGCGCGCGGCCAGCGCGGGGAGGTTGGCGACGGTCAGGTCGTGGCCGGCATTGACGTCGAGGCCGAGATCGAGGGCAATCTCAGCAGTCTGCCCCAGCGTCTCCGCCAGTCTCGCCGCTTGCGCCGGGTCATCATAGCAGCCGCCATAAGGCCCGGTGTAGAGCTCTATGCGATCGGCGCCAACGTCCTTGGCAATCTTCAAGGCCTCGCGATCCGGGTCGCCATCGGCAAACAGCGAGACCCGCTGCCCAAGCTGCTTGACGCGACCGATCACTTTCTCCAGCAGCGCACGATCCTTGCGGAAGTCCCAGCCATGATCGGATGTCGCCTGCGACGGATCATCCGGAACCAATGTTACCTGTTCCGGTCGATGCTCTTCGACCAGGCGTAGGAAGCCCTCCTCCGGAAAGCCCTCCATGTTGAATTCGGCACCGGGGAAGGAACCGTCGATCAAGGTCCGGATCGGAGCGAGGTCGGAAAAGCGGATGTGGCGCTGGTCGGGCCGCGGGTGCACCGTCAGCCCGCTGGCACCGGCTTCAAGAGCGATGCGACCCAGACCCGTGACACTGGGCCACGGCAGGTCGCGCCGGTTGCGGAGCATTGCGATCGCGTTCAGATTGACCGACAGTTTCGCAGCCATGACACCACCTTCCTAGTTCTCGGAGGAAAGGTCTAGCCTGTTGTTTCCTTTCGTTCAATCCGCGTTTTTCCGGTATTGAGCACTCGCGGATGGATTAGCGCGTTCAATCGCTCTCCACACCCATCCGCAGCACGACAGCAACACTGAGTTGCTTTTTGATGATCTGCGACCAGACAACAACTTGCGCGCTCGGAAGTTTCACCGATAGGTTCGGCACAAAGATACGTACCTATCAACTCGCTAATGAATGACGACGAATGAGCAGCAACATGGTCGCAGCGGCAAAATCGCGGTGAAAGGCTCGGAAGCATCCGCCGAGACGGTCAAAGCCTGCGTGAAAGACATCCTTGCAAGCCGGGTGTTTTCACGGTCCGGACGGCTGCGCGCTTTCCTGGAGTATGTGGTCGAAAGCGAATTGGCGGGCAAGGCCGGCCAGCTCAAGGGGTATACGATCGGCGTCGATGTCTTCGGACGCCCGACGGGCTTTGATTCGGGTAGCGACCCGATCGTGCGCGTCCAGGCAGGCAAGCTCAGAAAGCTGCTCGAGGAATACTACGCGGACGAAGGAGCAAACGCACCGCTTCGCATTCGTATTCCGACCGGCAGCTATGTTCCCGAATACGAAATAGTGGCGGCGAGCAGCGAGGAGCCCGCAAAACCGGAGCCGGCGAACGCCGCGTCCGACCGGCCCGGGAAACAAAGGAGCTGGCGCCACGGCAAGCCCGCACCGGTCTCATCGCATCTCGCGCTTCTGACACTGTTGCCCTTGTTCGTCCTCGCGCCGGCGACCTACCCGAGGACCGCACTCACCACGATCGCAGATGCCAAATTTTCGGTCGAAGCAACAAGTGCCGAATCCGACCGCGGCACCGCATTGCCAAGCCTGCGGATCGAGTCCTGCCCGCAGGGCGACACTAAGTGCCGCGAATTCGCCGAGGCGATCGCAAACGCGGCTGGCTACTACCGGACGATTCGCTTGGAACCAGATACCGCTCCTGATCGGCCAGGTCCGCTCTTATACACCCTTCGCCTCGAAGCCGGCAGCAAGCGCGACGCCGTCTTTGCGCGCCTTGTGCATGACGAGAGCGGCGCAACGATACACGCGGAGCACTTTCCTGCCGGGGAGCTCGACGACAAGATCGGGGCTGCCTATGAAGCTGTCTCGTTTGCCGGCCGAATTCTTGCCGCGAACGGCCGAATCTATCAGCATGCGACTCAATCGGGCACGGTCAACGGCTTGATGACCTGCCTGCAGGAGGAAGCCCAGCAACGCTTGTCTGGTGGCGTCCCTGCGTCCTGCCGCCCCTCGCCTGGCCTTGATACCTCGTCGGCTCCTCTGCCCGCCGCAAGTCGTGTCGGCCATCCGCGCCAGGAGTACAGGACAACGTCCGTTTCTGCACGCGCCGATAACCAAATGCGGACTCGGATGCACCCCTAGATATAGGGGTATGAAAGTGTGCGCGCAGCGTTTAGTCTTTTCACATCCTGCAATACGGGCCCACGTCAACGGTGACGGCTGCCCTCGCGAGCGGGATGGAAAATCGAATTTTGATCGGGGACTTGTCGAATGCTTCGGCTCAGCAAGCGCTACCTCGATCCTGTAAGGCAGACGGGGATATCGATGCTGGCATTTAGCCAAGGTGGTTTTCATGATCTCTCGTGAGTCACGAAAAAGCACGACGGCAAGTGGACGTACTATCCGCTTTCTGCCTGCTGCCCCCCTGCCGGACAATCTCCCGGAGGGCCGGCTTGCGATCGCCGACATGGCGAACGCCTTCGGAGTCACCCACCGCACGCTGCATTTCTACGAGGAGAAGGGCCTGCTGACCGCCGCGCGCGTCGGCCCGATGCGCGTCTATGGACCGGAAGAGATCCAGCAGATGGCGCTGGTCAATACTTGCCGCGAGACCGGCATGCCCGTAGCAGCCATTCAGGAAATGCTCGAGGCGCTTTGCGATGCCGGATGTCAGCAAGAGGCAGACAGGATTTTCCGCGACGCGATGATCGCGCGCAAGCGGGAACTGACAGCGCAGCAATCCGCCATTCGCCGCCAGATGCAGCAGATCGGCGAACTGCTCGATTTCGGCGCCGGACAGGAGAGCGAATCAAACGACACGGGCCAGCACGAAGCGCTGTCCGACGTTGAACTGCGTTGTCTGACCCTGATGGCCGAAGGATATCCGACCACCCGCATCGCCCGCGCGCTCGAGGTCGAGGCCGGCCAGGTGCAGGCGATGGAGAAGGACATCATTCGCAGGTTCGACAGCAACAATCGCTTTCAAGCCGTCGCCAAGGCCGTTCTGCTCGGCGTCATCGGAAACTAGCGGTCGCCGGAACGCCGTATCGGCTGCCCGTCGGAAGCGCTGCCTGCCAGGGGCATCGTCGACGGTCTTGGTCCGCGCGCCGCGTTTCAGGTCTTTGGTCCCGAAACCCGTTCGCACCTTCGGCAGACATACTTCAGCGAACGATGGTCAGGGTTTCCGCCGCGCGGGTGATTGCAGTATAGAGCCAGCGCTCGCGCGTGTCGCGGAAGGCCCAGCTCTCGTCGAACAGCACGACATCGTTCCATTGCGAGCCCTGCGCCTTGTGTACGGTCAGGGCATAGCCGTAATCGAACTCGTCGTAGCGCTTGCGCGTCGACCAGGGAATCTCTCCCTCGCCATTCTCGAAGGCCGCCTTCAGGAGCTTGATCTTCGCAGCGCCCCTGTCCATGTCGTCGTCTTCGGGACGGATCATCAGGTTGATCCCCGGCTTCACCGTCTCCTTCGACGAGGTCATGACCTGCCACAGCGAGCCGTTGAGCAAGCCCTTGGCCGGATCGTTGCGCAGGCAGACGAGCTTGTCGCCCGATTGCGGGTACTCGGTGGAAAACCCCTTCAGCTCGCGCAGCCGCGTGTTGTAGCGCCGGCGGGTCTTGTTGGTACCGACCAGCACCTGGTCAGCGTCGAGCACGAGCTCCTGCGTCACCTCGGCCTTCGAGATGACCTTCGCCGTGCCCCAGTCGCCATGCATGATCTCCTTGCCCTCGCGAACATGCATCGCAAGCTGGATAATCGGGTTATCGCGGGCCTGGCGGTGAATGTCCGTCAGCAGGTAGTCGGGCTCCTGGTTGGTGAAGTAGCCGCCGCCCGAGACCGGCGGCAGCTGGCCGGGGTCACCGAGGACGAGGATGGGCGTGCCGAAGCTCATCAGGTCCTTGCCGAGCGGCTCGTCCACCATCGAACACTCGTCGACGATGATCAATGCGGCCTTGGCGACCGGCGACTGCCGGTTGATCGAGAACATCGGCGCGATCGAGGTCTTGCCGGTCTCCTCGTCGGAGACCTCCTCCTCGCCACGCGGCCGGTAGATCAGCGAATGGATGGTACGGGCGTTGCTGGCGCCCTTCGAGCGCAGCACCTGCGCCGCCTTGCCGGTGAAGGCGGCAAACAGCACGTCGCCGTCCACATGCTCGGCAAAGTGCCGCGCTAACGTGGTCTTTCCGGTACCGGCATAGCCGAACAGCCGGAACAGCGGCGAGCGGCCTTCCTTCAGCCATCGCGAGACTGCCTTGAGCGCCTCGTCCTGTTGCGGTGCGAATTCCATGGCCGGGACTTGGCAGGATTCGGACCCTCGATGCAAGGAAAACAGCGCCTCTCGCCGAAAGATCGGCGCTGGCGCAGCCTTTGCGGATCTTCCGCATGCGCGGCGCGGGCTTCTCAACGGCGTGAAATAGCGCTGGCGCGGCATCCAGCTTCGCAATATGTACGCCACATGAGCCGCCGCCCGGAAAGCGCGCCGTGAGCGCCCCTTCTCCTTCCGAGACAATCGAGGTCTCCGGCTTCGGGCGTCTTTCCGCGATGGCGCAGTGGCTGCTGCTGCTCGTCCTGTCCTTGCCACTTACCGCCTTCCTGTACCTTGTCGAACTTCCAGCGGGCCTGTTGATGGGGCCACTGCTGGCCGGCATGATCGTCGGCATGAACGGCGGGACGATCCGTTTGCCGGGCAGCTTCTTCTTCCTGGTCCAGATCGTGCTCGCCATGATGATTGCCGGCATGGTGTCGCCGAGCCTCGTCGACACTTTCATCGGGCGCTGGCCGCTGTTTCTGGCAATCGTTCTGTCGGTCATCTTCATGAGCACGCTGTGCGGCTGGATGATCACCCGTACAGGTGTCCTGCCCGGAACAACCGCAATCTGGGGCTCGTCGGCCGGCGCTGCCTCGACCATGCTTTTGATGGCAGGGGCCTATGGCGCCGACGTCCGGCTGGTCGCCTTCATGCAGTATATGCGGGTGGCGTTCGTCGCGACGCTCGCAACCCTGATCGCGCATTTTGGCGGGCATCAGGCGATCGCCGATCAGCAGGCGGCATTCTTCGGCCCGTTCGACATGAAAAACTTCGGACTGACGCTTGCGGTCGGCATCATCTGCGGCTTTGCCGGACGTCACCTGCGAATCCCGGCGGGAGCGTTCCTGGCACCCTTCGCCGTCGGCTCGGCGCTCAGCCTCACCGGTGCGCTTGCCGTCGACCTGCCGCAATGGCTGCTGGCGATCTCCTTCGCCCTGCTCGGCTGGAACATCGGCCTCGGCTTCACGCGGCAGATCCTTCGCCACGCCCGCCGCGCGCTTGTGCCGACCATCCTCTCCATCGTCGCGTTGCTGACCTTCTCCGGCCTGCTGGCCGCGCTGCTCGTCTGGATGCTCGGCATCGACCCGATGACCGCTTACCTGGCGACAAGCCCCGGTGGGCTGGATTCGATTGCCGTGATCGCCGCTTCCAGCAATGTCGACATCTCTTTCGTCATGGCACTGCAGACGGCACGGCTGGTGATCATCACTCTGATCGGTCCTGGCATCGCCCGCTTCGTCGCCGACCGCGCCTAGCTGGAGCAGCACAGGCGTTTCACATCGCCTGCCCTTTTCTCCACCTGGGCGGGAATATCACGTGGCCTCCCGGTGTCTCATGGCTGTTCCCCGCAGTGACGGGCCAGATCCACGCGACACAGGAAACCAGTGAGATGAAAACACTCCCCCTCGCGATTGCCGCTTTCGCCGTTGCCACCACGGCAGCCTTTGCCGCAGCTCCCGTCAAGACCGTAAAGACGGATAAAGGCGAGGTGCTTGCCGGAGAGAATGGCATGACGCTCTATGTCTACAAGGACGACACCAAGGGCATGTCGAACTGCTATGAGAAGTGCGCCGTCAATTGGCCGCCGCTCAAGGCCGAAGCCAATGCGGCAGCCGAGGGTGTCTACACCGTCATCGACCGCAAGGACGGCACGAAACAGTGGGCAAAGGACGGCATGCCGCTCTATTATTGGATCAAGGACAAGAAGGAAGGCGACGCCACCGGCGACGGTGTGGGAGGCAAGTGGAATGCCGCAAGGCCCTGACTTCACAAGCGGGTTCGGCACGGACGAAAACAGCGAGCTGATGGGGACCGGCGCCGCGGCGCCGGCCACCTTCGAGAGCGCCCTGCTCGCGCTCATACCGGGCTTACGGCGCTACTCGCACAGTCTGTCGCGTTCGGACGCCGACGGTGAGGACCTGCTGCAGGATTGTGTCGAGACGGCATTGACCCGCCGCGCGCAATGGCGCGGCACCAATCTTCGTGGCTGGGCCTTCACCATCATGACAAATCTCTATCGCAACCGACATCGCCAGGCGATCCGCCGGCCGACCGCTGCGATAGAGGATGCCGAGCAGGTTGCCCAACCCGACCAGATCGGCGATCCGTTGGAGCGCGCACGCATCCGTGCCGCGCTGGAGACGCTGTCATCGGATTACCGCACGACCCTGATGCTGGTCGTGGTCGAAGGCTACAGCTATCAGGAAACGGCTGACCTGCTGGCAATCCCGATCGGAACCGTCATGTCGCGGCTGTCGCGGGCCCGGCATCAACTCACCGAGCGGCTGGCGAAGGACAACATCGTCGCCCTCAGGAGACCTAAATGAGCGAAGCAAAGAGCATGGTGGGCGAAAACGAGTTGCACGCCTATGTGGACGGCCTGCTGGACGAGGAACGCCGCGCCAATATCGAGGCCTGGCTTGACCTCCACCCCCAGGACGCCAAGCGGGTCGCAAGCTGGTCCATGCAGAACGAACGCATTCGCGACGCGTTTTCAACCGATTTTGTTTCGCATGGCGACGACCGGCGGATGTTGCAGCCGAAGCGCCCGGCCGTCCTGGCGCGCTTGCTGCGCTCGACAGCGGCAGCAGCCGCTGCCTTGCTCATCTTCGCCGGGGGTTACCAAGCTGGCCGCCTGCAGATACCGGACATATCCACCGCACCGGCCCCAGCGACCGCCGGCTTTCCCAGCGAAGCGCGCTCCGCCTTCCTGATCTACACGAGCGAAGTCCGTCATCCCGTCGAGGTCGGTGCCGATCAACAGGAGCATCTTGCCGCCTGGCTCGGCAAGCGCCTCGACTATCGCCTGCGTCTGCCGGACCTCTCGACGCTCGGCTACAGCCTCGTCGGCGGGCGGCTTGTGCCGGTGGGCGGCAAGGCCGGTGCGCTGCTCATGTACCAGAATGCCAACGGTCAGCGGCTGACGATGATGATCGGCCGCAACGCCGAGAACCGTGAAACGAGCTTCCGTCTCGATGCGGAAGGACCCGTGCGCACCTTCTACTGGATCGACGGGCCTGTCGGTTATGCCGTCACGGGCGAGATCTCGGCTGACGCGCTTCGCGCGGTCGCCGACGAATGCTACCGGCAGATGGAGGAGGCGTGAAAGCGCTGCCAGCCTAGCGGAGCATCGGCCAGAGACTTGCGACCAGAAGCAGCGCCATCGACACGTTGAAAGCCTTCAGTCTGGCCGGCACCGACAGCCATTCGCGCAACGCCGAGCCGAACCCGGCCCAGGTCGAAACACTCGGGACGTTGACGAGCGCAAAGGCCACGCCAACGAGAAGCACGCTCGCCGTGTAGTTGGCCGGCATCGTGTAGGTCGCCATGGCTGACACCGCCATCACCCAGGCCTTGGGATTGACCCACTGGAAGGCGGCGGCCTCGAGGAAGGTCATCGGCCGCCCGCCTGCCTTCCCCTCGCTCAATGTATCGGAGGTCGCGATCTTCCAGGCAATCCAGACAAGATAGGCACCGCCAAGGAATTTCAGCGCCGTATAAAGCAGCGGCACGGAATCCAGGATCGCGCCGAGCCCGAACCCCACCGCCAGCAGCAGCGACAGGAAGCCAGCGCCGATGCCGATCATGTGCGGAATCGTGCGCATGAAGCCGAAATTCACGCCAGAGGCGAACAGCATCATGTTGTTCGGGCCGGGGGTTATCGATGTGGTGAAGGCGAAGACGACGAGTGCGAGAAAGATTTCGATCGGCAAGGCGCCCTCCAGGCGCAGTTTCGGACATGTCTTTTGATAGGGCATGCAAATGGCAACACCAGACAAATCTTGTCATACTGGCATTCGTTGAGTTGATGAATCGCCGTTAGGAGTTTCGAATGAACAGCTTGCCGGAAGCAGCCTTTCCCGATGGCCGCCGCGTCGCAGCCCTCGGCCAGGGAACGTGGCACATGGGCGAAAGCCGCGCCTCGGCAGTAGACGAGGTTCGCGCGCTTCAGATCGGCATCGATCACGGCATGACGCTGATCGACACCGCCGAGATGTATGCCGATGGCGGCGCCGAGACCGTTGTCGGCGAAGCGATCAAGGGGCGGCGCGACACAGTCTTGCTCGTCAGCAAGGTGCTGCCCTCGAATGCCAGCCGCAGCGGCACGATCGCCGCCTGCGAGGCAAGTCTGAAGCGCCTCGGCACCGAGCGGATCGATCTCTATCTCCTGCACTGGCGCGGACGCTACCGGCTTGCGGAAACAGTCGCGGCTTTCGAAGAACTCAAGGCGGCCGGCAAGATCGGCGCCTGGGGCGTGTCAAACTTCGACGTTGACGACATGGAAGAGCTGCTTGCGGTGCCGGACGGCGGCAATGTCGCCACCAACCAGGTGCTCTACAACCTCGCCCGTCGCGGCATGGAGTTCGATCTGCTTCCCTGGAGCGATCGCCGGGGCATTCCGACTATGGCTTACTCGCCGCTGGACGAAGGACGCCTGCTGCGCCATCCGACCCTTGCGCAGATCGCCGTCGCCCACGGTGCCTCCACCGCACAGGTCGCCCTCGCCTTCGTCCTGTCGCGCGACAACGTCATCGCCATTCCGAAATCGGGATCGCCGGCACGCGTCGAAGAAAACCGCAAGGCGGCCGACCTCAAACTGACGGCCGCGGACATGGCGGCACTCGACGCCGCCTTCCCGCCTCCGCCAAGAAAGCGCCCGCTGGAAATGATTTAGGGCCGTTTCCGGCCCCAAATTCCTACATCCCCTGTGGGCCGCGGTTCATCGCGGCAATGCCGGTGCGGCAGACCTCGATGAGGCCGAGCGGCTTCATGATGGCGATGAACTGGTCGATCTTCGACACCTTGCCGGTGATCTCGAACACGAAATGCTCGGTGTTGGCGTCGATGACGGAGGCGCGGAAGGCATCGGCAAGGCGCAGTGCCTCGACGCGGTGGTCGCCGGTGCCCGAAACCTTGACCAGCGCCAGCTCCCGCTCGAGCGGGCGCTCGTGGCCGAGATCCTTGGCCCGCACCGTCAGGTCCACCACGCGGTGAACCGGCACGATGCGCTCGAGTTGCGCCTTGATCTGCTCGAGCACGTGCGGCGTGCCGCGCGTGACGATGGTGATGCGGGAGAGATGCGCCTGGTGCTCGGTCTCCGAGACCGTCAGGCTCTCGATGTTGTAGCCGCGGCCGGAGAAGAGGCCGATGACCCGGGCAAGCACGCCCGGTTCGTTGTCGACCAGCACCGAAAGCGTGTGGTTTTCCGAAACCTGGGTCTCGGCGGCGATGAAATAGGCCGAGCCGGTCGGCTGAAGATGTGCGCTCATGATCGGTGTTCCTGCCTTTTCATCAAACCAGCTGGCGGCCCTTGGCGTCGATGGCGTTCGCCACCGCCTCGTCGGTCGCCTCGTCGGGTAACAGCATCTCGTTGTGCGCCTTGCCCGACGGAATCATCGGGAAGCAGTTGGCGAGGTTGGCGACGCGGCAATCGAAGATCACCGGCTTCTTCACCGAGATCATCTCTTCGATAGCCCCGTCGAGGTCGCCCGGCTTTTCGCAACGCAGGCCGACCGCGCCATAGGCCTCGGCCAGCTTGACGAAGTCCGGCATCGCTTCCGTATAGGAATGCGACAGCCGGTTGCCGTGCAGAAGCTGCTGCCACTGGCGCACCATGCCCATGTACTGGTTGTTCAGGATGAAGATCTTGATCGGCGCCTCGTACTGGATCGCCGCCGACATTTCCTGGATGCACATCTGGATCGAGGCATCGCCGGCGATGTCGATGACGAGCGCGTCGGGATGGGCGATCTGCACGCCGAACGCCGCCGGCAGGCCGTAGCCCATCGTGCCGAGGCCGCCGGAGGTCATCCACCGGTTCGGCTGCTCGAAGCCGAAGAACTGCGCGGCCCACATCTGGTGCTGGCCGACCTCGGTGGTGATGTAGGTGTCGCGGTGCTTGGTCAGTTCATAGAGGCGCTGGATCGCATATTGCGGCATGATGACATCATCGCTCGGCTTGTAGGCCAGCGAGTTGCGTGCGCGCCACTTGGTGATCGACGCCCACCAGTCGGCCAGATGTCCCTTGCCGGGGGTCTGCGTGCCGGCACGCCACAGCCGGACCATGTCTTCGAGAACGCGGCCGACATCGCCCAGGATCGGCACGTCGACACGGACGTTCTTGTTGATCGAGGACGGATCGATGTCGATGTGGATCTTCTTCGAGTTCGGAGAGAACGCGTTGAGGCGGCCGGTGATGCGGTCGTCGAAGCGGGCGCCGATGCAAAGCATGACGTCGCAGTCATGCATCGCCATGTTCGCTTCATAGGTACCGTGCATGCCGAGCATGCCGAGCCAGTTCTTGCCCGAGGCCGGATAGGCGCCGAGGCCCATCAGCGTGGAGGTGATCGGAAAGCCCGTCAATTCAACCAGCTCGCGCAGGAGATGGGAGGCTTCCAGACCGGAATTGACGACGCCGCCGCCGGAATAGATGACCGGCCGCTTGGCGCCCTGCATCAGGGCGATGGCTTCGCGGATGCGGTCGAGATCGCCCTGGACTTTCGGCTGGTAGCTGTGCTGGGCCGGAACCATCGACGGCGCGACATAGGTGCCGGTGGCGAACTGGATGTCCTTCGGCACGTCGACGACGACCGGACCCGGACGACCGCTCTGGGCGACGCGGAAGGCTTCGTGGATGATCCGCGCCAGTTGGTTGACGTCCTTGACCAGCCAATTGTGCTTGGTGCACGGCCGCGTGATGCCGACGGTGTCGCATTCCTGGAAGGCGTCGGAGCCGATGAGCGAAGTCGGAACCTGGCCGGTGATGCAGACGAGCGGGATCGAGTCCATCAGCGCGTCCTGCAGCGGCGTGACGGCGTTCGTCGCACCCGGGCCGGAGGTGACGAGCATGACGCCGACCTTGCCGGTCGAGCGCGCATAGCCCTCGGCCGCATGTCCGGCACCCTGTTCGTGGCGCACGAGGATGTGCTGGATATCGTCCTGCTGGAAGATCTCGTCGTAGATCGGCAGCACGGCGCCGCCGGGATAGCCGAAGATATGCTTGACGCCGTTGTCCTTCAGGGCCTGGAGGACGATTTCGGCGCCCGTCATCTGGTTTTCTGTTCCACTCATCCGAATGTTTCCGTCCGTTTCGGTTTTGAAAGTGTGATTAGCGAAATCGCGGGCATAAAAAAAGGCCCCTTTCGGAGCCTGCTTACTGCGCATGGGTGCTTTCGCCCGGTGGTTACACCACCTTGCCCATGCGCCGTCCCACCACGAGAATCTTGGTAACGATTGAATTCATGGGCCGGATTGATAACCGCTAAAGCGCAGACCGTCAACGCCCTTCGGCTCTTTCGCGTGGCCGCGACCGTTCGGCAACCCTTGATCGCCGGTCGCCACACTCCGCAACGCATTGTTAAGCGACCGCTATTATTCTCTGCCAAAAGCAAGGAGTCTTGCGTTGCGCAGCACTGATTTTCAACGCTCGATCATCGCCGACGAACAGGACAGAAGAGACGGCGACGCTCCCGGCAATCGTCTCCTCGGGCGGGTCGTCGCCTGCGGCGGATCCCGCGCCACGATCAGTGCCGTTGCCGAGGCCGGCCAGACGCAGCTGACGGAACTCTGGTCCGTTGGCCGGCTCATTTCGATTGCCGTCGGAGAGAACCGCGTCGTCGCGCTGGTTTACGCAATGACCACCGACCAGCAGAGCTGGGCCGAGAACCGGGATACCGTGTTCCGGGTCGAGGTGGAACTTCTGGGCGAGGTTCATGTTGATGCGGACGGTCGCGAGGAATTCTCCAGGGGCATCAGCAACTATCCCTATCTCGGTGCCATCGCCCATCGCATTCGCGCTACAGACCTGGCCAAGGTCTACGACACAGGACTCAATGATATTTGCGTCGTCGGCAAGCTGACCCAGGACGACACCCTCGACGCCACGATTCACATTCCGTCGATGCTGTCGAAGCACTTCGCCATCGTCGGGACCACGGGTGTCGGCAAGTCGACGGCCGTCACGCTCCTCCTGAACAAGGCGATCCAGGCCGACCCGAAACTGCGCGTCTTGATCCTCGACCCGCACAACGAATTCGCAGCCGCATTCCCCGATCATGCGGTCGTCATCGAGACCGACACGCTCGACCTGCCGTTCTGGCTGTTCCGACTGGAGGAATTCTCCGAGGTGATCTTCCGCGGCCGACCGGCTGCTCCGGAAGAAATAGACGCGCTGCGCGACCTTATCCCCGAGGCCAAGAAGGGTTTTCGCGGTTCGAGCGAGCCAGGCCTGATGCGCCGCAGCCAGGAGAAGAGCTCGATCACCGTCGACACGCCGGTTCCCTACCGCATTGCCGACCTTCTGGCGCTGATCGACGAACGCATCGGCAAGCTTGAGGGTCGGACGGAGAAGCCGTATCTGCGCTCGCTCAAAGTCAAGATCATGTCGGCGATCAACGACCCGCGCTTTCACTTCATGTTCTCCACAAACACAATCACCGACACGATCCTCGACACGATTGCACGCATCTTCCGTATTCCGGGCGAAGGCAAGCCAATCACAACCTTTCAGCTGGCCGGCATTCCATCGGAGGTTGTCAACTCGGTCGCCTCGGTGCTTTGCCGCATGGCCTTCGAGATCGGCCTCTGGAGCAATGGCGCGGTGCATATGCTGGTGGTTTGCGAGGAAGCGCACCGCTATGTGCCGGCTGACCCGACACTCGGCTTCCTGCCGACGCGCCAGGCAATCGCGCGTATCGCCAAGGAAGGCCGGAAATACGGTGTGTCGCTCGGCATCATCACGCAGCGGCCCGGCGAACTGGATCCGACCATCCTGTCGCAGTGCTCGACCGTCTTCGCCATGCGCCTTGCCAACGATCACGACCAGGAAATTATCCGTTCGGCGATCCCGAACTCCTCATCGTCCACGACCAGTTTCATCTCGTCGATCGGCAACGGCGAAGCCATTGCCTTCGGTGAGGCCGTATCCGTGCCGATGCGAATGAAATTCACCCGTATCCCGGAAAATCGTCTGCCGAAGGCCAATGGCGCAAGCGTCAAGGCGAGCGAGGACAATCCTCACTCCGTCGACCTGCGATCCATTATCGGCCGGATGCGGTCCGCTTCCGGGCCGGATATTTCAGCTTTTCAGGAATCATACCGCGCGGCCGAAGGCGCCCCAGGTCGCCGGCAGCTTGAAACCGACTACGCGCCGTCCGCCCCGCACGCTGAGGCCGGCCATGCCATGCCCGACGATGATACCGTTGAAATCCAGCCCTACAGCCCTGACATGCTGCCTCGTTCGCCGGCCGGACCGTCGTCGGTTTCGGCTCATGATCGGTTCGAAGCGCTGCGGCGTGAACTGAACGCGGAAAACCGCGCGGAGAACCGGCCGACCGAACCTGCTGGTCCGTCACCCCGTCCACCGTTCGGCAACAGCGACACCGACATCCGTCGGGAAGGCTCAATCCGCGACCAACTCCTGAAGAAGCCGCTAAGCAGCCTGCTTCGCAAATAGCAGGCTTCGAAACCTGCACGGTCGTACCGATTGTCAACAAGCCTTTGTCAAGGCAGGGCAAGACCGTCCGTCCGGATCCAGCTTTCATCCATCTGGTTGCGGAACCAGGTCATTTGCCGCTTGGCATATTGCCGGGTGGCGGCAGTCCCGCGCTCGATCACCTCGGCCTCACTCATTGTTCCCGCCAGATACGCCGCGATCTGCGATACCCCGATCGCCTTCATCACCGGCATCTCCGACGGCAGATCGAGCGCCAGGAGCGCTCTTACCTCCTCCACCGCACCTGATTGCAGCATCCGTTGAAAGCGGTGATCGATGCGCTGGTGGAGGAGCTTTCGGTCCGGCAGGACGACCAGTTTCGTTGCGCGGGCCGGATCGATGACCGCAGGTCCCGCCGCAGCCTGAAATTCGCGGATCGAACGTCCGCTGACCTCGAAGATTTCCAGCGCGCGCAGGATACGTTGACCGTCAGCCGGCCGAATGGCCGCCGCTGCCTCGGGGTCACGCTGCTCCAGCACATCGTGCAGCGCCTCCGGCCCTTCTTCCGCAAGTCTTGCCCGCAACGCTGCCCGCACCTCCGCCGGCACGGGTGGCATGTCTGAAAGGCCGCCGGTCAGGGCCTTGAAATAGAGCCCCGTGCCACCGACGAAGACCGGGAGCTTGCCGCGACCGCGAAGTTCAGCTGTGACCTCTGCGGCCTGCCGCAGCCACTCCCCGCTCGAATAGGCTTGCCCCGCCGGCACATGGCCATAAAGCCTGTGCTCTATGCCGCCCATCTCATCCGGCTGCGGTCGGGCCGTCAGCACGTTCAGCGTGTCGTAGACCTGCATGCTGTCGGCATTGACCACCACCCCGCCATGATCTTGGGCAAGCCTCACGGCGAGCGCGGACTTGCCGCTCGCAGTCGGGCCGGTTATCAGGATCGCGTCGGTCTCAGCTTCAGGAATTCTCATCATGGCTCTCGTTGCCACGCTTATCGCCAATCCGTCAAATCCGGTTCTCTCGCCATCGATCAGCGAGCGGGCGGCGGACGCGGTGAACGCCTCCGGCCTATACTGGCTTGCCGACGGCGTCGCCTGCGACATCGCGTTGCGCGACGGCACCGATGCGGCGGCGGCACGCGAGAAACTGCATGCCCTCATCAGCGGCGCCCCGATCGATCTGGTGGTCCAGGAGGCCGAAACCCGGCGCAAGAAGCTTTTGATCGCCGACATGGACTCCACCATGATCGGCCAGGAATGCATCGATGAACTCGCCGCCGAGGTTGGCCTGAAGGAGCGCGTGTCGGAAATCACCGCGCGGGCCATGAACGGCGAGATTGCCTTCGAGCCGGCGCTCCGCGAGCGCGTGGCGCTTCTGAGGGGCTTGCCGCTTTCGGTCGTCGACGAGGTCATCGCAAAACGTATCACCCTTACCCCGGGTGGTCCGGAACTGATCGCCACGATGAAGGCCAACGGTCATTATACCGCGCTCGTTTCCGGCGGCTTCACCGTCTTTACCAGCCGCATCGCCGAGAGGCTCGGCTTCAATGAGAATCGCGCCAACACGCTACTCGAGGACGGCGGGGTCCTCACCGGCGAAGTCGCCGAACCGATCCTTGGCAAGCAGGCAAAGGTGGATGCGCTCATCCAGATCGCTGAACGCCTCGCGATTTCGACCGAAGACGCGATGGCCGTCGGCGATGGTGCAAACGATCTGGGAATGCTGCATGTGTCGGGCTCGGGCGTGGCGCTCCATGCCAAGCCGGCGGTGGCCGCGGAGGCAAGGATGCGGATCGACCACAGCGACCTGACGGCGCTGCTCTACATCCAGGGCTATCGCAAGTCGGACTTCGTGATACCCGAGATGAGCAAATGAACGGCGTTATCGCCAGAACACCGCGCCTGACGGTCCGGAACTGGATCGAAACGGACCGCGATCTCTTCCACGAGATCAACTCCGATCCAGAGGTCATGGCCTTTTTCCCGTTCCGTCGCAACCGCGCACAGTCCGACGAACTGTTCGACCGTATCCGCCGCACAATCGATGACACCGGCTTCGGCTTTTTCGCGATCGCGCAGCGTGATGGCGACAAGCCAATCGGCTTTTGCGGTCTGGCGCGAACCGACCTGGAACCGCTGCTGCCGAACGGCACCGTCGAGATCGGCTGGCGCCTGGCGCGTCGCTTCTGGGGCCAGGGCTACGTCTGCGAGGCTGCGACCGCCCTGCTCGGCCACGGCTTTGACCAATGCGGGCTGTCAGAAATCGTTTCATTCGCCGTATCGGACAACACCCGGTCGACCGCAGTCATGTCCCGCATCGGCATGAAGGCCGATCCGTCCCGCGACTTCGACCATCCGCGCGTGCCGGACAGCCACCCACAGCTCGTCCGCCATGTGCTGTACGCGATCACCGCCGACGAATGGCGCGCGCGGACGCCGATCGCTACCCGCGCGTAGGCCGCTCGCGCAACGTCGCGCACCGACCTGAATCAAATCATGAAGGCGGTGAATCATCTTCACCGCCTTCATTCAGAAACACTTGATATTAAAAGACAATCATTCGACACGAACAGTGACGAAGCGCAGTGCGCCCGTCTTGTCGGCAAGCATCAGAAGGGCGTTGCGGCGATCCTGAGACTTGAGTGCCGCGATGCGCTTGGTGACATCCTCAGGCGTAGTCACCGCCTCCTGCCCGATCTCGACGATCACGTCACCGGGCTGGATCTGTCGTTCGGCAGCCGCCGAACTCGGATCGACCGCGGTGATCGCCACTCCCTTCACAGCCTCCGCGACGCCGTAGGTCTTGCGCGTTGCCTCGTCCAGCGGGCTCAGCGTCATGCCGAGCACGACGGGAGCGGTCTGCTTCTCGGCGTGCTGATCCGGAGCTTTCTCCCCCTTCGGCTCGGTCGTTTCCACGCCCGATTGGGCAATCTTCTCGCCGTCCTCGAGGCGGCCGAGGGTGACCTTGACGTTGACTTCCTGGCCGTCACGGACAACCACGACGTCAACGGCCTTGCCGACCGGGCTCTCGGCCACGACGCGCGGCAGGTCGCGCATCTCATCGACGTCCTTGCCGTCGAAGCGGATGATCACGTCGCCGGTCTTGATGATACCGTTATCGACGGGACCACCCTTGATCACACCGGCGACCAGTGCGCCCTTTGCCTCCTTCATGCCGAGGCTTTCGGCAATGTCGTCGGTCACCGGCTGAATACGGACACCGAGCCAGCCGCGCCGCGTCTCCCCGAACTCCTTCAATTGCAAGATGACGTTCTCGGCCAGTTCCGTCGGAACCGAGAAGCCGATGCCGATCGATCCCCCGGACGGCGAGATGATCGCCGTGTTGACGCCGATGACCTCGCCCTTCATGTTGAAGAGCGGTCCGCCGGAGTTGCCCCGGTTGATTGCCGCATCCGTCTGGATGAAGTTGTCATAGGGACCGGCATTGATATTGCGGCCACGGGCGGAAATGATGCCGACCGTTACCGATCCGCCGAGGCCGAACGGGTTGCCGATCGCCATCACCCAGTCGCCGATGCGCATTTTCCGGGAATCGCCGAAGGGCACGGCGACGAGTGGCGTCGCCGGCTCGACCTTGAGCAAGGCCAGGTCCGTTTTGGTGTCGACGCCCACCAGCTTGGCCTTCAGCTTCTTGCCGTCGGCGAAATTGACCTCGATATCGTCAGCACCCTCGATCACGTGGTTGTTGGTGACGATGAAGCCCGCCGGGTCGATGACGAAGCCGGATCCGAGCGAGTTTACGGTTCGTGGTCCGCCCTCGCCCTCCTGGCCCTTGAAGAACTCGTCGAAGAAGTCCTGGAACGGCGACCCCTCCGGCACCTGCGGCATCGGTGTCTGGTCGTCTTCCTTCACGTTCTGCGAGGTTGAAATGTTGACGACGGCGTCGAGCAGCTTTTCCGCCAGATCAGCGACCGACTGCGGTCCTTCCGGCGCCTGGAGTGGAATTTGGGCGCCCTGAACCTGAATATCGGCCTGCGCCTGGGCATACGCCTGCACGGGTCCAAGCCCTGTGCCTGCGACGAGCATCGAAAGCCCCGTCGCCAGCGCCCGCGCGCCGATTTGTCGTGACCTGTTGCTCGCTACCATCTGCGCTGTCCTCTTGATTCCTTATAAACCATCTTCGCCACGGATGCGGCGGAATTTGGGATGCCGAATCCGGGCGGTCGGAACACCCACCCTGACCGGCATGGCCACTGTTGCCTCTTCATCCTGCATCCGGCAAGGGCCGAAGACTTCCGACACCCGCGCCTCGGGCTGCTATCCCCGGATCATCCAGACAAGGCCGACGCCGGCGACCAACGAGATGAGGCCAAAGAACCGGAGCTGCCCGTCCGGAATGCCTGGCAGCAATGCCGCCATCCGCTTCAAAGACGAAGGGGCCAGTGCGTACACCAGCCCCTCGATCACGAGAAAGAATGCAATTCCCGTCAGGAAATCCGCCATTCGAACGAACTCAGTTTCCTGTCGCGGCCGCGCCGCCCGTGGCCGGCTTGCCCGCCATATCCCCGAAGTAGCGGAAGAACTCCGTATTCGGGTTCAGGACGAGCGTCGTATCGTTAGAGCCCAGGCTCTGACGATAGGCCTCCATCGAGCGATAGAAGGCGAAGAAGTCCGGATCCTTCGAAAAGGCCTCGCCGAACACTCGGTTGCGTTCGGCATCGCCCTGACCGCGGACGATTTCGGACTCACGCCGGGCCTCGGCAAGAATCTCGACGACCTGGCGGTCGGCGATAGCCCGGCGGGCCTGCCCCTGCTCGTTACCGCGGGCGCGGATCAGCTCGGCTTCCGCCAGGCGCTCGGCCTTCATGCGCTCGAACGTCTGCTGGGAAACCTCCTGCGTCAGGTCGGTCCGGCGAATGCGGACGTCCGTAACGGTCAGGCCGAGGTTTTCCGCATCGGGGGTCAGCTCGTTGCGAACTTCCCGCATCATCGATGCGCGTTCTTCGGAAAGAGCGGCCTCGAAGCCGCGCAGACCGTAGACCCGGCGAAGCGCCGAATCGAGACGGGTGCGAAGACGTGCTTCAGCGGCATCGCGGTCGGCTGAAACGGCCTCGCGGAACCGGCGCGGATCACTGATGTGGTAGACCACGAAGGCATCGACCTCGTAGAACTTGCCACCCGAAACCTGGACACGGATGTTGTCGAGATCAAAGCGCAACGCCTGGTCCGACACGTACTGGACTCTGTCAGCGTCCATGAAGGCGAAGGGCAGCTTGAAATAGATCCCCGGCTCCGTCTTGACGGACTGGATTTCACCGAACCGGACGACGATCGCCTGCTGGCGCGCGTTGACGACGAAGACCGACGAGTAGGCCAGGAACAGGATGACGGCGAGGCCGACAAGGATGGCTGACAAACGGTTACCCATCACTGCGTGCCTCCGGCCTGGTGTTGCTGCGTCGTCTTGCCAAGCTCGTTGAGCGGCAGGAACGGAACGACACCCTGTCCACCCTGCTTTTCATCGATGACGACGGTCTTGGAGCCCTTCAGGACACCCTCCATGGTTTCCAAGAACATGCGCTTGCGGGTCACGTCCGGTGCGAGTTTGTATTGGTCGTAGATCGACACGAAGCGCTGGGCTTCACCTTCCGCCTCGTTGACGACGCGGTTCTTGTAGGCGGCTGCCTCTTCGCGGACCTGTGCAGCCTGGCCTCGCGCGAGACCGAGCTTCTGGTTGGAGTACTGGTTGGCCTCCTCGACGAAGCGGTCCTCGTCCTGCTCGGCGCGCTGCACCTCGTCGAAGGCGTCGGCCACTTCGCGCGGCGGCGCGGCATCCTCGATGGCAACGGTATTAATCGAGATGCCCGCACCGAAGGAATCCATGGTCGACTGGATCGTCGTCTTGACGGCTTCGGCAATCGCCTGACGGTTATCGCGGAAGATGTCCTGCGCCGGCCTGCGACCGACCACCTCGCGCATCGCGCTCTCGGAGACCTGCTGCAGTGTTGCGGACGGATTCTCCAGGTTGAAAAGGTAGGCCTGGGGATCGGTCACGGAATAGAGCACCGAGAACTGAACATTGACGATGTTCTGGTCGCCCGAGAGCATCAGGCCGCTGTCGTCGGCGTTTACGGAAGCGCCCTTGCGGCCGATATTCTGCTGCTGCTCGGTGATCGTGACCATTTCAACCCGTTCAAGCGGCCAGAAATGGAAATGCAGGCCCGGCATGGAAATCTCTTCCTTGGGCTTGCCGAAGCGCAGCTCGACGCCACGCTCGTCCGGCTGGACCGTATAGATCGCGTTCATCAGCCAGAAGACGCCGATCAGCAGCGCCGCGATGACGAGGATGCCGCCGTTGAAGCCACCCGGGACCACGTTCTTCAGCTGATCCTGCCCGCGCCGGATAATCTCTTCGAGATCGGGCGGACCGCCGCTGCCGCTGCCGCGGGGGCGGTTCGGTCCCTGCCCCCATGGTCCCTGATTGTTGCCGCCGCCGCCCCAAGGGCCGCCGCCGCCGTTCTGATTGCTCCAGGGCATCAATACCTCTTTCTCTGGTCACTCCCATTGCCATGCGCGCGCGAAGTCCCGCAGCATCACATGGTGTGACCCCCGTTATATGTATCCCCCATGCCGCTTTCAACGGAGACGGCTCAACTTCGGCGCCATTGCGGCAAAATAGTTCGTGAACAGGCGCTTAGGACAGCGTCAGGCAGCCGATCGCCGTCTGAAACTGACAAGACGCATGGCATGACTGTCCTTCTCGCCCTGCGGAATTTCCTCTTCATGGACGACTTCAAAGAGCGCGGGATCAACCGGCGGGAAGCGAGTATCTCCGTCCACCTCCGCCTGCACCTGCGTCAGATGCACGAGATCCGCCATCGCGATGGTTTGGCGGTAGATATCGCCGCCGCCGATTACGCAGATTTCATCGCCGCCGAGGGTTTGCGCCTCCCGTCGGGCATAGACCAGCGCCTCGTCGATCGAACGCGCAACGATGACGCCATCCGGGCGGAAGGCGGTGTCACGCGTGACCACGATGTTCGGCCGCCCCGGCAGCGGCTTGCCGATCGACTGATAGGTTCTGCGCCCCATCACGACCGGTTTGCCGATGGTCAGTTGCTTGAAGCGCTTGAGGTCGGAAGGCAATCGCCACGGCAGGTCTCCTTCGCGGCCGATCACGCCGTTCAGCGCCGCGGCCACCACCAAAACGATCTTCGGTTCACTCATTCACTTGCCTTCCATTCCGTCTTTCGCCTGCGCCTTCGCCAGTGCCGGACGCGCCGCCATCCGCGCGAGATAGTCATCAACGGCGCCGCTCTCCGGCAGGAGCGCGCGCATCCACATCAGCGAACTGGACAGGATGACATCGACCGAGCACGGCCGGTCGCCAATCAGGTACGGCTGCTTTTCCAGCGTCGATATCACGTGGTCGCACATTGCCTTGTGCAAGCGCGCGGCCTCCGCGTTACCCGCGGTCCAGCCATTCATGTGGGTGATCGCGGCGGGCTCGATCACCCCGGCATAGTAGGCGAGCCAGGACAGATACGGCCCGCGCTCGTGCGTGCCGACGTCGCGTCCCATCTCGCAGCCGGGAAACAGATCGGTCAGGTATAACGCGATCGCGGTCGACTCCGTGACGACCGTTCCGTCGTGGATCAGCGCCGGGACCTGGCCGTGCGGATGCGGATTGTTGGGGTCGGTGCCACCCGAGCCGTCGCGCCGGTGGATCGACACGGCGCGGATGTCGTAGTCGGCTCCGAGTTCCTCGAGCAGCCAGAGAATGCGGAACGAACGCGACTGCGTCGCGTGGACGAGCGTCAGCATGGCTTCCTCCCTGAAACCGCCGGCCGCGCTAGACCGCGATCGGCGCCTTGATGTTCGGGTCGGCTTCATAGCCGACCAGCTCGAAATCCTCGTACTTGAACGAGAATAGATCGTTCATGGCCGGATTCAGCTTCATGAACGGCAATGGTTTCGGCTTGCGCTCCAGTTGCAGCGCCACCTGGTCGAAGTGGTTGTGGTAGATGTGCGCATCACCGAGCGTATGCACGAAATCGCCGAGCCTGAGATCCGTCGCTTGCGCCACCATCATCGTCAGCAGCGCATAGGAAGCGATATTGAATGGCACGCCAAGAAAGATGTCTGCGGAGCGCTGGTAGAGCTGGCAGGAGAGCTTGCCGTCGTTCACGTAGAACTGGAACAGGCAGTGGCAGGGCGGCAGGGCCATCTCGTCCACCAGCGCCGGGTTCCATGCCGATACGATGTGGCGGCGCGAGTGCGGGTTCTTACGGATGCTCTCGACTACAGCGGCGATCTGGTCGAGATGGCGGCCGTCATGGGTCGGCCAGGACCGCCACTGGTAGCCGTAGACCGGCCCGAGTTCGCCGTTTTCGTCCGCCCATTCGTCCCAGATGGTAACGCCGTTCTCGCGAAGATAGGCGATATTCGTCTCGCCCTTCAAAAACCACAGCAGTTCGTGAATGATCGAGCGCAGATGCAGCTTCTTCGTCGTCAGGACCGGAAAGCCCTCGGAAAGATCAAAGCGCATCTGATGGCCGAAGACGGACCGCGTGCCGGTGCCGGTGCGGTCGGAACGATCGGTTCCGTTTTCCATCACATGGGCGAGAAGATCGAGATATTGCTGCATTTGGTCGGCCGCCGGTTGGAATTCATTCCCCAATCTAGGGCGAACGCGGCGACCGACCAATGGCAAAGACTGGCTTTTCCCACCTTTTCGGTGCGTCGGCCTCAGGCGAGCGCGGAGAGCTTGCCCAATTCCTTGGCCGCCAGGTAATAGAAGGTCACCCGCGACTTCGAGCGATCGTCTGCCATCGTGGCGCAGACCTTTTCCACAGCCTTGTCCGCTGCTTCCCCGGTGACGCCGAGTTTCTTGGCGCACCACTTCTCCTTGACCCGCTCCAGTTCCTCGGGATCACTGCAGGAAACCAGAGCGGAGTCGCGGTTTCGCAGCGCAATTCCCAGATGGCTGACGATCTTCTTCACCACGGCCTCATCGGCGGCACTGTCATATTTGCGTACGTCTGCGAGATAGTCGGTCATGCTGTTTCCCCTATCGTTTCGCGTCAAAACCGCTACGGCATATGAACCATCGGCGACAGTCTTTTCGCGCCAAGATGGCAAGTCAAGTGCAAATGAACGCGATCTACGCGTTCCTTGGTCGAACACCCGGAAGAATTGTCACGAGGACCTTTTCATAGGCCGCGGAAACTCCTATATGTCGGGTGCTGCCTTGGCAGCTATGGCAATAAACGGGCGGTGTAATAAACCCATTGGACCCGGGGGCGGTACCCGGCGCCTCCACCAAAAACCGATCGGCTGCAGATCGGCTTTTGCTGGGGGCGAAATAGGATCGACAAGGGCGTAAAGATCGACTTTTTGCTCGGCATGATACCACCGTTATCGGGTCAAAAATGTAGTTGCAAACGACAACTATGCTGAAGCACGTCTCGCTGCTTAATCGCAGTGCGACACTTCAAATCAAGCCCTTGCGGGTAGCACCGTAAGGCGGGGTCCGAAGGCACCTGGCAACAGAAGCCTTCACCTTCTCCCCTCATTCGAAATGGTTTATAGCTGTCCTCTAAGATGACTCGCGACGCTCCGGCGCGGCTTGTTCCGGCAGATAACTGACTGGATGCAGCCGATCGACGTTTGACGCCGTCGACGGTTTTCGGCAAAAGGCGAAAAAGAGACAAGCAAGAAAGACAGGCTGTAATGGCGCAAGACCACATCCGCTACGACATATTGGCTCAGGACGCTCTTCGCAGCGTCATCCGCAAAGTCCTGAGCGAAGTGGCGGCAACCGGCCATCTGCCCGGCGACCATCATTTCTTCATCACCTTCCTGACCGGCGCCCCCGGCGTGCGCATCTCGCAGCACCTGAAGGCCAAGTATCCCGAGCAGATGACCATCGTCGTCCAGCACCAGTTCTGGGAACTCAAGGTGACCGAGAGCCAGTTCGAGATCGGCCTCTCCTTCTCCGACACGCCGGAGAAGCTGGTGATCCCGTTCAACGCCATCCGCGGCTTCTATGATCCCTCCGTCAGCTTCGAACTCGAGTTCGACGTCGCTGCAGGCGAGGAAGAAGAGAGCGAGTCCGCCGAGATCACGGCATACCCGACCGAGAAGGCCGAGGACGCGGTCGACGAGCCCCCCAAAACCGGTGGTGACGACGACGGCAAGAAGCCGGGCGGCTCCGTCGTCTCGCTCGATTCCTTTCGCAAGAAGAACTGATCGATTGGAGGCGGCATGAGCGACGTGGTCAATCTCCGCCAGTTCCGCAAACAGAAGGCCCGCTCGGAAAAAGAGCGCCAGGCCGAGCAGAACAGGATTTCCTTCGGCCGTACGAAAGCCGAAAAGAACCTGACGCGGGCTTTGAACGACAAGGCGGAGAAAACGCTCGATCAGGGACGGATCGAGAAGCCGGAAGGCCGCTCCGATTGACGGCCCGCCTTGCGCGCGGCGCGCGAAAATCGCGTCTTTTCAATACTTTGCGATAGCCCCCTGAATCGATCCTCCAATACGTTGAATCGGAATGTGAGCCCAGCGGTGATCCGCAAGCACTCCGCCACACTGCACGGACACCGCACCAGCTTCTCCCTGGAGGAGCCGTTCTGGGTGGAACTCAAATCCATTGCTGCCAGGCGCAGGATCCCGCTTGCCGTGCTCCTGTCGGAGATCGACGATTCGCGTCCGGCCGACAGCAATCTGTCCTCGGCGCTGCGCGTCTACGTGCTGGAAGCGATAAAGGCCCAGATCACGGAAACTGGCGCGGCCGATGAATGCGTCGGCTAACCCGGGAGATGGAAGTCGTCCAAGCAGCGGCGGGCTTCACTTGCCGCCTTGCTGCAATTGATCAGTTCACGCCGGGCAGCGCATCAAAATTGAGGTTCTGCCCGCCGATCGGGGGCAG
Organism: Mycoplana sp. BE70; assembly: GCF_031455855.1. NCBI lineage: Bacteria > Pseudomonadati > Pseudomonadota > Alphaproteobacteria > Hyphomicrobiales > Rhizobiaceae > Mycoplana > Mycoplana sp. BE70. The sequence continues at coordinate 161,701 of NZ_JAVDTM010000004.1, forward strand.
ATCCTCGCGGATCACGCCTTCGTTGGGGCTGACCCTGAAGCCGGTGCCAGGCTCGACTGACTGTCGCGCCTGCTCCGCCGCCCGGCGCTCCGCCTCAATCCTCGCCTCGCGTTCCTGACGCTCGCGCTCGGCCTGTTCCTTGGCCGCCTGGCGCCGGCGCTCCTCCTCGATCGCCTGGATGCGCATGGCCTCGGCGAGGGCCGCCCGTTCCTGCGCCCTTGAGCGATAGAGTGCCGCCTCGCGCCGAAGCCGCTGCTTCTCCAGCACGGCAGCCTGCAGCATCTCGACCCGGCGCCGCTCGCGCTCGAACTTGCGCAGAGACAGATAGTTGCTGAGCGGCTGCGCATCGATGCGCATCGTCGGTGCGGCGATCGGTCCATCGAAGGCGAGCACGATTTCCGGCTCGCCGCCTGTTACCGCCTCCTCACCCGCCTTCAGCCGCATGGCAATCTGGCCCGACAGCATGCGGCCGGGCAGATCCAATTCCGCTCCGCCGGCGAATTCTGCCGCACCATCCTCGCCCGTGACGGTCTCGGCTCGAAGCTTTCCCGAAGCGATGGTGAAGGGGATCGTCACGCCGTCGAGGCGTGTTTCGCCGCGCAGGGCCTGATTGACCGCAATCGCGTCCACCTTCGTCTCGGTGATTTCGCCCTCGATGGCGTCGGCCGAGGCGAGGATCGCACCGAAGGCGTCGCTCGTAATCCCGCCCAGCGTCAATCCTCCGATTTGCACTTCGCCCGAGCCGCTTGTGGCCTCCAGCATCGAGGCAACGTTCTTGCCGGAGGCATCGAGGGCCAGGGTCATGTCAGCCCTCCCCGCCGCCACCGGGCCGTCGGCTCCCGCCCATACGATCCGTGAGACATCGGCACCGCTCAGCTTAAGGCGAGCTTCCAGCAATCCGTTGCCCTCAGCATTGGCAAGCGTCAACCGGCCGGCCAGCGAACCGCCAAGCCAGTCTCCGGCCAGGTCGTCAAGGCTCAGGCCGCCGCCCGTCCAGTTCAGCGTAGCGTTGAAATGTTCCACCGGCTCGTAAAGTCCCGCCCAGAACTGCTCCGCTGCGAGCCGAATATCGAGATCGGCGTTGTCACGGGTCGGAATGCCCAGCGCCGAGGGATTGAACCCTTGGCCACCGGGATCCTCGATCGGCCCCAATACGCCTTCGGCCAGCCAGGCCAGATCGATTGTATCAAAGGACAGGCTTCCGCTGCCCTTGAGGGTCGGCGCCGCGCGGTCCAGAACGAGCATTCCCGACAGGCCGTTTCGGTCGATCTTGCCGTCGACATCCTCCAGCCGGACCGAGGTGGCGTCGATTATGGCTTTCGCTCTCAGCGCGACGGGCAGTCCTGATCCGGTCTGCGGCAGCACGACACCGTTCATCACGAGAAAGGGCTCGATGTCTCCGGAACTGGCGGTGATATCCAGTTGTCCGTCGAGGAAATGGGAAGCTGTCAGGTCGACGCTGCCATCCGCACTGATGGATGTGCCGCTTGTGGTGAAGGAGAACGTCACGTTGGCTGGACCGGACAACGGCTGCACGATCTTCACCGCCGCAATACCATTCGGTTCCGCATCGAACGGCAGCGGTTCGAGCCCGAGCTGGCCGGCCAGCGCAACGGTGCTGGGGTTTTCCAGAGTCCCTTGTGCCTCGATGTTGCCTCCGGCAAGGAATTCGCTGAAGTCCCGGGCAGACAACCGTGCGTCGACACGCCCTCCGTTCACGCTTCCCGCCAGGAGCATGCCCACCGGACCATCCTTGTCGCCCGGCAGCGCCAGCGTCATCTTCAGATCGGCGTCGTCATAGTAGCCGGCGCCCCCGACCAAGCGGGTGAGCACGGGATGGGGCGGCAGATGCCGCGCGAGCAGGTCAATCACCGGCTGCATTCGCCCGGCGCGCAGCGACAGGTCGAGCCCCGCGGAAGGCGAGGCAACGGTTCCGCCAACCTGCCCCTTGACCGACACGGTCGCCCCAGCGACCGAACCCACATCGAGGCGACTGACGTTCAGCATGCCGCCCTGCAACGACAACACGGCCCTGACGTCGCGTGCCTCCTCGCCGAATGCGGCGAAGTGCTCCGCCTTCAGATCAAGCGCAATGGAATGGTGCAGCAGCGCCGCGGTCGAGGCGTCGCCGGCCACCAGACCGGCAAGGGCCTGAAGCGTTTCGATTTCCACGCGGTTGCCGCCAAGCTCGATCGACAGGGCCGGCGCCTCTCCGGGGCGCGACTGCCGCTCGATCCGGCCCTTGAGGGTCGCAGCGCCGGCCGCGAGCTCAAGGTTTTCGAATCGCTGCAGTTCAGCGGTCAGGTCGACCTTGGCGGCGAAGCCGGCACTCTTCAGCTTGCGGATTTCGGGATCGACGGAGCCTGCGAGCCAGGCGGCAAGGCCGGATGGCTGGTTGGAGGCAACGAGCAGGTCACCGGTGAAACGGCGGCTGCCTTTGAGTGTCAGACGCCCTTTCGCCTCCACGGTCGTGCGACCGGGAAACTGTGCCGTGCTGCGGGCGACGATCCAGCCGTCTCCGTCAGGCTCGACATCGAGCAGCACCTCGCGGACCGTGGTGTCGCCGATCACGATCGCCGGCAGCTTCAGGCTCGCCCGACCGGGCACCTGCGGCACGGGGATATCGGCCAGGATCGCCAGCAGTCCCTGCAGGCGCTGGCGTGCGGTCGCCTCCGGGTTGCGACCGGTCTTGCCGCGCTCGCCGTTGTTGCCGATGCGGTTGACGTCGATCTGCTGGCCGTCGGCGATCAGGAGGAACTCCGGCGCCTTGCCGGTGTCGAGCGTCGCCTCGCCCGTCACGATGTAGGGATCGGCGGGATCCCCCGCCTCGAGATGGTACTGCGGCACTCGCAAGCGTTCGTTGGAAAGCTCGAAATCCCCTGAAACGCGAACCGAATTGTCGGGATCACGACCGTCCGGTTTCTTCTTCTCGGCAAGCGCAAACGTGCCGTTATACTGGGGCCTGAAATCGACGACCTTCAGGTCGCCGTCGAGATCGGCGGTAAACGAGAAACTGTCTGGCACAATCCGCGCCTTCAGCTTCAGCACGCCGTCGTCCAGTTGCCCGGTCGACATCTGGAACGAGCCTGTCGTGCCGTCGACCGCGCCGCGACCGTCGACGCGCCAGGGCCCACCGAGCGAGCGCGCCGACAGCCGTGCGTCCAGCCCGGTGAAGCGGCGCGTGCGGCCAGCCTGTTCATCGACAAACTCGATCTCGCCGCCCGTCACCTCGACATTTTCCAGAACGACGGTTTTGGCCGGAATATCGGCCTTGCGTCCGCGCGCCCAGTCCAGCGTGCCATCGGAAAGCAGCTTCAACCGCACCTTCGGTTCCTCGACGCGCATGTCGAAGATCAGCGCCTCGCCGCTGAGGATCGGCGCCAGTTCCGCATCCATCGAGAAGCGGCGGATGGTGACCGACGGTTCGGTCCCGTCCTCCTCGCCGACGCGCACGTCGTTCAGAGTGACGGAGGGAAACGGAATGAGGCGGGCGTCGACGCTGCCGTGAACGACGACCTTCCGCCCGACGATCCGGCTGGCCTCGCGTTCGAACTCCTGGCGGAAACCGGTCCAGTCGACGAAAAGCGGCGCCAGCAGGGCTGCAAACAGCGCCAGCACCACCAGTCCGCCTATCGCCAACATTACCCGCGAGAGCACGCCGCCAATCCCGAGATCACCCAATTCATACGCATCGCCCAGACCCGGCTTGCGCTCGCATCATGTGCGTTTGCGCCGCCCCCAGCGGACATCTTCGGCCCGACTATACGCAGGATCACCGCCATCTGTCTCATGACAAGGGAAAAATCTTTCCCGGATTGAAGATATTGTCAGGATCGAGCGCCCGCTTGACCTGCCGCATGACGTCGACAGCCTCGCCTAGCTCCTTGGGCAAAAATGCCTGCTTGCCTTGACCGATGCCGTGTTCGCCGGTGCACGTGCCGTCCATCGAAAGTGCCCGCGCATTGAGCCGCGCCACGAAGGCCTCGACCCCATCGATTTCGGCCGGATCCTTGTCGTCGAAGACCACGCTGACATGAAAATTGCCGTCGCCCGCGTGCCCGACGATCGGCGCGAGCAATCCGTGCTGCTCAATGTCGTCTTCGGTCTCCGCCACGCAGTCGGCAAGGCGCGAGATCGGTACACAGACATCCGTTGCCAGTACGGACGCGCCGGTCCGCAGCGCTTTGGCCGCCCAGTAGACGTTATGGCGTGCCTTCCACAACTGTGCCCGTTCCTCCGCATCCGACGTCCACTGGAAGTCGCCGCCGCCGCATTCGGAGGCGACCTCGCCGAACTGGCGCGACTGCATGGCGACGCTTTCTTCGGTGCCGTGGAATTCGACGAATAACGTCGGCTGCTCGCGCAGCGTCAGGCCGGAATAGGCGTTGCTGGCCTTGATCTGCAGCGCATTGACAAGTTCGATCCGCGCCACCGGGATGCCGAGCTGGATCGTCATGATCACGGCGTTGCAGGCGTCCTTCAGTGTCGGAAAGCCGCAGATGCCGCCGGCGATCACGTCCGGAATGCCCTGCAGCCGCAGGGTGACGGAGGTGAGCACGCCGAGCGTGCCTTCCGAGCCGACATAGAGCCGGGTCAGGTCGTAGCCGGCCGAGGACTTCCGTGCCCGGCGCGCCGTGCGGATTTCCTCGCCCCTGGCGGTCACCACCGTCACCGCCAGGACGTTGTCCTTCATCGTGCCGTAGCGCACCGCGTTGGTCCCGGATGCCCGCGTCGAGGCCATCCCGCCGATCGAGGCATTCGCCCCCGGATCGATCGGGAAGAACAGGCCGGTGTCGCGCAGGTGCGCGTTCAGTTCCTCGCGGGTGATGCCCGGCTCAACCGTGCAATCGAGATCCTCGGCGTTCACTTCAAGGACACGATTCATCCTGCTGAAATCGATCGAAATACCGCCATTTGGCGCGTTGACCTGCCCCTCGAGCGAGGAGCCTGTGCCGAAGGGGATGATCGGCATCTTGTGCTCGGCGCACAGGCGCACCGCTGTCTTTACATCATCGGCGCTCTCGGCGAACAACACACCGTCGGGAAGCTGTGCGGGAATGTAGGTGGTCGTGTGGGCGTGCTGCGCACGGATGGCCTCGCCCGTATGGAAGCGCAGACCGAAGACCTGCCGAAACGCCGAGACCGCGGTCGAGATCGCTTCTTCGTTGCGCAGACCCGACCTGATATCCGACAGCGCCATTGCGCCCTCCGCATTTCGTCACGGCGTTATGGGCAAATTTCCACGCGCCTGTCCATAGCAAGTTGCGACCGCGGAGAGAGCCGATCCGTTCGGCCAGAACGATGCTATCTTGTTAAAATAGCAAAATACATCGTGATGGTTGATAATTGCACGCAGGGATGGAAAGGAGTTCAGGCATGACGCGCAACATATGGACAATCCTCGCCCTCATCATTGTCCTGATGATTGTCTTCTTCGGGTACAAAATGCTCACCGGACGCACGACGACCGCCACGAGCACGGCGCCGCCGGCAACCGAACAGTCGGGCTCCGCCCCGGCCACGGGCACCACGGCACCCGCAACGCCCGCGCCCGGCACTACGACGACGGAAACAAAACCGGCGGAGGGTTCACAGACCGGAACGGGCAACTGACGCGAACTGACCCTCCGGCGACGCGGCAGCCGCGACGAGTCCAGTTGCGTCAGGGATATCGACCAGTTTTCGCAGGCAATCCGGCTGCGCAGATCATTCCGCTGCCTGCGATCCCGGCAATGCGCCCCGCTCCTCCACCTCGACTGGCCGCAGCTTCGGCCGGTTGGCCGCGTCCATTTCCATCTGCAGCCGCTTCTCTTCGTCCGCTTGCGGCTTGGTAAACCGGGCGATGGTCAAATAGGCGACCGGGGTCAGGTACAGCGTGACGACGGCCGCCAGTCCGAGCCCGCCGACGAGGACCCAGCCGAGCGCGATGCGCGCTTCCGCGCCCGCTCCGCTCGCCAGCACAAGCGGCAACGCACCGACGATCGTTGCGATCATCGTCATCATCACCGGGCGCAGGCGGATGTTGGAAGCGTTTTCGATGGCGCTGCGCACGTCCTGCCCGCGGTCGCGAAGCTGGTTGGCGAACTCGACGATCAGGATGCCGTTCTTGGCCATGATGCCGACGAGAAGGACGAGCCCGATCTGGCTGTAGATGTTGAGCGACGTGCCTGTCAGGATCATCGCGAACACGGCGCAGGCAAGGCCGAGCGGCACTGTCGTCATGATGATCAATGCGCTGACGAAACTCTCGAACTGGGCCGCCAGCACGAGGAAGATGATCACGAGAGCGAAGCCGAAGGTGATGAACAGCCCGTTCGCGTTTTCGCCGAGCGTCGCCGCCTCGGCCATCGGGATCAGGCGGGATCCTTCGGGAAGCAGCGGCTCGGCCATCTGCTCGACCATCTTCAGCGCATCACCGAGCGCAAGCCCGTCCTTGAGACCGGCCGATAGCGACACGGCGCGCAACTGCCGCTCACGTGACAGTTGCGGAGCCACGGCCTGCTCCTTGAGCGTCGCGATCGAGGACATCGGCACGATCTTGCCATCACCCGTTTTCAGGAAGGTGTTTTCAAGGTCGGTCGGATCGTTGACCGGATTGGTCGTCGAGGACAGGATCACCGGATAGGCTTGCCCGTCCACATAGACGTCGACGATGCTAGAGCCATCGATGATGGCCTTCAGGGCGGAGGAAAGCCCGTTGATATCGATGCCGAGGTCCGAAGCCCGTTCGCGATCGATGGTCACCGAAAGCTGCGCCTGGTTGGCCTCGTAGTTCAAGCGCACGTTCTCGAAGCGGCCGCTGTCCTCGATCTTGCGCACCAGTTCGGCGGCAGCATTGCCGAGCTTGTCGTAATTGTTGCCGACGAGGGCCACCTGCAGCCCGTTTCCGGCACCACGGATGCCGAGGCTGTTCGGCTGGATCGCAAAGGCGCGGACGGACGGAACCTGCGCGGCGGCCGCATTGATGTCGGCGACGATCTGCTGCTGTGTGCGATCGCGCTCGCCCCAGGGCGCCAGCGTCAGCACCATGAAGCCGCTGTTGCTCGAGCCGCCCATTCCGGACACGGAATAGATGTTGACGATTTCGCCGCTGTCATAGAGCGGCTCAAGTTTCTCCTCGATCAGCCGCATCTGTTCCTGGGCGTATTCGAGAGAGACACCCTGCGGTGCGCTGATCCGCATCATTACCAGCGAGCGGTCCTCGCTCGGTGTCAGCTCCGACTTCAGAGTTAAGAAGGATCCAGCGCCGAAAGCGGTAAACAGCAGTGCCACCATGAAGACAATCAGCGGCGCATTCAGGCAGGCCGTCAGCGTCCGGCGATAAAAGGCGGCGCAGAGATTGCCAAAACGACCCAGAATGCCGCCATGCCCATGCTCCGTCGCTTCCTTCGTCAGCATGCGCGAGGCAAGCATCGGGCAAAGCGTCAGCGCCACGAAGCCGGAGAGCAACAGCGCAAACGCCAGCACGAAGCCGAATTCACGAAAGAGCCTGCCGGTCTGTCCCGGCAGGAACGAGAGCGGCACGAAGACGGCGCAGAGCGTGGCCGTCGTCGCGATGACGGCGAAGAAAACCTCCAGCGTTCCCAGCACGGCGGCCGCCCGCGGTCCGAGCCCTTCGGCACGCCGACGCACGATGTTCTCCAGCACGACGATCGCGTCGTCGACGACGAGGCCGGTGGCGAGCACGATCGCCAGAAGAGTCAGAATATTGATCGAGAAGCCGGCGAGATAGATCGCCGCGATCGTGCCGATCAGGGCGATCGGCATACTGATCGTCGGGATCAGCGTCGCCCGCCAATCGCGCAGGAAGAGGTAGATCACGAACGTCACGATCAGAACGGCGGCCAGGAGAGCGATCTCCACCTCGTGCAGCGCGCCGTCGATGAAGACCGCGTCATCGCTGGTGACGCGCAGTTCGGTCCCCTCCGGCAGGATCGTCTTTAGTTGTTCGACCGTCGCCTTGATGCCGGCGGAAATGTCGAGCGTATTTGATTGGGCCTGGCGAATGACGCCGAGGCCGATGCCCTGGCGCCCGTTCGAGCGCAGCGCCGTGGTGCCATCGTCCGGCCCGAGCGTGATCGTCGCGAGGTCGCCGAGCCTGACGCGGTTCTGCAGCATCAGGTTCTCGAAGTCGGCCGTCGTCGCAAGGTCCGCCGTCGCGCGAACCGTGATGTCCTGGTTCATGCTGGTGAGCGAACCGGCGGGCACGTCGAACGAAGCGGTCTTCAGCGCCGTGCTCAGATCGCCGATCGTCAATCCGCGGCTTGCGAGCTTCGCCTGATCGATGTCGACGCGGAACACCTTCTCCTGCTCGCCTGAAACGTCGATGTCGGCCACACCCTCCACGGCCGCCAGCCGGTCGGTGATCTCGTTCTCCGCCAGTAGCGTCAGGTCCTCCATCGAGAGGCGATCGGAGGTGAGCGCAAGCCGCATGATCGGCTGGCTGTCCGCGTCGGCCTTGACGACGCGCGGCTCCTCGGCGCTGTCGGGAAGCTGGTTGGCCACGCGACCGAGCGCATCGCGCACGTCGTTTGCCGCCTGGCTCACGTCGGTCGTATCGCTGAACTGCAGGGTCACGCGGCTGCGTCCAAACGACGAGGTGGAGGAAATGTCCTTGATCCCCTGCACCCGCGACACCGCCCCCTCGACGACGTCGGTCAGTTCGCGGTCCACCGTCTCGGGCGAAGCGCCTTCGAACACCGTCGTGACGGTGATCACGGGCTGATCGACCGAGGGCAGTTCACGGATCTCGACGCCGTTGAAGGCGGCAAGCCCCGCAACGACGATCAATGTATTGATGACGAGCGCAAAGATGGCGCGGCGCACGAACAGCGCGGTAAAGCCCGCCTGACCGCCGCGCATGTCGGTAACGGCCTGCCGCTCCGCCATCACGTGCCCTCCGCGACCGGGGGCTGCTGCGCCTCCTTGCCGACGTTGAGGATCTTGACCTCGCTGCCGCTACGCAGCCGCTGCAAGCCCTCGATCGCCACAGCGTCGTCCTCAGCCAGTTCGGCGTCAACCAGAACCTTGTCCGGGTTGCGCTGGATGATCTTGACCGGGATCTTCTCCGCCTTGTCATCGACGATGCGCCAGACATAGGAGCCGTCGGCACTCCACTGCAGCGCCAGCGGATCGATGCTCGGATAGCGATCACCCTCGAAATGCATCGTCACGGAAAAGGACATGCCGGCGCGCAGGATGTCTTCCGGATTGTCGATGCGGGCGCGCACCCGCAACGTCCGGCTTGCCTGGTCGATCCGATTGTCGACAGCCTCGACGGAACCGGTGAAGATCTCGCCCGGCCGCGCAATCGCCGTCGCCGACACCGGGCCGCCCACCCGGATCTTCGTCACGAAACGCTCGGGCACCCAGAAGTCGACAAGAATCTCGGAGCGGTCATCGATGCGCGCGATTTCGCTCGAGGTGGTGACATAGTCGCCCGGATTGACCGAAATGATGCCGACAATACCGGCATAGGGCGCGTTGATGTCGCGGCGGCGCAAGTCGAGCTCGGCCCTTTGCAATGCAAGTTCCGCTGCCTTCAACTCATCGCGTGCGTCCTGGATCGCAACATCCGTGACGGCTGCGGCCGCCTTGAGGTTTTCGTAGCGCTTCAGCTTGTCCGTCGCCCGGTCGAGGGTCAGGCGGGCCTGGTCTGCGGCGATCTTTTGCTCGTCGTTGTCCAGTTGGGCGATCAACGCGCCCTGCGTGACGCGGTCGCCGGACTTCACGACGACCTGCGTCAGGTTGCCGCTCGAATAGGGGGTGACGACCACGGTCCGGATCGCTTCGCCGTCGCCGATGGCGCTGAGCCGGTCGTTGACGAGTGTTAGTTGCACGGGTTTCGTCACCACCAGGGTCGGTCCACCGAAACCGCCGCGCTGGCCATTGCCCTGCCCGCCTTTGCCCCCCTTGTCGCCATTGACGGCGCTGCTCGGCGCCACAAGCGCGACCAGACTTTCCGGCAGGCCGGCCGCCTTCAGCGTGTCGCCTGCTCCGGGCGCGAGCCGCCCCCAGATGAGCAGGCCCGCTCCGACCACGGCAAGGCTGACAAGAACTTGTTTCCAAAGGCGCATTGAATTCTCCGGGCAAGGGTCGACGCTCCGCGTCGGCGCGGTTGCCGTATAGGGCAAGTATCGTGTCTTGCCCATGAACCGGCAATGAAAGAATGCGATCATTACGGAATTGTAAGATTTGCGCGAAGGTTCGATTGCAACCACTATAGATCGCAGTGCAAGGAGCCTCGCCATGAGCACCATCAAGCCCGCCGCCGACCTTGAGGCCGATCCGCGCGTCAAGGCCGTCTTCGACGACATCCGCACCACGCGCAAATCCGACTTCATCAACAATATGTGGCTCTACCTCGCCTTCGACCCTGCCCTGCTGGAAAACACCTGGCGCGAGGTCAAGGCAATCATGGCAACACCTTCGACGCTCGATCCACTCGTCAAGGAAATGCTCTACATCGCCGTGTCGGCCACCAACGGCTGCAATTACTGCGTCCACTCGCATACGGCAGCGGCAAAGGCGAAAGGCATGAGCCCCGAGCAACACGCCGAGTTGATGGGGATCATCGCGCTCGCTGCCAAAACGAACCAGCTCGCAACCGCGCTGCAGGTCCCGGTCGATCCGGCATTCGACGCCGACCGCAGCTGACTCGGCGGCACCACAACCAAGGCAGCCCGGGCGATCCCTGTCCGTGCCGCGCTGCCCCTGGCCGCTGGCCCTTTTCGCCCGCCTCCGCGGCATTTCAGACACAATCCCTGGCCCATCATTCCCATGACAAAGATGTGATCGCCCTCCAGCCTTGTCATGCCGTCGGGAACATGGGTAGGCATCGGCCTGCACACACCTCCACCCCGGAAAGAAACTCCCCTAAATGTCGGCTGCATCTCTCACGTCACGGAGAACGTTCATTTTGACTGCCGCTGCCGCGGCGCTGGCGGGCTGTACCACCACAACGCCGAGCGGCAAGGACGCGCCCATCCCACAAACGCTCCGGCGCCCGATCGAACCGGCGACGACCGCTGAACTGGATGCCATGTACGGCGCGGTCGAGGATGGCGGTCACTCGATTCTGGCCGTTCCGTACCAGCAGATCGATCCCAAGTTCTACAGGCAACGCGTTGAAAACCCGACCGGAGAGCCGGCCGGAACCGTCGTCGTCGATACGCCGTCGCGCTTCCTCTACGTCGTCGAGCCGGGCGGCACGGCGATGCGCTACGGCGTCGGGATTGGCCGCGATGGCTTTTCCTGGCAGGGCGAAGGCATCATCCACTGGCGTCAGCACTGGCCCCGCTGGAAGCCGCCGAACGAAATGATCGCGCGCCAGCCGGAGCTCGAAAAATATTCCATCGCCAACGGCGGCATGGAGCCCGGCGTGAAGAACCCGCTCGGGGCGCGCGCCCTCTATATCTTCCAGAATGGCCGGGACACCCTCTATCGGCTGCATGGAACCCGGGAATGGAAATCGATCGGCAAGGCCGTCTCGGCCGGCTGCGTTCGTCTGATGAACCAGGACGTGATCGACCTTTACAAGCGTGTGCCGTATCACGCCCGGATCGTCGTTCACCAGGAACCGCTTCAGGCCTGAATGCGCCTTACCGGTGCCGGCAATTATAGTTGTCCGGCACCGGGAGTGGAGCGGCTGACGGGTGCATGGCTATCCACACCTTCGTTCTTGCGATCGAAAGACCGGAATAAAAGAAGAACACAAAACTGGCCTTTCGCCCCCGAATCACTACATTGGGCCGCATGATGAGCGGTTACGACGACATTCCCTTCTTCGACGACGAGGATCCGGCGCTGAAGAAGGCCCCTGCCCCTGGCCAGAAATCCGGTCACGCGCCGACCGGCGGCATTGCCGCGCGCGCCATGGCTGCCCGCGACGCGCACCGTGCGCCCGACTATCTCGCCGGTCTCAACCCCGAGCAACGCGAGGCGGTCGAGACGCTGGACGGCCCGGTGCTGGTGCTCGCCGGCGCCGGCACCGGCAAAACGCGCGTGCTGACGACCCGCATCGCCCATATCCTCGCCACCGGCCGCGCCTTTCCCTCGCAGATTCTCGCCGTGACTTTCACCAACAAGGCCGCCCGCGAAATGAAGGAGCGCATCGGCCTGCTCGTCGGCGGCGCCGTCGAGGGCATGCCCTGGCTCGGCACCTTCCACTCGATCGGCGTCAAGCTCTTGCGCCGCCATGCCGAACTGGCCGGGCTGCGATCCGATTTCACCATTCTCGACACCGACGACGTCGTGCGGCTGATCAAGCAGTTGATCCAGGCGGAGGGCCTGGACGACAAGCGCTGGCCGGCCAAGCAGTTCGCCGGCATGATCGACACCTGGAAGAACAAGGGCCTCGATCCGGCGCAGATCCCCGAAGGCGACGCGCGCGCCTTTGCCAACGGCAAGGGCCGCGAACTCTACGCGGCCTACCAGACCCGGCTGAAGACGCTGAACGCCTGCGACTTCGGCGACCTGCTGCTGCACCCGATCCGCATCTTCCGCGCCAATCCGGATATCCTGCGCGAGTATCACCAGAAGTTCCGCTACATCCTCGTCGACGAGTACCAGGACACCAACACCGCCCAGTACATGTGGCTGCGGCTTTTGGCGCAGCGGTCGCCGGCATCAAGCGCGGCACGGGGTCCGTCCGAAGGACGGCAAGGCCAAGTGGCCGTCGCGCCCGATGGCGCGCCCCCGCGGAGCGAGCCGCGCAGCGGCGACAGCGCGAGCGCAAAAGAAAAGCAGCAAATAAATATTTGCTGCGTCGGCGACGACGACCAGTCGATCTACGGCTGGCGCGGCGCCGAGGTCGACAACATCCTGCGCTTCGACAAGGATTTTCCGGGCGCCAAGGTCATCAAGCTGGAGCGCAACTATCGCTCCACCGCCCATATCCTCGGCGCCGCCGGGCACCTGATCGCCCACAACGAGGGCCGGCTCGGCAAGACGCTGTTCACCGACCGCGTTGATCCGGAGGACGGCAAGGTCATCGTGCATGCCGCCTGGGATTCCGAAGAGGAAGCCCGCGCCGTCGGCGAAACGATCGAGACGCTGCAGCGCCCGGACCGCAACGGCAAGCGCCACAACCTCAACGACATGGCGATCCTGGTGCGCGCCTCCTTCCAGATGCGCGAGTTCGAAGACCGCTTCGTCACGCTTGGCCTGAACTACCGCGTCATCGGCGGCCCGCGCTTCTACGAGCGGTTGGAAATCCGCGATGCCATGGCTTATTTCCGCCTCGTCTGCCAGCCGGCCGACGACCTCGCCTTCGAGCGCATCGTCAACACGCCGAAGCGCGGCCTCGGTGACACGACCATCCGCAACCTGCACGACTATGCCCGCGCCCGCGACATTCCGATGCTGGCGGCGGCAAGCGACATCATCGAGACCGACGAGCTGAAGCCGAAGGCGCGCAAGGCGCTGTTCGACGTCGTCACCGATTTCAAGCGCTGGCAGGCGCTGCTGGAGACCATGCCGCACACCGAACTCGCCGAGCAGATCCTCGACGAGAGCGGCTACACGGCGATGTGGCAGAACGACAAGTCGGCCGAGGCGCCGGGGCGGCTGGAGAACCTGAAGGAGTTGATCCGCTCGATGGAGCAGTTCGAGAGCCTGCGCGGCTTCCTCGAACACGTCGCGCTCGTCATGGATGCCGAGCAGAACGAGGACCTCGACGCCGTGTCGATCATGACGCTGCACTCCGCCAAGGGGCTCGAGTTCGAAACGGTCTTCCTGCCCGGCTGGGAGGAAGGGTTGTTTCCGCACCAGCGCGCCCTCGACGAAGGCGGCCGTGCGGGCCTTGAGGAGGAGCGCCGCCTCGCCTATGTCGGCATCACCCGCGCCAAGCGCAACTGCCACATCTGGTTCGTCTCCAACCGCCGCATCCATGGCCTTTGGCAGTCGACCATCCCCTCGCGCTTCCTCGACGAACTCCCCGAGGCGCATGTCGAAGTGGCCGAATCCGACCAGTCTTACGGCGGCTACGGGCGCGGCGGCGGCTATGGCCAATCGCGCTTCGACAAGCAGGAGCCGTTCCAGAACAGCTACTCCACCCCCGGCTGGCGCCGCGCGCAGCAGAACAAGACCGACGCCACCCGCGACAACTGGGGCAACCGCTCCGGCCATGCGGTCGAGCGCATCGGTTACGGCGAAAGCGGACCGCGCGCCCGCACCATCGAAGGCGAACTCGTCGCCAAGTCGACCACGACCGAGCCGTCGCGCTTCTCGGTCGGCGACCGCGTCTTCCACCTGAAGTTCGGCAACGGCAACGTCGCCGCCGTCGAGGGCAACAAGCTGACGATCGATTTCGACCGCGCCGGCCAAAAGAGGGTGCTGGACGGCTTCGTGGAGCGGGCGTAAACGGCGTCCCCGCCGCAGGGCGAGCATTCTTTTTTGCCCGCCTTCGATCGTGATTGGACATCTGTTCGCAGTGGAGTCACCCTTCACCTAGGGGCTGCATGAGCATTGGGGGGCGGAGCATCCATCCTCTGAATGGGAGTCCAAGATGAAGCATCAAACAGTGGAACAACTGCGGCTTGTTGCAGAAGTCGAGACCTATCCGGCTCAGACAATGACCCGCAAGGAGCGGCTGGAACGCTGGGCGGAACTCCTCGAGAAAAATCCGCACTGGCACCTGTCGACCCTGCGCCAGACCGAGCATCAGTCACCGAGTGTCCGCGCGAACATGCGCGGCGATGGTTCGCCGATTTCCGTCGCCTACGCCGATCCCGTCCTGCGTGCAGCCGGGCTGGCAGACGATACCTATGGCGAAGCACGGCGTTTCTTCGACCTCTCGGACGACGAGTTGCACGAGGTCATCTGCTATTGCCATTATGGATCGGCTGTAAGCGCAGCAACGGCAGCGGCACAGATTCGGGTAGTCCTTGCACCCAAGTCGCCCGGCTTCTTCGCCACGCTGCGTCGGTTGTTCATGGCCTAGCGCCCGGCCTCGGAGACCGGAAGCGATCTTCGGACACAGGATTGCATGCGGGCACGAAGCGCGAAAGCGGTTTTCGTGCGCGGCGCTGAGGCTGCGGGCGCGGATGTTGTCAGCGTCGCCGGATGTGTGAACGCGGCGTGATCAAGTGTGCGCGCTGCCGACGACTTGGAGCCGCCGGTCACAGTTTGACCGGCGGAGTTTCTGTGTGGTCGTGCTCCTGTTCACCCCTGCCTGCCAAACAGTGAGGCAAACTGGCTCTTGCCGGCATTCATGCTCGGCACGACGACAAGCGTGTCGATCTCGCCACGCTTATAGGCCGCCAGGAAGCGGGGATAGTTCTTGAACGCGACGCAACCGTGCGAATTGCCATTCCTGCCAAGCAGGTAGGAGTGCGTGAGCAGACCGGTGCGTCCATGCGGATGGACACCGTCGACCGGCGTCATGCGCAACGCCTGCACGCCATGAAAGAGCTTCTCGCGCATCGTCAGCTTGAAGGTGCCTGGAGGTGTCGATCCGCGCATCTTCATGTGCACGTATTTCGGATTGTCGCGCATCTGGCCGATTCCGGAATGCGCCTCGAGCCGCTCCCCGTTCGGAAGATGAACGACACCGGCTGCAATGTCGTAATAGGCGGTGCGCCCACGGGCGCGGCTGCGCGAACCGAACAAGCTCGGCCGCACCTTTTCGCGCACCTCGTCGTCGGTGTCGACCTGCGCCGGGCTGGCATAAGCGAGTTCTTTCACGGATGGCTTGACCTCGCGCCGGTCCGGCTTGTCTTCCGTGGCCTTCGCAAGCACCTGCGGACGCCCTTCGGGCAGCGGGATTGTGTCCGGGAGTGGATGCGCCTCCTCGCTCATCACGAGACCGAAGGGCTTTGCCAGCACCGCGTCACGCGTCGAGCCAGGATCGACGAGGGCCGTCACGAGCGAGCCCTGAATCTGGGCGCGCGCTTCGGCGACAACGCCGTTCTGGACCTGCGAGGCGGCAGCGACGGTCAACTCGTTCAGCTTTTGCGCCGTTTCCATCGCCAGCCTCATCGTCGCCATCGCGTTCTTCTTGCGTTGATGCGATTTGATCGCTTCGGCGGTGAGGCCGGCCGGCCAAAGCTGCTCTGCCGGCGTTTTGGAAAGCCGTTCGAACTTCCGGACCCGGATGTTCCGCTGGACCGGCACCTCATGTTCCAGGGCTGGAAGATCGAGGGAAACCTGCAGGCGGTTCTCCTTTTCGATCGAAGCAGCCGGCGTCACCGCCTGCACCGTAGCCAAAGCACCGATAACCCAGGACGACGTTGCGACGCCAAAGCAAACGACAACCGCTCCGAATAAAAGGCCACGTGATTTCTTGAGGAACCGGAAAGACCCGCGACGGGGCTGGAACTCACTGCTCGCAACGATGACAGACGCCATGATACTCGTTACCCAAGGTACTGGTGACTCGATCCGGCGCCAATCAAACGGATTGTCGTCGGGACCGGTATTTGGCGTCGACACGCCCGGAAACTGAGCGCCCCGTGCCATGCGGACCGGTCGAAACAATGACGGAAATGGTGTCAAACTATGGTAAGCAATTCCTTTACGGGGATTGACAAAAAGCGCGGACTACCCGTGTAAGAGCGACTCGCTCGGCCAAAAAATCACGTCTTTTCAAGGGCTTATGCGACGAGATTCAAATTTTGCGGGAATCTGTCGATTTGCCGTTTCGGTCGCTAGTGATGTATGGATTTTTTCGCGCGTTAACCATCTGAACGGTCAACGTCAAACCCGCGCCGAACATGCCGAAACGCCGGCGCTAGATGGGCGCATTCACGCCAACTGGACCTTCAGGCCACTTTCAGCGGCGGCATGCCGTCATGGACGGCCTTGCGGATTTCCGCGCGGAACGCGGGCGTATCATGCTCGCCGTGAACGGTGACCGCATGCTGCACGGCCGCGTTGATCAGTTCGTCTTCGCTGTCGGCCGATATCGCGATCGTGCACTTCATGTCACTCGGAAACTCCCGGCAGTCGATGTACTTCCGGCCCATCGAAACCTCCCGACAATGTATGGTCGCCAGCGGCGCGCCACAACCATGGTCCGCGCGCCGGCTACCGAAAGGATACGTCGCACGGAAGAAATCGACAAATCACAAACGGTCGCCTTCCCTCAAGCGATTGACGGCAATCTCCGCAGCCAGTCCACCTGCGCCTCGTAGGCTGCAGCCATCTGCAGCACCAGTTTGTCTGCCCGTGGCCGCCCGATGATCTGGATGCCGGCCGGCAGGCCGTTGTCGCCGAACCCTGCCGGCATGGCGGCGACCGGCAAGCCGGCCATTGTCGGGCCGATCACCACCTCCATCCACCGGTGGTAGGTGTCCATGGCGCGCCCGGCAATCTCCTTCGGCCATTGGAGCGTCACGTCAAAGGGAAAGACTTGCGCCGACGGCAGGATCAGGAAATCAAAGGTCTGAAACAGTTCAAGGACGTAGCGGTACCAATCGCTCCTGATCGCAGAGGCAGCGAGTACGTCGCGGGCCGAAAGATCCTGCCCGTTCTCGATCTCCCAGATCATCGCCGGCTTCATCCTTGCTCGCCTGGCAGCGTCCGCGTAGTCAGCCCCCTGCCCGCCGGCGACGAGAAGATGACGGTAGGTCCGCCAGCCCCACCAGAGGCGGTCCATGTCGAAACCCGCCTGCACGTCCGAAACGGAAGCGCCGAGCGCGGAAAAGACGCCAAGCGCCTCGCGGCAGAGCTCCAGCACGCCCGGTTCGAAGGCCAGATGGCCGCCATGGTCGCCGAGCCAACCGATCTTCGCTCCGGAAAAGTCGGTGCGCTCAACCGGAAACATTTCCTCGGTCGGCAGGGATAGCGGGTCGCGCGCATCATAGCCGGCCTGGGTCGCAAGCAGCGCCGCCACGTCGGCAACACAGCGCCCCATCGGCCCGTTTACCGCGTGCTGGCCGAGATAGAGCTCGTTGCCGAGCGACGGCACGCGGCCGAAGCTCGGCCGGAAGCCGATGACGTTGTTGAACGCAGCCGGGTTTCGCAGCGACCCCATCATGTCACTGCCATCCGCCACCGGCACAAGCCGCGCCGCAAGCGCTGCCGCCGCCCCACCGGAGGAGCCGCCGGCGCTTTTGGTGAGATCATACGGATTGTGCGTGGCGCCGAAAACGTCGTTGTAGGTGTGTGAACCGAGCCCCATCTCCGGTGCGTTCGTCTTGCCGATGATGATGGCACCGGCGGCACGGATGCGCTCGACGTGGATGTCGTCGAAGTCGGGCACAAAATCCTGATAGATCTGCGACCCGTAGGTGCAGCGGAGCCCCTTCGCCTCGGACAGGTCCTTGACGGCAAAAGGAACGCCATGAAGCCATCCCCGCGAGCATCCCTCTGCAAGCGCGCGGTCTGCAGCTTCGGCCTCGGCCATCAAGTCGGATTCGTCGCGCAGGCTGACGATCGCGTTGATTTTCGGATTGAGCGCCTCGATCCGCGCCAGATAGGCCGCCATGACGGATCGGCACGAAACGTTGCCCGCGTGAATGGCCGCCGACAGCTCCACGGCGCAAAGGTCGGTGATGTTGTCCAAGATGCGCTCCCCCTGACACGTCTTGCCAGATGGATAGCGCAGCGCGCGCCCATAGGAAATGGCAGCTCCGCTCCCATACACGGTTTCCCTTTGCAAGGCGCGCGGCATGGGCAAGACCCATTGCCCATGCGACCGCGCCGCCATAACGTGCCTGCGGAATCAGTTCAGGGGTATCGTCATGACCATCCCGCTCATCGAACTCTGCGTCGAAGGCATTGATGGATTTCTGGCCGCCCAGGAGGCCGGCGCCGATCGCGTCGAGCTCTGCGCAAGCCTGGTGGAAGGCGGACTGACGCCGAGCCTTGCGACCATCCGCGCGGCGGTCAAGGCGGCCCGCATCCCGGTCCACGTGATCATCCGGCCGCGCGGCGGCGATTTCCTCTATTCGCAGACCGAGTTCGAGACGATGCGCGACGACATCCTGGCCCTTCGTTCCGAAGGTGTCGCCGGCGTCGTCATCGGCTGCCTGACCCCGGACGGCCGCATCGACGAGGAGCGCACGAAGGCACTGGTCGAGGCAGCGCGGCCGATGTCGGTCACCTGCCACCGCGCCTTCGACATGACGGCCGACGCCGGCGAGGCGCTGGAGGCGTTGATCCGCTGCGGTATCGACCGCGTCCTGACCTCCGGCCAGCGCGACACGGCGCTCGAGGGACTGGAGATCCTCAAGAAGACGACCGAGCAGGCAGGCGACCGCATCGCCATCATGGGCTGTGGCGCGCTCGATGCCACAAACATCAAGGCCGTGCGCGACGGCGCGGGTTTGAAGGAGATGCACTTCGCGGCGCTGAAGACGGTTGCAAGCGGCATGCGCTTCCGCAACCCGCGTGTCGGCATGGGCGGCACGGAGAAAGACCGCGAGTACGAGCTGACGCTGACGGATCGCGACGCCGTGCGTGCGACGATCGCCGCGGCAAAGAGCGCCTGACGCGGCGTTGCAAAGTTGCTCCGTCCACCTACCTGAAAGGGATAGCCCCGATGGAGACCGACCGATGACCGCCCTGCGCCTCGCCCTTGCCGCAAGCCTCTGCCTTTTCGCCACAGCAGCCTCCGCCGACACGGTCGGCGAGGTCGGCGTGGACTGGATGGGCAACGACATCATGATCGATGCGGTGAGCGATCCGGAGGTCTCCGGCGTGACCTGCCACATCACCTATTTCGACAGGGGCGTTCTCGACCGGCTCCAGAAGGGCAACTGGTTCGAGGACCCCTCCAACAATGCAATCTCCTGCCAGCAGACCGGTCCGATCACGATCGGCGACATCAGCCTTTCAAAGGGTGGCGAGGAGGTCTTCAAGGCGGGCCTGTCGCTGATTTGGAAGAAGCTCGTCGTGACCCGGATCTACGATCGCCAGAACGACACGCTGATCTACCTGGCCCATTCGCGGGAACTGACGGACGGATCGGCAAAGATGTCAATCTCCACGGTGCCGCTTTTTGGCGAACAGGTCACGTGGTCGAAGGGAAAGCCGCAGTAGTTGTCGGCGGGCCTTTCTGACGTCCCGCCAAGGCTGACCGCCGTGCGACCACCGCTCACATGACGATGAAGGTCACGCTGCCGTCCCCATTCTGTTGGACGGAAATGACTTTGCTGATGTCGACCTGTTGCGCCTCCAATGCGGCGGCAAGGTCGGGATTCGACCGGATATCGGTCTGCAGCTTGCGTACTTCGGCCGACTTCCCATCGGGCAGTCGGCGGTACTGGTCACGCGTGTCGTCGTCAGGAACCTCGTCGACGCGCATCACAGCGATCTTGGTGATGTCCACCGCCGTGAAGTCGCCGATGCCCGAAACGGCGGGGTTGATGGCGCCTGTCGTCACCGCATCGGTCCCTGCCCCGCTCGCCGGCGGCACGACCATCGAGCCGGACGCGTCGTCACCGCCGGTCGTGGCCTGCGCCGTCTGTACGTGGGCTGGGCGTTGTGTCGGAATTGGCACTTTCGCGCCTTCGATCGTCGTTGCCGCAAATGCAGGCCCGGCAAGTGCGGCAGTCAGCAGGATCGACGAACACGTTGCGAGAAATTGCATGACTCTCTCCCTTCAGCGTCTTGCGCATTCAAGAGGGAAATGTCTGCTCGTCCCGATAGTTCCGAACTGCGTTGAGCGTCAGCGAGCCTCGAGAAGGATCTCCGCGGACGTCACCGTCTGTACGCCGGCCGCCGCCATCGCCTCCTCGGCAGCCTTGATCGTGGCCGGATCGATGCCGCGGCTCAGGTCCTCGACGAAGCGGACCCGCACGCCGGGCAGCATCTCCACGGCGTCTATCGCCGAGGCCTGGACGCAGTAGTCGGTCGCAAGCCCGCCGATATCGAGTTCGGTGACGCCGCGTCCCTTCAAGAAGTCCGCCAGGCCAGTGTGCGCCGTACGATCATTGTCGCGAAACGCCGAATAGCTGTCGACGTGCCGGTTCATGCCCTTGCGCTGGACGTGGGCGATTTTCGACTGGTCGAGGTCGGGATGCAGCGCGGCGTCATCCGTGTGCTGGACGCAATGATCCGGCCACAACATTTGCGGCTTGCCGGCCAGTTCGCCCATCTCGAAGGCTTGGCTGCCGGGGTGATTAGAGGCGAAGCTGCCGTGATCGGCCGGATGCCAGTCCTGCGACGCCACGATCAAATCATAGCCGCCGTCCGCCATCAGCCGGTTCGCCACGGGAATAACCTCGTGACCGCCGGCAACGGCAAGATTGCCGCCAGGGCAGAAGCCGTTCTGGAGGTCAACAAGCAACAGGCATTTCATGGTCAGCACTCCGACTGTCGGGAAGATACCTGCCCGACCGGGAAGGATGTGGCATCCTAGCGCAGGGAATCAACAAACTGAATGGCAAAGACCCCGGCGGTGTTCCGGCCGGGGTGCTGGATGCGATCCGCGATTGGTCTGATCAGGCGGCCTGCGCCAGCTCGTCGGCAATGACCGTATCGAGGTTGAGGAAGCAGACCATCGTCTTTTCCAGCGCGACGATGCCGCGGCAGAAGGCGCGCTGGGCTTCGGGAATGATTTCCGGCGCCGGCTGCAGGTCTTCGCTCTTTATGGTCATCATGTCGGAGACCTGCTCGACGAGCAGGCCGACCAGCTTGCCGCCGATGTCCGTGACGATGATGGCGGAACGCTCGGACGGCTCCGTCATCTTCATGCCGAGACGGCAGGCCATGTCGATGACCGGAATCACGGCACCGCGCAGGTTGATCAGGCCGAGCACGTAAGGCGGCGTATGCGGCATCGGCGTCACCGGCGCCCAGCCGCGGATTTCCCGGATGGCCATGATGTCGATGCAGAATTCCTGGTCACCCAGATGAAACGAAACAATTTCGAGATAGGCACCCGACTGCTTGATGGCGTTGGACATGGCTCGGACTCTTCCCAGATTTCGGCGGCAGGATCGCAAATGCGCGAGAGGCCCTGATGGCCTGCGGACCTCATGCCCGAACGGCCGTTTCCGGCCCCATACGCCCTGGGAGCCTTGCAGAGAGAGATTAAGCAAACCCTAACCGGCCTGCCCGCACAGGCGGATTTCGAGGTGTTTGCGGCGATCTATCCCGCCGCCGTGCCGATCGCATGTGACGGTCGCGTCACATGCGCAAAAGGTTCGCGCTACCTCATTCCCGTTCGGATCAATGTACGCTAGGTTATACATATGACTACAAGCCGCCTCACCGTCCGTTCCGGCATAACGCTCGCGCTGGCGTTTGCGTTGTTCGCCGTGCTGTTTTCGCTGGCCTTCGCCGGGTGGGTCGATCACGGATCTTCGATCCTGCTTACTATGGCGGAGACAGGTCTCTCCTGGTGCTTTTGAGTTTGTCGTGATCACATTGCCGCGAGCACGCGGTTGCGGCGATACGCGCATTTGCCGACAAGCGCCCAAAGAACTATGACTCCAGCAAGGTCGCCCACAACCGGGGCGGCAGTTACATATCGGATAACTTTATGAAAACCGTACGCATCGCGCTCTGGATTGCCATAGCCCTTCTGGCGGGTCTGCTCGGCTGGTTGACCCTGGAGATGTCAAAGAGTGGCGAAAAACTCGCGGAGGGACCGTTCGGCGTGCCCTTCGCGCTCGTCGCCCAGGATGGTCAACCGATCACCGAAAAGGCCTTCACGGGCAAGCCGACGGCGCTGTTCTTCGGCTTCACCCACTGCCCGGAAGTTTGCCCGACGACCCTCTTCGAGCTCGATGGTTGGCTCGCCAAGGTCGACCCGGACGGCACAAAAATGCAGGCCTATATCGTCACCGTCGATCCGGAACGCGACACACCGGAAATCCTCGGAGCCTATGTTTCCAACGTTTCCAGCCGTATCACCGGCATTTCCGGGCCGGCCGACAAGGTCATGGACATGGTGAAGGGGTTTCGCGTCTATGCGCGGAAAGTCCCGGTCGATGAGAAGGATCCGACGGGCGAGTACACGATGGATCACACCGCCTCTGTCTTCCTGCTCGACCGCGATGGGCGCTTCCGAGGCACCATCTCCTATGGCGAGAACCCCGATGTTGCCGTACAAAAGCTGGAGAACCTCATCAAAGGATAAGGATCTCCGGTCATGGTTTCACGCGCCGACATTTCGATCCTCATCGCCGGCGCGGGACCAGTTGGTCTCACACTTGCGCTCGAACTGGCCAGACGGGGAATCAAGCCGCGGATCGTGACCCAGACCGATGGGCCCGTCTCGGAGAGCGAAAGCCGGGCGCTCGGCGTCAATGCGCGGACACTGGAACTGCTCGAACCGTCCGGCGTTGCCGGACAGATCCGCGAGCAGGCGATAGCGATCGAGGGGCTTCGGCTCACGTCGCGGGGCACCCCGCTGCTGACCATTCACACGAACAAGTTCCGCGGACAGGCCCCGGCCTTGAGCATCCTGCCGCAGAGCGCCACGGAACGGCTCTTGCTGGAGCAACTCCGTACCTTCGAGGTCGAACCCGAGTGGCACACGACGGTGAACACCGTGGAGGGAGGCGCGGAGACCCCTGAGGTGACGCTCATACGCAAGGACGACAGCGGCGAAACGGTGAAGCCGACGATCCTCGTGGGTGCCGACGGCGCCCATTCGATCGTGCGCAATGCCTGCGGCTTCACCTTTCCAGGCGAGGCGCTGGAGAACGACTTCTTCCTGGCCGACTATGCCTATGACGTCCCAGTCGACGTCAGCTATGCGCGCGTGGATTTCATCAATCCCGGCGTGCTTGGCTGCATTCCGGTCCGTGCCAACGTATTGCGCTACATCTCGACGCTGCCGGACTTCGAGGACCGCATTGTCCATCCGCATGATCCGCTCGAGCAGACCTGGCGATCGGATTTCAAGGTAAGCTTCAGGCATGTCGAGGCGATGTCGATCGGCCGCGTCTATCTCGCCGGCGACGCGGCCCACATTCATTCGCCGATCGGAGCTCGCGGCATGAATCTCGGCATCGAGGATGCCTGCTGGCTCGCCTGGCTCATTTCCGAGGGGCGAGAAACAGAATATTCGGCTTTGCGCCTGCCGGCCGTACGCGGTGTGCTGCGCCAGACCCGGATGCTGACGGCGCTTGCCACCCTGGAGCGCCCGGCAGCCCTCATGCTGCGCGAACGGCTGCTGCCGCTGATGACTTATCTTCCCTTTGCCGAGCGCCGGCTCGTGTCGGGAATCGCCGGCATGGACACGCCCCACCCGCCCTGGATCGCCAGAACGCAATGAACGACTTTGCGCGGTGCGCCGGACATGCTAAAGCGCGTCGCGATCTTTCAGATCCGCTTGCCGCGCTTTAGGTCCTTGTTCTTTCGCATGTCTTGGTTCCGAAACCGGTGCCCACTTTCGGGAGACATGCTTTAGCGCATGCGCGAAAACAAAAACGGTCGGCGACCCCGGCCCGCCCAGCTATGCAGGAACAGCCTCACGTGAGCGAGATCCGTCTTTTCATCACCACGACCGAGCGGAATGCCGATGCGATCCTCAACTTGATGACCGATGTCTTCGAGGAAGAGGGATACGCCATCGCCACGATGGAGATTGATGAGAAGGCGGACAGATGGGAAGCGTCCGTCTATCTGATGGCCGACGAGGAAGACGAGGTCCGGGAACGCTTCGCCGCGCTGTTGAAGGACGATTTTCCCGATGCGATGATCGAGCGCGAGGACATCCCCGACGTCGACTGGATCGCCAAGTCGCTGGAGGGCCTGCAGCCGGTGCGCGCGGGCCGCTTCGTCGTCCACGGCTCGCACGACCGGGACGCAGTGCGAGCGGGCGAGATCGCCATCGAAATCGATGCCGGCCAGGCTTTCGGCACCGGCCATCACGGCACGACGGCCGGCTGCCTCGAAGTGATCGAGACGGTCATGCGCTCGGCGAAGATCCGCTCCGCGCTCGATCTCGGGACCGGCAGCGGCGTGCTGGCGATCGCCGCCCGCAAGCTCGCCCCCATTCCCGTCCTTGCGACCGACATCGATCCGATCGCGACGAAGGTGGCCCGCGAAAACGTACGCCACAACGGAATCGC
Source organism: Mycoplana sp. BE70 (assembly GCF_031455855.1). NCBI lineage: Bacteria > Pseudomonadati > Pseudomonadota > Alphaproteobacteria > Hyphomicrobiales > Rhizobiaceae > Mycoplana > Mycoplana sp. BE70. The sequence continues at coordinate 186,672 of NZ_JAVDTM010000004.1, forward strand.
CAGCGGCATCACGCTTGAGACGGCGCCGGGATTTCACCACACGGCCTTCCGCCGCCACGGCCCGTTCGACCTGATCATCGCCAACATCCTGGCCCGTCCGCTGATGCGCATGGCGCCGCAGCTCGTGGCGCATCTGGCGGCCGGCGGGCACGTCGTCCTGTCTGGAATTCTTGCCAACCAGCGCTGGAAGGTCTTGTCGGCCTATAACGGCGTAGGCCTGCGGCATGTGCGCACGATCTGGCGCAACGGCTGGGTGACGATCCACCTCGACAGGCAGTGAAACCGCGTCGCGGCCTCTTTGATTCGGTCGCGCGCCTTGGCCTTTTGCCACCCCGCATGTCTTTGTCCGAAACCGGTCTCCACTTACGGGACATTGCTTGGAAAAGAAAAAACCTCCCGGCCGCGCAGGGATACGGACGGGAGGTTCTGGAAAGAGAAAAGGCGGTGCCAGTGGCACCGCCTAGGACCGGAAAACCGGCCTGTCCGCGAGCCTTAAGGAGGAGGAGAGCTCAAGCGGACCCTATGTGTTCCGAACGCCTACCCGGAGGAGGGAGGAGGAGTGACCGGACAAGCGTCTGATCGGAACACCTAGCAGCATCGCCTTTCGACGAAACTTTCGTTTACTTTCGTTTGAAGCAGAACTCGCGTTCGCTTCGTTGCGGGCTTTATAACCGAAGCAAAAAATAAGGACAGGATTAATTGGACATGGGAGCTATGCATGCAGCGCATGGACGCGCGCAAAGCCCTCTGCCTCCCGGCAGAACTGTGACTCGGGCCGGCCGCCCGGAAAGCGGATTGTCCACGACCACGATTTCACTTCGCCGGCAGTTGTTCTAGAGTCGCGCGAGTCCAGTTCCAGCCGGAAGCCAAATCATGTTTCAGAGTTTCGACGTCACCTCCACCCCGCAGTTCGGCCGCGAACGGACCGACGCACTGCGCGCCACCTTCGACACGCTTGGCATCGACGGCTTCCTCGTGCCGCGCGCCGACGAATTTCAAGGTGAGTATGTGCCGAAAAGTGCCGAGCGGCTGTCTTGGCTGACCGGCTTCACCGGCTCGGCGGGTGTTGCGCTGGTCACGCGCGGCGAAGCGATCGTATTCGTCGACGGCCGTTACGTGACGCAGCTCGCCGAACAGGTGGATGGCAGCGTCTTCAAAGGGGGCGACCTGGTCGGCGAACCGCCGCACGTGTGGATTCCGAAGCACGTCGCGAAAGGCTTCCGCCTCAGCATCGATCCCTGGCTCCACACCGGCGCCGAGGTGCGCAAGCTGGAGAAGGCGCTGAAGGAAATCGGCGGCACGCTGGTTCAGCTCGATCACAACCCGCTCGACCGCATCTGGACCGGTCGACCCGCAGAGCCGCTCGGGCGGGTGCGCATCCAGCCGCAGGAATTTGCCGGCAAGCTGGCCAAGGACAAGATCGCGGAAATGGTGGCGAAGGTTGGCGAGGCAGGGGCCGACGCGCTGGCCGTGACCGATCCGTCGACGATCGCCTGGCTGTTCAATGTTCGCGGCAGCGATGTCCCGCACACCCCTCACCCCCTCGCCCGCGCCATCCTGCATGCGGACGGCAAGGCGGAGCTCTTCATTGACAAGCGCAAGACGGGGATCGAGGAAGAGGCCTACCTCACCCAGCTTGCCGACTTCCTGCCGCCGTCGGAGTTCGGCAGCCGGATCGCGGCTCTTTCCAGCGCCGGCAAGAAGATCCTGATCGACCCGGACCAGGCCCCTTTTGCGCTCGCCGAAGCAATTCGTTCCGCCGGCGGCACGGTCATCGAAGCGGCCGATCCCGCCCGCCTGCCGCGCGCCTGCAAGAACGAGATCGAGCTGGCTGGCTCGGCCAAGGCGCACCTGCAGGATGGCGCGGCGATGGTGGAGTTCCTCGCCTGGCTCGACGCCAGCCGTCCGGGCACGCTGACCGAGATCGAGGTGACGAAGAAGCTGGAGGCCTGCCGCGCCACCGTCGGCGAGCGCATGCAGAACCCGCTGAAGGACACCTCCTTCGATACGATTTCCGGCGCCGGCGCCCATGCCGCAATCATGCATTACCGCGTGACGACCGATACCGATGCGAAGATCGAAGGCGGGACGCTGTTTTTGATCGATTCAGGGGCGCAGTACATCAACGGCACGACCGACATCACCCGCACGGTTGCGATCGGCGACGTACCGGAGGAACAGAAGCGCTTCTTCACGCTCGTCCTGAAGGGCATGATCGCCATCAGCACCGCGCGCTTCCCCAAGGGGACGCGCGGCTGCGACCTGGACCCGCTCGCCCGCATCGCGCTGTGGAAGGCCGGCGCGGATTTCGCCCATGGCACCGGCCACGGTGTCGGCTCCTATCTCTCCGTGCATGAAGGACCGCAGCGCATCTCCCGGCTCTCGACGCAGGAACTGCTGCCGGGCATGATCCTCTCCAACGAACCCGGCTACTACCGGCCAGGAAGCTTCGGCATCCGTATCGAAAACCTGATCCATATCCTGCCGGCTGCCCCCGTCGACGGCGGCGACATCGACATGCTCGGCTTCGAGACGCTGACCTTCTGCCCGATCGACAAGCGGCTGATCGTGACGGAACTGCTGACCCGCGAGGAATTGCACTGGGTCGACGCGTACCATGCGCAGACGCGCGCGGCGCTGATGCCGCTGCTCGAGGACGCCAAGGTGCGCGACTGGCTGACATCCGCGACCGCACCGTTCAGCCACGGGGTGTAGGAAGCCCATTCAGTCAATTCTAGGCTCCAGCCGGGCCCTAGGATACCGCCTGCTAGGGAATTTGTGTGATAGCGATCAGAGTATCAACACCGCGAGACGGTGAGCGCGTAGTCAACATTTGGCGTGACGCCGTCGACGCAACGCATGACTTTCTGACCCCGGAAGATCGCGCCGAAATCGAGAATGAAGTGCGCGATTTTCTTCCGGCCGCCCCGCTTTGGTTGGCCGTGGACGCTGACGACCGTGCGCTCGGATTCATGTTGTTGGATGGAGGACATATGGAAGCTCTATTCGTCGATCCGGCGAATAGAGGCGTGGGTATCGGCCGGGCGCTTGTCCTTCATGGCTTGTCACTGCTCACCACGATGACGACCGACGTGAATGAGCAGAACGCGCAAGCAGTCGGCTTCTACGAGCGAATGGGGTTTAGGCGAATCGGGCGCTCCGAAAAAGACAGCCAAGGCCGCGACTATCCGCTATTGCACCTTCGCTTCGATCGCACAGTCTAAGATCCTCCTGACCAGAGGCCCATCCTGTTGGGTCTGCTGGTCACGTTCGGCTTCTGCTTGCCGGCCTTACCCGCCGAACGCATACCGCATCAGCATCACCGCACACCAGCCGACGAACAGCATGGGCAGCATCGACAGGCGAAGGCTGGCGATCAGGGCGGCGGCCATGGCAACCTGCACGTCCGGCCCGCCGGTAAAGAAGGCGGGCGCCACGAGCGTCGTCAGGACAGCCGCCGGCACCGCGTTCAGCGCCGCCTCAAGGCGCGGCGGGATCGACTTCATCCGCGTGATCAGCACGTAACCGCCGATGCGCGTCAGGAAAGTGGCAACTGCGCCGGCGAGAATGATGAGCACCATGTCGGTGTGGAACAACGCCTCCATGTCAGCCCCTCCGCGCCGCGCGGCGTTCCGGCTCGCGCTTCACCGGAAGTGCAGCTGCAAGCAGCATGGCGGCGACAGCACCGATGCTGACGTGCCAAGGCGAACCGACGGTGTGATAGGCGATCACCGAGGCGGCGCCGCTCATGGCAACGACCGGAAGAAAGTTCGACCGCTTACGGAAGCCGAGCACCAGCGCCATGAAGTAGATGGGCAGCAACACGTCGATACCGATCACCTTCGGATCGCCGATCAATTTCCCGAAGAAACCGCCGAGCACCGTCATCACCTGCCATGGTACATAGATCATGAGCCCGTAGCCGAGGTACCACGAGAAACTTACCCTACGCCCCGACTCTCCACGGTTGACCGTCTCTGCGAATTGCGGGTCTGTCAGCAGGAAGAATCCGAAGAACTTCTGGACCGGCGTGAAATGCCGCACATAGGGCGCCATCGCCGCCGAATAGAGAATGTGGCGGAAGTTCACCGCAAAGATCGACAGCACGATGATCCACGGCGCGATCCTCTGGCCGAACAGTTCGATGCCGACGAGCTGGCTCGCACCGGCGAACAGTGTGAGGCTCATCAACGCCGCTTCGGCGATCGTCTGGCCGTTGGCGACCGCGACGGCGCCGAACAGGGCACCGAACGGTGCGGCGGAAATACACAACGGCATCGCGCCGCGCATGCCTTCGTTAAAATCTGCCTTGCTCAAGGGGCTGCCTCTCGTTAACGGCTCCGTCTATTCGCACCAAGCTTTCAGGGCAATTGAATTAGACTGATATATTCATTAATTTTGCTGAACCGTATCCGTAGGTGCCGCCAACGCATGCCGCCGGTTGCAGGATTGACCCCATGAAAAAAATCGATCTCTCTAAACAGGAAAAGGCGGACATCATCCGCGCCATTCAGGTCTATTTTTCAGAGGAACTCGATCAGCAGATCGGCGCACTCCCGGCGGAACTGCTGATGGAGTTTTTCACCAAACAGATTGGCCCGCATCACTACAACCGCGGCCTGCGCGACGCGCACACCGCACTACTGGGCAAGATGGACGAATTTGCCGACGCGCTCTATCGCCTGGAGGAACAGCGGGATTTCCGGCGCTGACTACCGTCAGGCGTTCTTGCTCTTCACCTGGAATGTGTGCTCCTGCCCCGGGAAGGTCCGTGCCTTGACCTCTTCCGCATAGGCCGCGAACGCCTCGCTCATCAGCGGTGCCAGGTTGGCGAAGTGCTTGACGAAGCGCGGCTTGAAATCCGTGAAGACACCGAGCGCGTCGTCGACGACGAGCACCTGGCCGTCGCAGGCCGGCGATGCGCCGATGCCGATCGTCGGAACCTTCAGCAGGCCGCTGATTTCGCGGGCAACTGGCTCGACCGTTCCCTCGATGACAATGGCAAACGCCCCGGCATCATCGATCGCCTTGGCGTCGCGGCGGATCTTCTCCGCTTCCTTGTCGTTGCGGCCGAGCGAGCGGTAACCACCGGTCGTGTTGATCAGTTGCGGCATCAGGCCGACATGGCCGAGCACCGGAATGCCGCGCTGGGTCAGGAACGCAACCGTTTCGGCCATCTCCGCCCCGCCTTCGAGCTTGATGGCGCTGCAGCCGGTTTCCTTCAGCACCCGGGCGGCACTGCGGAAGGCCAGTTCCTTCGATTCCTGATAGGAGCCGAACGGCAGATCGACCACGACGCAGGCGTTGCTGGAGCCGCGCATGACGGCCTGGCCGTGCGCGATCATCATTTCCAGCGTCACGCTGACGGTCGAATCGAGCCCATAGAGCACCATGCCGAGCGAATCGCCGACCAGCATGAAATCCACATGCGGATCCATCAGCTTGGCGATCGGTGTCGTATAGGCCGTCAGGCTGACAATCGGGCGCTGGCCCTTTAGGCCGGTGATGTCCGCGGGGGCGAGACGCCGCTTCGTTACATGTACGCTCATCGTCAGGCTACCTTTACTGCTTGACCGTGTTCGTGCCGATAACCCGGTTGTCGAGCAGCTTCGTGCTCCCAAACCGGATGAAAAGCAACAATAGAACGGGTTTCTCACCGATTTCGGCGAGTTCCGAAAGCGTCTCGGGGTCGCGCAGCGCGACGACCTCCGGTTCCGCCAGCGGTTCGGCGGAGACAAAGGCCCGTACGGCCGCCTCGACCCTGCTCGCGTCCCGCTCGCCGCCTGCAATCGATCTTGCAGCCTCGTCGAGCGCGCGCGGGACGATGACGGCGGCGGCGCGCTGCTCCGGCGAGAGGTAGACATTGCGCGAGGAACAGGCGAGCCCATCTGCCTCGCGCACGGTCGGCACCCCGATCACCTCGATCGGCTGCGCCAGGTCTTCGGCCATGCGGCGGATGATCGCGAGTTGCTGGTAATCCTTCTCGCCGAAGTAGCCACGGTCGGCGCCAACGATATTGAACAGCTTGGTGACGACGGTGCAGACACCGGCGAAATGTCCTGGCCGTACCTCGCCCTCAAGCTTGGAGCCGAGTGTGGGCACATCCACAACTGTCTCCATGGGGCGGGGATACATGTCTGAGACGCCGGGCGCGAAGAGGAAATCGACGCCGCCGTGTTCGAGCATCGCCTGATCGCGCGGCAAGTCACGCGGATAGCGCGCAAGATCCTCGTTTTCGCCGAACTGCAGCGGATTGACGAAGATCGAGGCGACGACAATGTCGTTTTCGACGCGGGCGCGGCGCACGAGTTCCATGTGGCCGATGTGGAGATAGCCCATGGTAGGCACGAGCCCGATCGTCTTTCCGGCGGCACGATGGGGTGCAAGTGCCTCACGCAATCCCGCGATCGTGGTGATGGTCTGCATCCGGCGGATCCTCCAATCCATCGACACCCTCTCCCTGGGCGCTCGCCGCCGTAGCATCTGGGCTTTTTTGCGGCAGCGCCGCTTTCTATCTTGTGCAGCGCAAAAAGACAATCGTTAACCTGGTAGCGAACCCTGCCCGGAGCGACGTTCGCATATGCAATATTGTTGCTGTACTTTTCGGCCGCTTCGCAGTAGGAACGCCGCCAAATGGTCGGCCACGCGTGGGCCGATGCGCGGTCCGGCACCATCGTGATCCACCAGGGTGCTGCGAAACGACATTATCCGAAAGACCTGAGATGACCGAATACGAAGGCCTCGCTCCGGCGATGGCAAGCGCGTTGGCAAAACGCGGTTACACCACCCTGACCCCGGTGCAGAAGGCCGTTTCCGACCCGACGCTGAGCGGTGCGGACGTCCTGGTCTCCGCGCAGACCGGCTCGGGGAAGACCGTTGCCTTCGGCCTGGCGCTGGCCCCGACGCTGCTGGAAGGCGAAGACCGCTTCGGCCCGGCCGCAGCGCCGCTGGCGCTGGCGATCGCTCCGACGCGGGAACTGGCACTGCAGGTGAAACGCGAACTCGAATGGCTTTACGGCGAGACGGGCGCGGTAATCGCCTCCTGCGTCGGCGGCATGGACATCCGCAATGAACGCCGGGCACTCGATCGCGGCGCACAGATCGTCGTCGGCACGCCTGGGCGGCTGCGCGACCACATCGACCGTGGCTCGCTCGACCTCTCCGGCCTGCGCGCCGTCGTCCTCGATGAGGCGGACGAGATGCTCGACCTCGGTTTCCGCGAAGATCTCGAATTCATTCTCGACGCGGCACCCGAAGAGCGGCGCACGCTGATGTTCTCTGCGACGGTGCCGCGGGCGATCGAGGAACTGGCGCGCAGCTACCAGCGCGACGCCATCCGCGTATCGACCGCGGCCGAACGTGGCCAGCACGTCGACATTGAGTACCGTGCCCTGGCGGTCACGCCATCCGACCGCGAGAACGCCATCATCAACGTGCTGCGCTATTATGAGGCGCAGACGGCGATCGTGTTCTGCTCGACGCGCGCTGCCGTCAACCACCTGACCGCCCGCTTCAACAATCGTGGCTTCTCCGTCGTGGCGCTCTCGGGCGAACTGTCGCAGAACGAACGCACCCATGCGCTGCAGGCGATGCGCGACGGCCGCGCCCGCGTCTGCATCGCCACCGACGTGGCCGCGCGCGGCATCGACCTGCCGAACCTCGAACTGGTCGTGCACGCCGACCTGCCGACGAACCCGGAAACGCTGCTGCACCGCAGCGGCCGCACCGGCCGCGCCGGCCGCAAGGGCGTCAGCGCGCTGATCGTTCCCCTCCCCGCCATGCGCAAGGCCGAGCGCCTGCTTGCCGGTGCCAGGATCAAGGCGGAATGGGCCTCGCCGCCTTCTGCCGACGAGATCCTGCGTCGTGATGACGAGCGGCTGCTGGCCGATCCGGTCCTCAGCGAGCCGATCGCCGAGGATGAAAACACCTTCGTCGACACGCTACTTTCCACCGTCGAGCCCCGGCAGATCGCCGCTGCCTTCGCGCGGCTCTATCGCGCCGGCCGTTCGGCGCCGGAAGACCTGAGAGAGGTCAACCTCGACCAGCGGCGCGCGCCGCGGGAACGCACACATGCAGACGGAGCGGAGCCGACACCACGACGCCCGCGCGAAGAATTCGGTCCTGCGCGGTGGTTCTCCATTTCGGTCGGACGCAAGCAGAACGCCGAGCCCCGCTGGTTGATCCCGATGCTGTGCCGGAACGGCGACCTCACCAAGAACGAGATCGGCGCGATCAAGATGCAGCAGGACGAGACCTATGTGGAGCTTTCCGCAGACGTCGCCGACGCATTCCTCGCCAAGATCGGACCGAAGCGCCTACTGGAGAAGGGCATTCGCGTCACGGAACTGGACGGCACACCCGACCTGACGGCCAAGCCGCGCGGCAAACCTGCCTTCGATAGGCCTGCGTTCGATAAGCCAGACCGCTTCCGCAAAGAGCGCGATTACGGCGACGAGCGTGACGGGGGCAAGCCGAAGCGCAAGTTCGACAAATTCGAAAAGCGCCCCGCTACCGCAGAAGCTGGCGACAGACCGTTCCGCAAGGACGCGTCCAAGAGCCCGCGCACGGCAGGAAATTCCGACGAAGCCCCCGCCTGGAACAAACCAGGTTTCGGCAAGAAGCCCTCTCAGGGCAAGGAATTCCATGGCAAGGAATTCCAAGACAAGGGCTTCAAGGACGCCGGTTTCAAGGGCAAGGGGCCGCGTGCAAAGGGGCCGCAGGGCGACGCTCCGTTCGTCAAGAAGAGGAAGGCCAAGAAATCCAACGGCTAGCCGAGCCGTGCTTGAGATGTCGCCCCGCTCCATATGAAGCGGGGTGGCACGATCGCATCTGATCAAGCCCGCTTCGTCGTGCCCCCACGGCCACAGCCTGCCGCGACAAGCAAAGGCTAAAGCGAATCCCACTTCTCCAATGGGGCGAACCCGCCTATCTTCCTTGCAACTGGAAGGGTCATCGAGTCGGGTAACGGCGATTTCATCGTCGGTGGGGCGAATGGCAGATAGGGAAACGCTTAGGGGCCACACGGGGCTTTGCGTCACGGAGCGCCTTACCGAGGCTTTCTGGGAGCACTATCGCCGCCTGCAGGACGCCGTATCAACCGACAACGCCCCACTCGTCTGCCGTCTCGATCGCGAACTGACCTCCTCCCTGACAGCGCTCGTCGATCACCTGACGAACGATACCGCCGGACAGCAAGTCCAGTTCACGGCACTGCTGCGGCTGCTGCGCGAAGAAGCGGACGACGCCGCAAGTGTCCGCAGCAACGCGGATCTGATCGAAGCACTTCTCCGGCGCTACATCATCGTGCGCACACCCACCGACACCGGCGGCCTTCCCGCCTTGTCAGCGCCGATCCGCAACGGCGTGCTTGACGTGGGCCAGTTGGACACCTTGCCGGAACGCGTTTCGGTCGTGACTACCGATTATCGCTACCTCTATGCCAACACGACCGATGCGGCCCGACTAAACCGAAAGCCGCACGAACTCATCGGCTGCCATGTGCGCGACGTCGTCGGCGCAGAACGGTTTGACAGCCGGATCAAGACCAATCTCGACCGTTGTTTTTCAGGAGAGACGGTAGAGCATACGAATGCACGGGAAATGGACGGCAAGGTCGTGGTGATCCGGCGCAGGCTGACACCCTGCTATGCAGAGGACCAGCCATTGATCGGTGCGCTTGTCGTAATCCAGGAAGGTCCCGACCGCCGCCGGCGTGCGGGTTGAACTTCAGCAGCGAACAGAACTCATGGATTGATCCGTTCGAACCATTGGTCCTCATCGATCACTTCGACGCCGAATTCGCGCGCCTTGTCGAGCTTCGAGCCCGCCCCCGGTCCCGCGACGACGAGATCCGTCTTCTTGGAGACCGAACCAGACACCTTGGCGCCAAGCCGCTCGGCCATGGCCTTGGCCTCGTCGCGTGACATCTTCTCCAGCGAGCCGGTGAAGACGACGGTCTTGCCGGCGACGGGGCTATCGCTCGCGACCGGCACTTCCGCCGCCTCGGGCATCACCTCCAGAAGCAAGCGCTCGATGACGTCTAGATTGCGCGGTTCCTTGTAGAACTCGACGATGGAACGTGCCACGACCTCGCCGATCCCGTCGATGCGGTTGAGCTCGTTCCAGGCCTCGCCGCTGAGAGAGACGGCCTCCTGCATCCCGGTCTCGAAGGCTTGATAGGTTCCGTACGCACGCGCGAGCAGTTTCGCGGTCGTTTCGCCGACGTGGCGAATGCCGAGCGCATAGATGAAGCGGTTGAGCGCAATGGTGCGACGGGCGTCGATCGCGTCGTATAGCTTGCGCACGCTGACGCGGCCGAAGCCCTCGATGTTCTCCAGTTTGGTCAGGGAATCGGCCTGGCGCTTCTCCAGCGTGAAAATCTCCGGCGCTGTGCGGATCGTCAGCGCCGGATCCTCCGCCTCGAAGAAGAAATCGATCTGCTTGGAGCCGAGCCCCTCGATATCGTAGGCGTTGCGGGAGACGAAGTGCTTCAGATGCTCCACCGCCTGGGCGCGGCAGACAAAGCCGCCGGTGCAGCGCCGCACCGCGTCGACCTTGCCGGATTTCTCATTGATGTCGCGCACGGCATGGCTGCCGCAGACCGGGCAGGTCTTGGGAAACTCGTACGGCACCGCGTCCGACGGCCGCTTTTCCAGCACCACGTCGACGATCTGCGGGATCACGTCGCCGGCGCGCTGGACGATCACGACGTCGCCGACGCGGATATCCCGCCCCTCGCGGATCGGCTCGCCGCTGTTGCCCACCCCGCGGATATAGTCCTCGTTGTGCAGCGTCGCATTGGTGACGACGACACCGCCGACGGTCACCGGTTCAAGCCGCGCGACCGGGGTGAGTGCACCGGTGCGGCCGACCTGGATATCGATCGCCGTCAGCGTCGTCAGCGCCTGCTCGGCAGGAAATTTGTGCGCCGTCGCCCAGCGTGGCGACCGGGAGCGGAAACCCAGGCGCGCCTGCAGGTCGAGCTGGTCGACCTTGTAGACAACGCCGTCGATGTCGTAGTCGAGGTCCGGACGGGCAAGGCCGATCTCGCGGTAGTGGGCGATGATGTCCTCGACCTTGAACAGCCGCTTCATCAGCGGGTTGACCGGGAAGCCCCAGGCCTTGAACGTTTCCACCATGCCAAGCTGCGTTTCGGCCGGCATGTCCGACATCTCGCCCCAGGCGTAGGCGAAGAAGCGGAGCTTCCGACTCGCCGTCACCGCCGCGTCGAGCTGGCGCAGCGACCCGGCGGCGGTGTTGCGCGGGTTGACGTAGGTCTGCTTGCCTTCCGCGGCCATCTGCGCGTTCAGCGCCTGGAAATCGCTCTTGGCCATATAGACCTCACCGCGCACCTCGGCGATTGCCGGGGCGCCCGCAGGCAGGCGTTTGGGGATCTCGTTGATGGTGAGGATGTTGGCGCTCACGTTCTCGCCGGTGGTGCCGTCACCGCGGGTGGCGGCGTTGACGAGCCTGCCGTTCTCGTAACGGATCGACATGGAAAGGCCGTCGATCTTCGGCTCTGCAGTGAAGGCGATCGAATCATCCGGCAGACGACCGAGGAAGCGGTAGACGGAGGCGATGAAGTCGCGCACGTCTTCGTCGGAGAAGGTGTTGTCGAGGGACAGCATCGGCCGGGCATGGACGATCGGCGCAAAGGTCGGCAGCGGCGCGGCGCCGACCCGGCGGGAGGGGCTGTCGGCGCGCACCAATGCCGGAAAGCGCGCCTCGACCGCCTCATTGCGGCGCTTCAGCGCGTCATAGTCCGCATCGGAGATCTCCGGCTGGTCCTTGCCGTGGTAAAGCTCGTCATGCCGGGCGATCTCCGCCGCCAGATAGGCGAGTTCCGCCGCCGCCGCCTCCTCGGTCAGGTTTTCGACGGGGATCTTTTCGATTGCCATGGCCCACTCCGCGATTCCGAGAGATCGGTTTTAGAGCAACTGCGATGAAAGGGAAGACGATTGCGGGGCGCACACGTCTACATACAGCGGGCAAAAGACATCTCAGCGCACTTCGCTGCCCCTCGCCCTAACCCTCTCCCCGCAAGCGGGGAGAGGGAACGAGTTTGCCGCGGGTCTCGCCGACGGGTTTGCCACGGGTTTCGCCGGCGGGTTTACCACGGGTCTCGCCGGTGGGTTTGCCGCAGGTCTCACCGGCGGAGGTCGCCACCGGCCTCACTGGCGAGGCCGGATTCGACGGGACGGCATATGCCCTTCGCCCTGCCTGCGGGGAGAAGGTGCTGGCAGGCGGATGAGGGGCTACTGAAACTTAGAAGAGAGAAAGCGGGAAATCAGATGAAGGTCGCAACGGCCGGCCCCGGCCTCAGCCGCCGCCCGACAGCAATCGTGCCGCCGCCGCCCTCGCCTCTTCCGTCACCGACGCGCCGGCCAGCATGCGGGCAATCTCCTCGGTGCGAGCGCCATCGTCCATGCGGGCGACGCGGGTGGCGACCGCCTCGCTGCCTTCGATCGGCCCCTTGGAAATCAGAAGGTGGGTGGCCGCGCGGGCCGCTACCTGCGGCGCGTGCGTGACGGAAAGCACCTGCACCGTCGAGGAGAGGCGCTTCAGCCGCTGGCCGATCGCGTCGGCGACCGCGCCGCCAACGCCGGTATCGATTTCGTCAAAGACCAGCGTCGGCGCAGAGCCGCGGTCCGCAAGTGCCACCTTGAGCGCCAGAAGAAAGCGCGAAAGCTCACCGCCCGACGCCACCTTCATGATCGGTCCGGGGCGCGTGCCAGGGTTGGTCTGGACATGAAACTCGACGGTGTCGATGCCATCCTCGCCGCCGCCGTCAGGATCGGTGGTGATGTTGACCATGAAGCGTGCGCGCTCGAGCTTCAGCGCCGGAAGCTCCGCCATCACGGCCGCGGCAAGAGCCTCGGCCGTATGGTGGCGGCGATCCGAGAGCGCGCGCGCCGCAACGTCATAAGCCGCCCGCATATCGGTCACGTGCTTCTCGAGTTGGACCAGCTTCTCCTCGCCGGCGTCGAGATCGGCGAGATCGGCGATCATCTTTGCGGCGAGCGCGGGGAGCCCGGCAACGGGAACGGAGTATTTGCGCGAAGCGGCGCGCAGCGCGAACAAGCGCTCTTCCGTCCGCTCCAGCAGCTTCGGGTCGAATTCGGTCTTGCGCAGCGCCGCGTCCACCGCCATCTGCGCATCGGAAAGCTGGTCGACGGCACGGCCAAGAAGCTCGACGGTTTCCTCCAGCAGGCCCGGAGCCTCCTGGCTCTTGCGCTCCAGCCGGCGGACCATCGAGGCGATGACCGGGACCGGCGAAGCATTGCCGTTGAGAAAATCGCTCGCCTCGTTGATGTCGCCGGCGATGCGCTCCGCCTTCATCATGCGGGCGCGATCCTCGGCGAGCAGTTCCTCCTCGCCATCCTGCGGGGAAAGCTTCTCCAGCTCCTCGACGGACGAGCGCAGGTAGTCCGCTTCGCGCGCTGCCGCCTCGACCCTTTCACGATGGCGCCGAAGCGCGCGTTCGGCCTCCCGCCAGCGCTGGTAGAGGACTGCAACCTCGCCCGCCGGCTCGCCAAGCCCGCCGAAGGCGTCGAGCAGGATCCGGTGGGCATCGGTGTCGATCAGCGCCCGGTCGTCGTGCTGGCCATGGATCTCGACAAGTCGCTGGCCGGCCTGGCGCATCAATTGCACCGAGATCGGCTGGTCGTTGACATAGGCCTTGGTGCGCCCATCCGCCGATTGCACGCGGCGGAAGATGAGATCGCCATCGTCATCGATGCCGTTGCTGCGCAGCAACATACGCGCCGCATGACTGGACGGTACATCGAATACGGCGGTCACCTGGCCCTTGTCGAGACCGTGGCGTACGAGCGCGCCGTCCCCTCGCCCGCCGAGGGCGAGCGACAGGCTGTCGAGCAGGATGGATTTGCCGGCGCCGGTTTCACCGGTCAGCACGGACAGGCCGGCATCGAACCCCAGATCAAGCCGTTCGATCAGGACAATATCGCGGATCGAAAGCTGTGCCAGCATCCGGGACCATATCTCTTTTCTCAGGCGCCGATGAGCTTCTTGCCAGCGCGCGAAATCCAGGAACCAGCGTTTTCACGCGGCTCCAGCCCCTTGGACTGGAGCAGCTTGTAGGAATCCGCATACCACTGGCTGTCCGGGTAGTTATGACCGAGGACGGCCGCAGCGGTTTGCGCCTCGCTGGCAAGACCCATTGCATAATAGGATTCGACGAGACGCGCGAGCGCTTCTTCGATCTGGTTGGTGTTGCCGTACTGCTCCACAACCGTGCGGAAGCGCGTGATGGCGGCGAGGTATTCCTTCCGCTCCAGATAGTAGCGGCCGACCTGCATCTCCTTGCCGGCCAGCTGGTCGCGGGCGAAACGGATCTTGGTCTGGGCGTCTTCGACGTACTCCGACTTCGGGTACTTCGTGACGACGTTCTGCATCGCCTCGATCGTCTTGGTGGCCGCCCGCTGATCCTGGGTAACGCTCGGGATCTGCTTCGCATAGGCGAGGCCGACGATGTACTGCGCGTAGGCCGCATCCTCCGATTCGGGATAGAGGTTCAGGTAGCGGTTGCCGGCGGCAATCGCCTCCTCGGTCTGTCCCTGGCGGTAGCTGACGAAAGCGTTCATCACGAGTGCCTTGCGGGCATATTCGGAGAACGGATGCTGACGGTCGATGGCCTCGAACTTCCGCGAGGCTTCCGTGACTTTGCCCGCGTTCAGGTTGGCTAGGCCCTGGTTGTAGAGAACTTCAGGCGGATCGGTCTCGCCGGCCAGCTTGGTAATGTCGATGTCGGGATCACTCTGGCAAGCCGTCAGCGCAACCGGCGCTGTCAACAGGAAGGCGACGCAGACAATTCGCGTCCAATGCTTCGCACCAACAGTCCCTGCAATATTCATCTGACAATCCCAAAATCAGCGCGGCGCCCTTGCCGAGCGCCGTCAATAGCCTTGCGTTCTATCCTCAAACTCGCGCGGACCGCAACGCCATGCAGGCGCATTGACGCAATTTTGTGGCAAACTATGTGTGAAAACACCAAGATGTGGGAAACATCCCCGGCCTTATGCAGACCAGGGAGCAAACCCGGGTGCGTTGACGGCCGTGAGCTCCCGCTTGCCGGCGCGGCGCGGTGCAGTTGCCTCCACCACTTCATAGGCGGTGCGATCGTTCAGCAACGCCTTCAGCGCATGCGCATTCATCTTGTGGCCACCGCGATAGGAGCGGTAGCAGCCGATGAACTGCGCCCCGGCCAACGCCAGATCGCCGACGGCGTCGAGCGTCTTGTGACGGGCAAATTCGTCCCTGTAGCGAAGGCCCTCGACGTTGATCACCACGTTGTCGTCGGAAATAACCACCGAATTCTCGAGTGACGACCCGAGCGCGTAGCCGGCGGCCCAAAGCCGCTCCACATCGCGCATGAAGCCGAACGTGCGGGCACGCGAGAGTTCGCTGCGGAAGGTTGCGGGCGTCAATTCCCCCTTCCAGGCCTGGCGACCGATCAGCGGGCAATCGAAATCGATTTCCACTTCAAAGCGCGTGCCGTCGTGCGGCAGGAACTCCGCCCAGGACGCACCGGCTTCGACGCGAACAGGCTTGACGACGCGGATATAGCGGCGCTTGACGGCGAGCGGGCGCAATCCCACCTGGTCGATCGCGTCGATGAACGGCGCTGAGCTGCCATCCATGATCGGCATTTCGGCGCCGTGAACCTCGATCAGGACGTTGTCCAGCGAAAGCGCATAAAGCGCTGCCATCACGTGCTCGACGGTCGCGATCGACTTGTCCGGCGAAAAGCCGAGAACGGTGCAAAGATCCGTATTGCCGACCTGCCCGGAGACCGCGCGATATTCGCTGACGCTGCCGTTGTCATGCACGCGTTGAAATACGATGCCACTATCGGCCTCGGCCGGATGGAAGGTGATCGAAACGACGGCGCCGGAATGGACGCCGGTTCCCGAAATCGTGACCGGGCTCGAGATCGTCGTCTGAAAACCCAGCAAGCTAATGGACATTTCCTATTGCCTTGTTCTGCACTGGCACCACGCCAGTCGTCTTTATCTGTCGAGCGCGCCTTGCAACCACTGAGATCCGCGTTTGAGGCTGCGCTACCGAGGCCACCGCCGTGCGGTAAAAATCGCCCTTGAATCAAGGCCATGCCCTCGTTTTCGGCCGGAATGTAGTTGTGCGCCTCTTCCCTTACAAATCACTGTTTCTTTCGATATGTTACGCCTTGACCACCAAACTTAACCGTTTGATTAAAAACGATAAAAGCAAAAGACCCGGATCACGGATCCGGGTCTTTTGACATCTTCCGTTACAATTTCAGTTAGACTGCCGGCGCAGGAACGCCGGGATCTCGAGTTGGTCATCCTCGCTGAGTGCGCGCGGCTGCGGATTGGCGCGGCCGTGGTCGTCGAGCTGGCCGCGACGCGGCGCATAGAGGCTGGCCTCCGGCGACAACGTCCGGCGCTGCGGCGCCGGAACGGCCTCTGCCGCGGCCTGCGGCTCCTCTTCCTCACGGCGGGAGAGCGACGAGGTAAGGCGTCTCAGCAGGCCCATCGGTCCGCGTTCCTCGGCCTGAACCTGCGCCGGCTGGCTGCGGTGCTCAACCTCTGCCTGGACGACGGGTGGGAAGTCCTCGATTCGCGGCATGCGAGTCGCGACCGGCTCCTGGCGGATGACCGGTGCGGCCGGCTCTGCGCGCGGGGCGACCGGCACTGCGGCGACCGGCTGCTGGAACTGCGGCTGCGGGATCGGCGCCGGGCGTGCGGCGACCGGGGCCTCTGTGGCCGGTGCTGCGGCAAAGAGGCGGCTCTGCGGCCGGAATTCCTCCTGCGGAGTTGCAGCCGCCCTTGCCTCCGGCAGAGCCAGTTCGCGCTCGAGGCCGAGTTCCGCCGCCAGGATCGTCTCGGAGATCGGATCGGCAGTGCGGAGCGGCTGGGCGGCGACAGGCTGCGGTGCGGCCGGCTGGCTCATCACCGGAGCCGGTGCAACCGGCTGCGACACCTGAGGCTGAACCGGAACGGCAGCGGACGGACGGATCAGCGGCTTGCTTGCGCCACGAAAATCGGCGTTCTTGCCAGACATTTCCGCGGCGGCGCGATCGATGCCGGTCGCAACGACGGAGACGCGGATCAGCCCCTCCAGTTCCTCGTCGAAGGTCGCGCCGAGAATGATGTTGGCGTCCGGATCGACTTCCTCGCGGATGCGGGTCGCCGCCTCGTCGACTTCGAACAGGGTCAGGTCGCGGCCGCCGGTGATCGAGATCAGCAGGCCCTGGGCGCCCTTCATCGAGGTTTCGTCGAGCAGCGGGTTGGCGATCGCAGCTTCGGCGGCCGCCATTGCGCGGCCCTCGCCGGAAGCCTCGCCCGTGCCCATCATCGCACGACCCATCTCGCGCATGACCGAGCGGACGTCGGCGAAGTCGAGGTTGATCAGGCCTTCCTTGACCATCAGGTCGGTGATGCAGGCGACGCCCGAGTAGAGGACCTGGTCGGCCATCGCGAAGGCATCGGCAAACGTCGTCTTGTCGTTGGCGATGCGGAACAGGTTCTGGTTCGGGATGACGATCAGCGTGTCGACCGACTTCTGCAGTTCCTGGATGCCCTGCTCGGCCAGCCGCATGCGGCGACCGCCTTCGAAGTGGAACGGCTTGGTGACGACGCCGACGGTCAGGATGCCCTTATTGCGGGCGGCCTGGGCGACGATCGGAGCAGCACCGGTGCCCGTTCCGCCGCCCATGCCGGCGGTCACGAAGCACATGTGGGTGCCGTTCAGATGGTCGATGATCTCGTCGATGCACTCCTCGGCGGCCGCACGGCCGACCTCGGGCTGCGAACCGGCGCCGAGACCCTCGGTGACCTGGGCGCCCATCTGGATGATCCGCTCGGCCTTCGTCATGGTCAATGCCTGGGCGTCCGTGTTGGCGACGACGAAATCGACGCCCTGCAGCCCTGCGGTGATCATGTTGTTGACCGCATTGCCACCGCCGCCGCCAACACCAAAGACGGTGATGCGGGGCTTCAGCTCAGTGATGTCGGGCTTCTGCAGCTTGATCGTCATTGTACCTGTTCCTTTTGTCTGTTCTGGCCTGCATCGCCACACCGGCCAATATCCCAAAAACTCGATTCCGTTTTTCCCGCTACGCACGCACTCGCGGCAAACCCGTCAGAAACTCTCCTTCAGCCACTGCCCCATCCGGGCGATGCGGCTGTTACCGCCTGCAAGCGACGCAAGCATGCCGCCTTGCGTCGCATGCGTTTCCAGCTCCGCAACCTGCGGATAGATCATCAGCCCCACCGCTGTGGAGAACGCTGCCCCCTTGGCGGCGGCCGGCAAGCCAGACACGCCAAGCGGACGCCCGACGCGAACGTTGCGCGCAAGAATCCGGCGCGCGGCTTCCGGCAACCCCGTCAGCTGGCTTGCGCCGCCCGTCAGCACGATCCGCTTGCCCACGATCGGCGAGAAGCCGGAGCGCTGGATGCGGTCGCGAATCAGTTCGAGCGTCTCCTCGATCCGGGCACAGACAATGCGAGAAAGCAGCGCGCGCGGCACATGCGTCGGCTGGTCCCGGTCGTCTTCGCCAAGCGGAGGCACTGGCACGATGTCGCGCTCGTCAGAGGCATTCGGCAGCGCAGAGCCATGCACGACCTTCAGCCGCTCGGCATCCTCGATGCGGGTCGACAGACCGCGGGCAATGTCGGTCGTTACGTGATGGCCGCCAAGCGCGACGGCGTCCGCATGGACGAGCTTGCCTTCGGCGAAGACGGAAATCGTCGTTGTTCCGCCGCCCATGTCGATGCAGGCGCAACCGAGTTCGACCTCGTCGTCCACGAGTGCCGACAGGCCGCTCGCGTAGGGCGTGGCCACCATGCCCTCGACCGAGAGGTGGGCACGGTTGACGCAGAGTTCGAGGTTCTTCAGCGCGGTCCGCTCGGCCGTCAGCACATGCATGTCGACGCCCAGCACATCGCCGTACATCGAGAGCGGATCACGGATGCCGCGCTCGCCGTCGAGGGAGAAACCGGTCGGCAGGGAATGCAGGATGGCGCGGTCCTGGCGCAGCGAGCGCTGGCCGGCCGCAGCCAGAACCTTGCGCAGGTCCGCCGCTTCCACTTCCTGGCCACCGAGATCGATCGTGCCGGTATAGATGTCGCTTTGCAGCCGACCCGCGGAGACGTTGACGATCAGGCTGTCGATCGTCAGGCCCGCCATGCGCTCGGCGGCATCGACGGCAAGGCGAACAACGCTTTCAGCCGCGTCCAGATCCGCGATCACCCCGTTTTTGACGCCCCGCGAGCGGTGGTGTCCGATGCCGATGACCTCGATCGAGTGCGTCCTGCCGGGAAGGATTTCGCTTTCCGGCCGCGGCGTCAGCTTGCCGATCATGCAGACGACCTTGGTCGAGCCGATGTCGAGCACCGAAACGACGTGCGACCGCTTGGAATTGAGCGGCTTCAAACGCGGCAGGCCGAAATGGGAGGAGCCGAAGATACTCATGAGCGATCGGTCACCTTCTTGAGTTCCTTGGTGCGCTGCTCCAGCACCACCTTGCGGCGGGCGGCGGCCCCTTCGGTCAACTGTATCGTGGTGCGGTCCTCGAGCCGCAGGTCGACGGCGGCGATGTCGCGCTCCAGGAGCCCATGCTCGGCGTCGAACCTGGACAACACGTCCATAGCCCGGGCGATGTTGGTTTCCGGCAGCTTGACGACAATGCCGTTGTCGAGACGGAGGTCCCACCGACGGCCGGCCACGCGAACGTATGCCTTTACGCGCGCCTTGATTTCCGGCCAGTTGTCGAACTGCTTGTCGAAGCTCGCCGCAGCCGTCTCGGCATCGCGTCCGACGAACAGCGGCAAGGCCGAGAACTTGTTGTCGCGGAGCGGCGCGATGACGCTGCCATTCTTCTCGATCAGCGAAAGATCGTCGCCGTGCTGCCAGATCGCGAACGCCTCGCGTTCCTTGAGCGCGACCTCGATCGTGCCTGGATAGACCTTTCGGACGGAGACCTGCTCCACCCACGGAAGCTGCGCAAGCTTGCCGCGCACGTCCTCGACGTCCACCGCCACAAGCGAGGTGGTGCCATCGAGACCGAGATGCGCGAGAATTTCGATTTCCGACGTTTCGCGCGCACCGGAAACCTTCACGTCGTCGATGGCAAAGCCCGCCGCCGCCGTCGTCGCCTGGGTGAAATCCTGCGTGTGGCCGCCAAGCGACATCCCGTAGAAACCGGTCGCCGCCAGGAAAGCGATCGCGGCAACCGTGCCCGTATGGCGCGCTATCGGCACGCGCCCGACGGCGAGGCTGACGGTGAACCGCACGATCCTGCGCAGCGGACGCGGCAATACGCGCCCGGAATCAGCATCGACGAGACCCGCCGCGCCCTGCCGAGCCGCCTTGCTCCTCTTTCTGCCGATCAACGCAAGCACGACGCGTCCTCCACCATCCAACTCAAGAATTCACCAAAGGAATGACCGGCATGGACGGCCATCTCGGGCACCAGCGACGTCGGCGTCATGCCGGGCTGGGTGTTGACCTCCAGCCACACAATCTCGCCGTTCTCGGAGAAGCGGTCGTCATATCGGAAGTCCGATCTGCTGACGCCGCGACAGCCGATCGCCTGATGCGCCTTGAGTGCTAGTGTTTGTATTTTTTGGTAAATATTTGGTGAAATTTGCGCAGGAAGGACGTGCCTTGAGCCCCCTTGCGCGTATTTCGCGTCATAATCGTAGAAGCCGTGTCCCTGCGGCACCACCTCGGTGACACCAAGGGCAACGTCGCCCATGACCCCGCACGTCAATTCCCGACCGTAGACGTAGCGCTCGACCATGACCCGGTCGCCATAACGCCAGTCATCGGAGGTGATGACCTGCGGCGGATGCGCCTGATCTTCCTTGACGATGACGACGCCGAAGCTGGAGCCCTCGCGTACCGGCTTGACTACATAGGGCGGCTTCATCGGGTGCCTGGAGGTGAATTCAAAGCGATCCATCACCTTCGCTTCAGCAACGGGCATGCCGGCCGCCTTGGCGACGATCTTCGCCTGCGCCTTGTCCATTGCCAGCGCAGAAGCAAGCACGCCGGAATGCGTATAGGGAATCCTGAGAAACTCGAGGACGCCCTGGATCGTACCATCCTCGCCGAACGGGCCATGCAGGGCATTGAAAGCCACATCCGGCTTCAGGTCCGAAAGCACCGTCGCGACATCATAGCCCACATCAACACGGGTTACGCGGTAGCCGACGGCTTCGAGCGCATCCGCACAGGCGTTGCCGGACGAAAGGCTTACGGGCCTTTCGGAGGAAACTCCGCCCATTAGCATGGCTACATGCTTGCTCATCTGTACCCCCGGACTCTCTCGCACACTGACCGAACTCGCTTGTGCGGACCTGATCCTTCAAGGAACCGACTCGGACATTCGAGACGATGTAACTAAAGCTGCATTATGGTTAATGAAGCGTTTACTTTCGTTAACCGACATGCGCCGCAAACAGTGGCGGCCGCATCACGAATCACAGCCCTCCATCGAATATCGCCCTAGAATCAGAGAGTTGCCCGCGATGCAAGCTTTCCTTGCCACTGAATGAAATGATCAGAAGCGCAGAGACCGAGGATACTGTCTGTTACTGACGGCGTGGATTGGATTGGGCGCTCGTCGATGTGTCGAGCGCCCGGTCGGCGTGCGAAGAAAGATCTTCGAATGCACGGTCGGCACGGCTATCGGCAAGACCCGCCGAGATTGTCACGGTATCCTCACCTGCCCGCAGGAAATGGGTCGTTGCTCGATGCCGCCGCGAGCCTTCGACGCACCGGGCGGCCTCGCCGGGCGAGTGCCCGCACAAGAGCACGCCGAACTCTTTGCCGCCGACGCGGGGTGCTAACAAATGGTGGGATCGGCACTCCCCTGTTGGCGACCTTTCAGAGAATGTCGCGGACAGATTGCAAATGTCGCAAAAAATACCGAAATCCGGCTAATTTAGCATTTTTGTTGTTCCAACGCCGGATCCGATACCGTAAGACAGCCCCGCTGCCTCCCAAGACGGCAAGACAATCCAACAACAACAGGTATAAGAAAAAAATGAGTGACACTTCCATGACGGTGTCACCGACCGCAACGCATTCGACTACCTCCGCCGTGAACTCCCCGGCGCGTGTCCTCTTTGCAAGTCTGGTCGGGACGACCATCGAATTCTTCGATTTCTACGTCTACGCAACCGCCGCGGTGATCGTCTTCCCGCACCTTTTCTTCCCGTCCGCCGATCCGACCTCGGCGATGCTGCAATCCTTCGCCACCTTCTCGATCGCCTTCTTCGCGCGCCCGTTCGGCGCCGTGGTGTTCGGGCACTTCGGCGACAAGGTCGGCCGCAAGGCGACGCTCGTCGCCGCCCTGATGACGATGGGCGTCTCCACCGTCGCGATCGGCCTGCTGCCGACATATGCGACGATCGGCGTCTGGGCGCCGCTGCTCTTGGCGCTGTGCCGCTTCGGCCAGGGACTGGGCCTCGGCGGCGAGTGGGGTGGTGCCGTACTGCTCGCCACGGAGAATGCTCCGCCCGGCAAGCGCACCTGGTATGCGATGTTCCCGCAGCTCGGCGCGCCGATCGGCTTCATCCTCTCCGCCGGCACCTTCCTGGTTCTCGGAGAGACGCTCAGCAACGAGGACTTCCTCGCCTGGGGCTGGCGCCTGCCGTTCATCCTCAGCGTGCTGCTCGTCGTCATCGGCCTCTATGTCCGGCTGAAGATCACCGAGACGCCGGAGTTCCAGAAGGCGATAGACAAGCACGAGCGCGTGCAGGTGCCGATCACCCAGATCCTGAAGTCGCACAAGCGCAGCCTGATGCTCGGCACCTTCGTCGCGCTCGCCACCTTCGTGCTGTTTTACCTGATGACCGTCTTTGCGCTCTCCTGGGGCACGGCCAAGCTCGGCTATTCGCGCGAGCAGTTCCTTGTCATCCAGATGACCGGCGTCGTCTTCTTCGGCCTGATGATTCCGGTCTCGGGCATCCTCTCCGACCGTTATGGCCGTCGATTGATGCTCGTGCTGACGACGATCGGTATCGGCATCTTCGGCATCTTCATGGGGCCGATGCTCGCCGGTGGCCTCGCCGGCGCCTTCGCCTGCTCGATCATCGGCCTCGGCCTGATGGGCATGACCTACGGCCCGATCGGTGCGGCGCTCGCAGCCCCCTTCCCGACCTCGGTGCGTTACACGGGTGCGTCGATGACGTTCAACCTCGCCAGCATCTTCGGCGCTTCGCTCGCACCCTACATCGCGACCTGGCTTGCGACGACCTACAGCCTGAACTACGTCGGCTACTATCTGGCGGCGGCCGCAGTGATCACGCTCGTCTGCCTGCTGCTTTCTTCGGAAGACGAGGTCTCCGGTTAACAGTTGACCGCGCCATCTGAACGAAAAAAGGGCCGCTCGGATATCCGACGCGGCCCTTTTCTTTGAACCTCTGCCGACTCAGGCAGTCGCCTTGCCGAGGAATTCCTTGATCTCGTAGCCCGGCATGAAGTTGCCGATGCGCCTGATCTCCCATTGCAGCATGATGCCGGAATGCTCGAGCACGCGGCTGCGGACGGTTTCGCCCAGATACTCGAGCTCGTATCCGGTCGCCTGTCCGGTGTTGATCATGAAGTTGCAGTGCATCGGCGACATCTGCGCGCCCCCGATCATCAGCCCGCGGCAACCGGCCTCGTCGATCAGCTTCCAGGCCGAGTGGCCTTCGGGGTTCTTGAAGGTCGAGCCGCCGGTCTTTTCACGGATCGGCTGCACCGTCTCGCGGTGCTGGCGCACGGCATCCATCTTCTCGCGGATCTGCGCCTTGTCGCCGGCATGGCCCTGGAAGATCGCATGGGTGAAGATCAGGCCGTCGGGCGCTTTCGAATGGCGATAGCTGTAGCCCATGTCGGCATTCGACAGCACGTATGCGTTGCCCTTGCGATCGACGGCGTGCACTTCGACGACGAGATCCTTCGTCTCGCCGCCGTTGGCGCCGGCGTTCATCCGCAGCGCCCCGCCGATCGATCCGGGAATGCCGTAGAAGAACTCGAAGCCGGCGATGCCGTTGTCGAGCGCCATTGCGGCAATGTTCTTGTCCGGGCAGATCGCGCCCGCCTTGATCCGGTTGTCGCCGACCAGTTCGAGATCGCCGAAGCCCTTGGCCGAAAGACGGATGACGACGCCGGGAATCCCTCCGTCGCGCACGAGAAGATTCGAGCCGACTCCGACCACCGTCAGCGACACGTCGTCCGGCAACAGCTTCAGAAAGGTGACGAGGTCCTCGGTGTCGTGCGGCTGGAACATCAGTTCGGCCAGTCCGCCGGCCCGAAACCATGTGACGCGGTCCATCGGCGCATCCGGCGTCAGCCGCCCGCGCACGTCCTTGATGCCGTCGCCGAGAGACGCCAGCAACTTTTCGCCATTCACCTGTTTCATGCCATCATTCCCGAAATGCCTGCGAGTTCCTTTGGCAGCGCTCCAGCCCAATGGGTGATGCTACCTGCTCCCAAGAGAACCACAAAGTCGCCAGGCTTAGCAATGGTGCCAATGGTGGAGGCCAGGTTCTCCGGCCCCTCCAGATAGCGGGCGTCGCGGTGTCCGCTCGCCTTGATCCGGGAAACCAGGGTTTCTGCGTCGCTGCCCTCGATCGGTTCCTCACCCGCCGCATAGATCGGCGCGATCATGATCGTGTCTGCATCGTTAAAGCAGCCAGCGAACTCCTCGAACAGACTGTGGACGCGCGAGTAACGATGGGGCTGATGAACCGCGATGATTCGGCCCTGGCAGGCCTCGCGCGCGGCCTTCAGGACCGCCCTGATCTCGACCGGATGGTGGCCATAGTCGTCGTAGACGCTGACGCCGTTCCACGTCCCCGTGAGCGTAAAGCGTCGCTTGACGCCACTGAACGAGGCGATGCCGCGCGCAATGTCTTCCGGCGAGATCCCGAGCCGTTGCGCAACAGCGACCGCGGCGGTGGCATTGGAAACGTTGTGGCGGCCGGGCATGGGCAGGCGAAGATCCTTCAGTTCGATCACCTGGCCGGTCCGGCGCCGGCGGATCGCGACGTCGAAGACCGATGTCGCTCCGTCCATCCGCACATTGCCGAAGCGCACGTCGGCCTGCGGGTTCTCGCCGTAGGTGATGACCTTGCGGTCCTCGATGCGGCTGACCATCGCCTGCACTTCCGGATGATCCAGGCACAGGACGCCGAAGCCGTAGAACGGCACGTTCTCGACGAACTGGCGAAATGCCTCGCGCACCGCGTCGAAACTGCCGTAGTGATCCAGATGCTCCGGATCGATGTTCGTCACCACGGCGACGTCGGCCGGCAGCTTGAGGAACGTGCCGTCGGATTCGTCGGCTTCCACCACCATCCACTCGCCCTCGCCCATGCGCGCATTAGTGCCGTAGGCGTTGATGATGCCGCCGTTGATGACGGTCGGGTCCAGCCCGCCAGCCTCAAGCAACGCCGCGACCATCGATGTGGTCGTCGTCTTGCCATGCGTGCCGCCGATCGCGATCGCATTGCGGAATCGCATCAGTTCGGCCAGCATCTCGGCCCGGCGGACGACCGGAAGCAGCTTTTCCCGCGCCGCGATGAGCTCCGGATTGTCCTTCTTGATCGCCGTCGAAACGACCACCACCTCGGCGTCACCAAGGTTCTCGGCCTTGTGGCCAACGTGGACCGTGATGCCCTTCTCGTGCAACCGCTGGACATTGGCGCTGTCGGACTGGTCGGAGCCCTGTACACGGTGGCCGAGATTGTGCAGCACCTCGGCAATGCCGCTCATGCCGATGCCGCCGATTCCGATGAAATGAACGAGCCCTATGCTCTTCGGCATCTTCATGCGCGTTCTCCTTTGAATTCCGCTATCGTCTTGCCGCCCGCAATAGCTTCCACCATGGCGGCGAGCAAGCGTGCAGCATCCGGCTTGCCCGTCTTTCGGGCGCTCTCCGCCATCTCGGCCATCCGATCCGGATGCTTCATCGCATCGGTGATGATCAGCGCAAGCTTCTCGGGAGAAAGCTCGGACTGGGTGATGACCTGCGCCCCGCCGTTGGCGGCGAGTGCTGCAGCATTCGCCGCCTGATCGTGATCGAGGGCATAGGGATAGGGCACCAGCACGGCCGGCCGGCCAATGACGGACAGCTCCGAAACAGTCGAGGCGCCGGAACGGCTGACGACAAGATGCGCGTTCGCGAGGCGGTCCGCCATGTCGGTGAAAAAGGGCGAAACGTCTGCGGCGATTGCGAGCCTCTCGTAAATGGCCTCGACACCTTCACGATCCTCGGGCCGGGCCTGCTGGGTTATGCGCAGGCGTGCCCGCTTGGCTTCGCTGAGCCGGCAGACAGCCTGCGGAACGGCTTTGGAAAAGAACTGCGCCCCCTGGCTGCCGCCGAAGACAATGAGGCGGAATTCGCCGTCCGGTTTCGCCAGCTGATAGGGCACTTCGGCCGCCGCGAGCACGGCCGGGCGGACCGGATTGCCGGTCGTGACCGTCTTTGCCGCATACGCGCCCTCGCCGTCCGGCAGGAACCCGCCGGCAATCGCCTGCACGCGGGCGGCAAGCGCCTTGTTGGCGCGCCCCATCACAGCGTTCTGCTCGTGGATCATCGACGGTATGCGCATGCCGGTGGCGGCCAGCAATGGCGGCAAGGTAGGATAGCCGCCGAACCCGACGACGGCGCTGGGTCGGAGCCGCGTCAGCAGCCGCCGCGCCGCCCGCAGACCCGTCCACAGCGTCCACAACGACGAGACGACCTTCAACGGATTTTTCGAGCCGATCGTCGCCGACGGCACGACGTGGATCTCGTCGGCCGGGAATTTGCCGGCAAAGCGCTCGGCGCGACTGTCGGTGACGAGATGCACGGACCAGCCATTCGCCTTCAATTCATGCGCCAGCGCCTCGGCCGGAAAAAGATGGCCGCCGGTGCCCCCGGCGGCGAGCAGGATGATGCCTTTGCTCATTCGATATTACTCCGCGGGAGAAAGCATGCCGGAGCGGAAGAGGCTTCGCTCGGCGGCACGCTTTTCCGGCCGGTGACGCGTCAAGGCAAGGATGAAGCCCGCCGTGACGCAGATTGCGACCATCGACGAGCCGCCATAGGAGATGAGCGGCAGGGTCATCCCTTTGGCCGGCAGCAGTTCGAGGTTCACGCCGATGTTGATCATAGACTGGATGCCGATCAGGAGCACCAGCCCGGCGACGGCGAAACGGGTGAAATCGTTGCGCTCTTTGAACGCATGGTTCAAGCCGCGCATCACGACGAAGGCGAAGACCGCGACGATGACCATGCAGAAGACGATGCCGAACTCTTCTGCTGCGACCGAGAAGATGAAGTCGGTATGGCTGTCCGGAATGATGCGCTTGACGATACCCTCGCCCGGGCCCTTTCCGAACCAGTCACCACGGATGATCGCCTCGCGGGCGGTATCAACCTGGAACGTGTCGCCTTCGCCGGTGAGGAACCGATCGATACGGCCGGAGACGTGGTCGAAGAGATAGTAGGCGGAGACGAATCCCCCGATCGCAACGCCGCCGAGCAGAATGATCCAGATCCACGGCATGCCGGCCATGAAGAACATGCCGCCCCAGACCGCCGTGGTCAGGACCGTCTGACCAAGGTCCGGCTGCGCCACAAGGAGAGCGGCAACGATCCCGAACATCAGAATGGCGAAGAGGTTGCCGGGGATTTCCGGCTGGCGCGCGTATTCGGAGAAAAGCCAGGCACAGATCACGACGAAGGCGGGCTTCATGAACTCCGACGGCTGGATCGACAGGCTGCCGATCGAGATCCAACGCCGCGCGCCCTTCACCTCGACGCCGATGAACAGTGCCAGCACCATCATCGCCAACGACACCACAAGCAGGATCGCCGCGGTTCGCCGCACCTGCCGGGGCGTTAGAAACGAGATGGCCACCATCGTCGCGATTGCCGGAAGCAAGAACAGGGCATGGCGCTTGACGAAGTGGAAGCTGTCGAGGTTGAGGCGTTCCGCCACCGCAGGGCTTGCGGCGAAGGACAGCATGAAGCCGATTCCCATCAAGAGGATGAAGGCGGCGAGAAACAACCTGTCTATTGTCCAGAACCAATCGGCCACCGGACCACGCTCGGCACGACTAACCATGGCAATCCCCCTAACCGTTTGCCTCGATCAGCATGGTCACGCCGGGAAGCGCCGCGACATGGCCGACAAAGGCATCGCCCCTGACTTCGAAATTCTTGTACTGGTCGAAGCTTGCGCAAGCCGGTGACAGCAGGACCGCGACCGGCCCCGCTCCGTCCCTCGCCGCATCCGCCGCCGCATGCAGCACGGCGCGCTCCAGCGTGCCGGAAATCTCGTAGGCGACCTGGTCGCCGAGCGTTGCGGCGAAGGCGGCGGCGGCCTCGCCGATCAGATAGGCCTTGGCGATCTTTGGAAAGAAGCCGGAGAGGCCGGTGATGCCCCCCTCCTTCGGCAGCCCGCCTGCGATCCAGTATATCCGGTCGTAGCTCGACAAGGCCGGGGCGGCCGCCTCCGCGTTCGTTGCCTTGGAATCGTTGACGAAGACGACGTCGCCCTTGCGGCCGACCGGCTGCATGCGGTGCTTGAGCCCGGGGAACGAGGCGAGGCCAGCGCGGATTTCGTCCTCGCTGACGCCGACGGCAAGACAGGCGGCAATCGCCGCTGCCGCGTTCTGTGCATTGTGGCTGCCGCGCAGTGTCTGGATTGCGGAAAGGTCGGCGATTCCGCGTGAAGTGCCACCCTGTGCGATCCGGATGTGCGCGTCTTCCGCGTAGAGGCCGTCCGCCAGCGGTTGGCGGCGCGAAACACGGACCACCTTTGTGCCGGAGCGCTCGACCCGATCGGCGATCAGCGTGGTGTAGGTGTCGTCGACGGCAATGACGGCCGTCTCGCTACCGGCCACCAATCGCTCCTTGACGTCGGCATAATGTTGCATGGTGCCGTGCCGGTCGAGGTGATCCGGAGTGAGGTTAAGGAGAAGGCCCGCCGTCGGATTGATCGTGGGTGCGAGATCGATCTGGTACGACGAGCATTCGACCACGAAGAACCGGCCGGCCTTCGGCGGATCGAGGGTCAGGACGGCCGTGCCGATGTTGCCGCCGAGCTGCGTATCTCGCCCGCTCGATCTGAGGATATGGGCGATCAGGGCGGTCGTCGTCGACTTGCCGTTGGTGCCGGTGATGGCGATGAACGGGCAATCGGGCGCATGGGCGCGACGCTCGCGCACGAACAGCTCGACGTCGCCGATGATCTCGACGCCGGCCGCACGCGCCAGATCCACGCTCCAATGCGGCTTCGGATGGGTCAGAGGCACGCCGGGGGACAGAACGAAGGCAGAAATCGAATTCCAGTCGATCTGACGCAGGTCGCCGGTCGCAATGCCCGCATCGCTGGCTTTGGCAACGCTGTCGGGATTGTCGTCCCAGGCCATGACCTTCGCACCACCGGCGACGAGCGCCTCGGCCGTCGCCAGCCCCGAGCCCCCGAGCCCGAAGAGCGCGACGTTTCTGTCCTTGAAGGTCGTGACCGGGATCATCGGGTCACCGCAGCTTCAGGGTCGAAAGACCGACGAGCGCGAGGATCACGGCGATGATCCAGAAGCGGATCACCACCTGGCTCTCCGTCCAGCCCTTCTTCTCGAAATGGTGGTGGATCGGCGCCATCAGGAACACGCGCTTGCCGGTGAGCTTGAACGAGCCCACCTGGATGATCACCGACAGCGTTTCCATCACGAACAGACCGCCGATGATCGCCATGACGATCTCGTGTTTGGTCGCAACGGCGACGGAGCCGATCAGGCCGCCTAGGGCCAGCGAGCCGGTATCGCCCATGAAGATTGCAGCCGGCGGCGCATTGAACCAGAGGAAGCCGAGGCCGGCGCCGATAACGGCGCCGAGGATGACCGCCAGTTCGCCGGTGCCGGGAACGAAGTGGATCTGCAGGTAGTTCGCAAAGACCGCGTTGCCAGCCAGGTAGGCGATGATGCCGAAGGAGGCGGCGGAGATCATCACCGGGACCGTGGCAAGGCCGTCAAGGCCATCGGTGAGATTGACGGCGTTGCCCGCCGCAACGATGACGAAGCCGCCGAACAGGACGAAGAAGATGCCGAGATTGAGCAGCAGGTCCTTGGCGAAGGGGAAGGCGACCGAGGAACCGAGCGTCGAGCCGGGAGTACCCACGGAAAGGGCCGCCCGCATCATGAAGAAGGTGGCGATCCCGGCAATGATGAATTCCAGGCCGAGACGCGCCTTGCCGGAAAATCCCTTGTCCGTCTGCTTCGTCACCTTCAGGTAGTCGTCGTAGAAGCCAATCGCCCCGAAACCGAGTGTCACCAGCAGCGTCGCGACAACATAGATGTTGGAGAGATCGGCCCAGAGCAGCGCGCTGCCGACGATGCCGGCAAGAATCATGATGCCGCCCATGGTCGGCGTGCCGGCCTTCTTGAAGTGGGTCTGCGGCCCGTCGGCGCGGATCGGCTGGCCCTTGCCCTGGCGTACGCGCAACGACGCGATGATCGCCGGACCGAACAGAAAGACGATGGCGGCGGAGGTGAACAGCGCTGCACCGGTGCGGAACGTGATGTAGCGGAACAGGTTGAAGACCTGGATCTCTTCCGCCAGTTCGACAAGCCAAAGCAGCATTCTAGACCTTTCCCCAAGGGCTTTGCGGGGGTCTTGGCCGACGGAAATGGTCCCTATCGGAGCGTGACCGCACCAGATTCGAAGAATGGAGTGCACGGGCGAACATGCCCGGCGTGCCCCTCGCACATGTGTCCCGATGCGGTTCGCATCCGGGATCATGCGCAAATGCAAACGTCAAAGTGCCGGGTGCCCGATGGGCAGCCGGCGCCTCATTCGGCGCGCTCCGTGTCGGAGAATGGCTCGTACTTGTCAAGCAATGCGGTGACGATTCGACTGAAACCCGTGGATTTCGAGGATTTCACTACGATCACGTCCCCTGGCCGCACCGCCTGAAGCACGAATTCCTGCATACCATCCGCGTCAGGCCGGTATTCGACGCCCGCCGCATCGGACAGCGCATCGCGCAGCGCCACCATCTCCGGGCCGCCGATCCACACGTCCTCGATTCCCGCCTCGGCAAGCGGTGTGGTGAGATCTGCGTGCACCTGCGCGGAGAATTCGCCCATTTCAAGCATGTCACCAAGCACGGCGATGCGGCGGCCGCCCTCGCCCGGTACCGTATCGCGCAACAGCGCGATCGCTGCCCGCATCGAGGCGGGATTGGCGTTGTAGCTCTCGTCGATCAGCGTGAAATATCCGCCATCGATTGCCAGCCGATAGCGACGCCCGCGCCCCTTCTCCGGCTGCATCGTGGCGAGCGCGTCCATCACCCTCTCGATGTCGGCCCCGACGAGATGGGCGACGCCAAGGACGGCAACCGCGTTCTCCGCGATGTGGCGGCCGGGCGCTCCCATGGGAATTTCGAGCGTCTGCCCGCCGACCGACGCCCACAACACGCTGCCCTGCGGACCGGGCACAAATTCGATCAGGCGGAATTCCGCCTTCGCATCGGCGCCGAAGGAATGGATGTGCTCGACGCCGGCGGCCTTGGCCGCTTGCTCCAGCACGGCGAATTGCTCATTGTCGCGGTTGAGGAGCGCGTGCCCCCCTGGCGCCAGCCCATCGAAGATTTCCGCCTTTGCCATCGCAATCTCGTCGAGGCTCGCAAAGTTGCCGAGGTGAGCGGCGGCGATCGTGGTGACGAGCGCCACATGCGGACGAACCATCTTCACCAGCGGCCGGATTTCGTCAGGGTGGTTCATGCCGATTTCGAACACGCCGTAGGCCGTGTTCTCCGGCATCCGTGCCAACGTCAGCGGCACGCCCCAGTGATTGTTGAAGGACGCCGCCGAGGCGTGCACGCTGCCGCAGGCCGAAAGCGCGTGCCGCAGCATTTCCTTCGTCGTCGTCTTGCCGACCGAACCGGTCACCGCGATGACTTTCGCTGCACTTCGGTCGCGGGCCGCACACCCCAGATCGACGAGGGCCTGCAGCACGTCATGGACGACCAGCATCGGTGCGGTGAGGCGCCCGAGCGCCGGCAGCTTGCCTTCGCTCACGACGAGAAGCGCGGCCCCATTGGCAAAGGCGAGGCTCGCGAAATCATGGCCGTCCACCCGGTCGCCCTTGATGGCAAAGAAGGCTTCGCCGGGACTGATCGAGCGACTGTCGATCGAAATGCCGGTGATCCCCGCCGGCATGCTCCCGATGGGGCGGCCGTTGGTTGCCGCGATCAGGTCCCCGATTGTCCAGAGCATCGTCAAAGGTCGAGTTCCTCCAGGGCTTTGCGGACTTCCGCGTGGTCGGAGAACGGCAGCGTGACACTACCGATCGTCTGCCCCTCTTCATGCCCCTTGCCGGCGACGATCAATGTATCCCCCGCCGACAGCATCGCGACGGCGGCACGGATTGCCGCGGCCCGGTCGCCGATTTCCGTCGCCCCCTTGGTGGCCGCCATGATCTCGGACCGGATCACTTCGGGAACCTCCGAGCGCGGATTGTCGTCGGTGACGATGACCACGTCGGCAAGCCTCGTGGCGATCTCGCCCATGATCGCCCGCTTGCCCTTGTCGCGATCGCCGCCGCAGCCGAACACCACGATGACGCGGCCGGACGTAAAGGGGCGAACTGAGGACAGGACGTTCTCCAGTGCGTCGGGCTTGTGGGCGTAGTCCACATAGGCGAGCGCGCCGTTCTTGGCGTGGCCGACGAGTTCGAGCCGACCGGAAGCGCCGACCAGATGACCGAGCGCCGCCATCGCGTCCTTCGCCGAAACGCCGGTGGACATTGCAAGGCCTGCGGCAACCAGCGCGTTGGCGATCTGGAAATCGCCCGCAAGCGGGATGTGCACCTCGTAGATGTCGTCGCCGACGTGAACCTCCGCCATCTGCTTGTGACGGAAATGCTCAACCCGCTTGAGCGTCAGGTAGCCTCCCTTGCGACCGACCGTGCGAACGTCCATGCCCGCATCCTCTGCCGCCTTGATGGCGGCGCCCGACCACTCGTCGTCGGCAAAGATGACAGCCGGCGCGCCCCTCGGCAGCAGCGTGTCGAACAGGCGCATCTTGGCGGCCATGTAGTGCTCGACGGTCGGGTGGTAGTCCATGTGGTCGCGGCCGAGATTGGTGAAGGCCGCAGCAGACAGCTGGACGCCATCGAGGCGCGCCTGGTCGAGGCCGTGGCTGGAAGCCTCCATCGCCGCATGGGTGACGCCGGCATCGGCCAGTTCGGCCAGCAGCTTGTGCAGCGAAACAGGATCGGGCGTGGTCAGCGAGCCGTAGTCCTCGCGGCCCGGAGCCGTGACGCCCGTCGTGCCGATCATGGCTGCCGCGTGGCCCGCATGTGCCCAGATCTGCCGCGTGAAAGAGGCAACCGAGGTCTTGCCGGCCGTACCTGTGACGGCGACCATGGTCTCCGGCTGACGGGCAAAGAAACGCGCGGAGGCCAGCGCCAGGAAGCGGCGCGGTTCGTCCACGGCGATCACCGGCACGCTCGCCTCGACATGCGCTTCTCGCCCGACGACGACGGCGGCGGCGCCGCGCGCGATCGCATCGGCGACATAGGCCGTGCCGTCGTTCTTCGAACCGTTTACGGCGACGAAAAGATCACCCTTTTTGACCGTGCGGCTGTCCGCCGAAATGCCACCCACCTCGATTGCGGAGGCGTTACCCAGGTTTGAAACTTCGGGGCCGGCAAGGTCTGTGATCTTCATCTGCAGCTCTGTTTTTGTCGAGTTACACCGAATCGTCCGCGAATCGGCTCTTCCCGTTCATTCTGCGCTCAATAAGACACGAGCAAGGCAGAGCCGTCCTCCCCGAATTTCGGCTTTACACCGAGAAGTGGGGCGCTTCGGCGGATGATCTCGCCGACCATCGGTGCCGCATTGAGGCCTGCAGTCCGGCCGCCGCCCTCACCTGTCTTCGGCGCGTCGATGAAGCTCAGCACCATGTATTGCGGATCATCAATGGGAAAGGCGGAAAGGAAGGCGTTGAAGTTAAGCCCATTCTTGGCGTAGCGGCCGTTGACGACCTTGTCCGCCGTCCCTGTCTTGCCGCCGACGTTGAAACCCGGCACCAGCGCCCGCTTGCCCGAGCCGATCATCGCGTTCACGCGCATCAGGTAGCGCATATCGTCGCTTGTGCTCTGCTTGACCACCGCCTGGGCCATGGCGTCGGCTTCCTCCCGGCTGCGCGGCAGGAACGTGGGCGGCAGATACTTGCCACCGTTCATCAGCGTGGCGCCGGCGACCGCCGTCTGCAGCGGTGTCGTCGAGACGCCGTGGCCAAAGGAAATTGTGATCGAATTGATCTTCTTCCACTCGCGCGGCTGGCTCGGCGTCTTCACCTCCGGCAACTCGGTCTGCATTTTCGACAACAGGCCGAGTCGGGTGAGGAACTCCTTGTGGGCAGGAATGCCGACGATATCGGCCATCTTGGCCGTGCCGATATTCGACGAATACTGGAAGATCTCCGGCACCGTCAGGACGCGGTGCTTGCCGTGGAAATCCTTGATGGTGAAGCCGCCGATCCGGATCGGGAAGCGGGCATCGAAGCTGTCCTTCAGCGTGACCTTGCCTGAATCGAGCGCCATTGCCGTCGTGAAGGTCTTGAAGGTCGAGCCCATTTCGAACGTGCCGTCCGACATGCGGTTGAGCCAGCCGTCCTTGGCGCTCTCGGCGGGGTTGTTCGGGTCATAGTCCGGGACCGACGCCATGGCCAGAATTTCGCCCGTGTGCACGTCAAGCACAACGGCGCCGGCGGCCTCCGCCTGGTATTTCGCCATCGAAGCCACGATCACATCGTGCAGCATCGATTGCACGCGCAAATCGATCGAAAGCCGCACCGGCTCCATCTTCGCGTCGCTGGTCATGCCGATCGCTGCAAGATCCGCAAGGCCCTGGTTGTCGATGTAGCGCTCCATGCCGGCAATGCCGCGGTTGTCGATGTTGACGTAGCCGACGATGTGGGCGGCGGCTGAGCCGCTCGGATAGAAGCGGCGCTTTTCGGGACGAAAGCCGACACCGGGTATGCCGAGCGCCAGGATGCGGCTTTGCTGCTTCGGCGTCAGCTGCCGCTGCAGCCACTGGAAGCGCGAGTTGGCGGTGAGTTTCTTGTAGGTTCCCTTCGGATCCAGGTCAGGCAGCACCGTCTGGAGCATTTCGAGCGCC
The DNA here is from genome assembly GCF_031455855.1 of Mycoplana sp. BE70. Lineage (NCBI taxonomy): Bacteria > Pseudomonadati > Pseudomonadota > Alphaproteobacteria > Hyphomicrobiales > Rhizobiaceae > Mycoplana > Mycoplana sp. BE70. The sequence goes on from NZ_JAVDTM010000004.1 coordinate 221,846, forward strand.
TCGTCCGCATCCACGATCTTGTGCGGCTCGGCATAGAGCGAAACGGTGCGGATATCGGTTGCCAAGATCTCGCCATTGCGGTCGACGATGTCGGGGCGTGAAGCGAGCAGATTGTCGGCGGGACCAATGCTGGAAACCGATTCCGACATGGTCACGCCATATTGGACAAGACGTCCGCCAACCACGCAATAGGCCAGCCCGAAACATGCCATGAGAACGGCGACTCGGCTGCGTGCCTGCTTGCCACTGCGCTTGCGATGCCCCTGGAAGGCCGTGGCATCCGGCCGGTCCGCCGGGCGCCCGGCGCCGCCATGCGAGAAGTGAGCCTTGCTCTTCACATCCATAATGCGGGAGAGAAACGACATCAGCGCGCCACCGAACCAGTTGCCATCTTGTCAGTCCCCTTCACGCCGTCCTTTGCCTTGGCGACATTCTTGCCTGCCCCGTCCTCTTCCTCGATGGCAGGAAGCTCGGCAGTGCGCATCGGCAGTTCCACCGGCTGTGCGAGTTGGGTCGATTCCGTCGGCAACAGCTGAAGATCCTGATCGTAGACCTTCACCAGGCGGTTGAGACGGGCCGGCTGGGTGAGAAGCGCCCAATCGGCCCGCAGGAGATCGATCGTGTGCTCCTCGAGCCGGATCTCGGCGTCGAGCTTGCGGACTTCCTCGAGCTTGTTCTCAGCCTTGTGCTTGATGGTGTAGGTCACGGTCGCGGCGGCGGTCATGACGACGACGAGGATGGCATCAAAGGTACGGAACATCCATCAGCCTCCAATCTTCTCAAGACTTGCAAGCTCGGGCAGCTCGAAAATGGACAGGTCATCCGCTCCGGCCGGCGCCACCGTGCGTTCGCCGGCCCGCAGCTTCGCGGAACGGGCACGCGGATTGGCCGCCGCTTCCTCTTCACTGGCGGCGATCATGGACTTGCCAACTGGCGCGAAGATTACGTCTTTCTTGATTAGCTCCGGCAGATGACGCGAGCCCGTCGTGCGGCCGGAACGATCCTGGAAGAATTTCTTGACGATCCGGTCCTCGAGCGAGTGGAAACTGACGACGACGAGACGCCCGCCCGGCTTGAGCACGCGCTCGGCGGCAAACAGCGCCCGTGCCAATTCTCCCAGTTCGTCGTTGACGAAGATACGCAGTGCCTGGAAGACGCGCGTCGCCGGATGGATCTTGTCCTTCGCCTTGCGGGGCGTGACAACCTCGATCAGTCCGGCAAGGTCACGGGTGCTGGCGAAAGGCTGTTCCGCCCGGCGCTTCTCGATCGCGCGTGCAATCCGGCCCGCCTGCTTCTCCTCGCCGAGGAAGCCGAAGATGCGGATGAGGTCGGAGACCTTTGCCCGGTTGACGACGTCGGCGGCGGAAACACCGGCGCTAGACATGCGCATATCGAGCGGACCGCTTTTCTGGAACGAAAACCCCCGCTCGGCTTCGTCGAGCTGCATGGACGATACGCCGATATCGAGCACGACCCCATCGAGCCCGCCGGGAGGCGCATGGCGAGCAAGCTCGGAGAATTGCGAATGGATCAGTGACAGACGGCCACCGGATGCAGCGACGAGTGCCTGCCCGGCCTCGATCGCGCTCGGATCGCGGTCCAGCGCGATCACCGAAGCCCCCGTGCCCAGGATGGCGGAAGTATAGCCACCGGCACCGAATGTGCCATCAAGGATGACCTGACCGGACTGCGGCTGGAGCGCTTCGATCACCTCGTTCAGAAGAACCGGGATGTGCCGGATCGGTCCGCCATCGGCATCAGGCTTGCCTCCGCCAATTTCCGTCGACATCCCGCTTCTCCATCTTACTTCGAGCCCGGACCTCGCAATCTGCGCTCCGTCCGGGCCGCCGCCTGCATTGCCTCGAACGTTTGCGGCGCCCAAAGCTGAAAATGATCGGCCCGACCGACGAAGGTGACATCCGTCGTGATGCCGGTGTAGTCGCGAATGAAATCCGTGACCATCAACCGCCCCTCGGAATCGAGCCGCATGAAGACCCCGCCCCCGTGAATCAGGAGCGACATCTCGTTCGCTTCCGGCGAAAACGGATCCTCGGTGGCTATCTGCCGCTCGAAGCGATCGAGCAGATCCGGACCACCGACGCTGATCGCCGGGAAAACAAAATCCTGGAAGCAATAGAGCTCCCGGACGTCGCGCTGCGCAAGGACCGCCCGGAAGGCTGAAGGCACCGAGACCCTCCCCTTCGCATCGATCCTGTTTGTCGCATTCGACAGGAACCGGTTCATGACGCCTGACAGCCGCTTCCCTGACCGGCACCAAAACAGCAAGCACCGGAAAATCCACACAGAACTCAACCACACGAATCGCGCCTGGTACGACGGCATCACGCCGCGCCAGCCCCTGCCGGAGCACCTCTGCACTTTGCGATGAACGGGCGATCATTCGCCCCTGTGCGGTATGTTGATGGGATACCATGGGACCATTTGGGCGTCAATGGGAACAGGCGGGTTCCCGGAGTGAGACCATCAAATGTTTATGAGCCGTTAAGTTTAACGAATGGTTACGGCCCGCCCTGTCAAAGCGCTGGATTCAATAGAAATTCGGGATCGTAAGCTGGGCTGGAACGGCCGGTTTGCCGGCGGCGCTGCCGTGCAGATCGGAATGCGCGCTATGGGATCATGCGCGGAGAGAATACGCCAGTTGGCCTGTAAGCCGGGTTCTGTATGGCTCCGACTAACGCCGGAACGTGGCAGCCATTCATCTGGGACCGGACTTGCGCCCGGCCTCTTGCAACCCACCCGGATGACCGGCCCGGAAACGGGCTGGAAGGCTTGCGCCGTCCGCGTCATCCCTATTCGGTCTTGCTCCCGGTGGGGTTTACCGTGCCGTCCATGTTGCCATGGCCGCGGTGGGCTCTTACCCCACCCTTTCACCCTTACCTTCCAGAGAAGGCGGTTTGCTTTCTGTGGCACTTTCCCTAGGGTCGCCCCCGCCGGACGTTATCCGGCACCGTGTTTCCGTGGAGCCCGGACTTTCCTCCCCCCGCAGCCTTTCGGCCGTAGCGGGGCGCGGCTGCCCGGCCAACTGGCTCGCGTTCCTTAGCGAAAGGGAACTGCGATGACCAGAAAAATCGCCAGCACGGACAAGTCGAGCAACATCGCGTGGGGGCTACTCCGCAACGGATGCCCCCCAGCATGTGCTAGTCGAGCAGGCTCTGGACCTTGCCGCAGTAGCGCTTCGACACTGGGTTCATGCGCTTGGCGCCATGGCCGGCATTGTACTTCAGGATTGTGCCACAGGTCGTGCCACCGCTGAGATCGTGCGCCACGGCGAGGTACTTCATTCCGAATTTGATGTTCGTTTCCGGGTCGTAGAGGCCCGTGGCGTGGCCCTGGTAACCCATCATGCGGGCCGTCGCCGGCTTGATCTGCATCAGGCCAATCTCACCCGCGCTGCCACGCGCTCTTGGATTGAAGTTGCTTTCCACGCGGACAACGGCATGAGCAAGGTCGACCGGCACGCCGTATTGCCGCGCATAGGTCTTGATCAGCGTGGAGTAGCTGGCCGGCGCCCCCATCAACGGGTAGCCGGTGGTCCGGGTCACGGTCTTTAGGGGCTTGCTGACAGTGACGCCGGGGAGATCATCGGCCTTGGCCGATACCGTCTGGGTCAGAAGGGCAATAAGGCAAGCCGCCCCCGCGGCCATAAACGAATTCGTCATGTGTTCTAATGTCTCCGTCCATATGGGCGCACGGCTAGGCCTTGGGGAACCGGCCCATCGACCGAAACCCCGCGCAGTGATCCAAACATCGTGAAGCGGTCCAAGGCTCTTCAGAACAGCGGACCCAGGACAGTCGCGGAAGAGGCCTACCTCCCGCCGGCGAACGCCTGAACCTCGATCCGTCTCGTCGGAAGGTCGTTGGGAGCAACCTGTGACCGACCGGATCGAAGGCAGCGGGAAAAGACAATCCCAATCCGGTCAGGATGTGGCGAAAAGCTAAACTTGCGTTACAGAATGAAATATATCGTGAGAATCAGGCAGACTGGTCACGACGTTTCGGCAAGGCCGTCAACAGCCGGTGCAGCGTGTCGATCGTCGAGAAATCAGCGATTCCATCGACCCGTTCGGGCCGAAAATGGCGCTGGAAGGCGGCGACGTCGCCCTCGGTGGGGGCGTCGAAAACGCCCGTGATTCCGGTAGCATAACCGTAAAGCGCAAGCATCGCCTGCAACGCCTCGACGGGGGGGCCCTGGTCACCGCGCTGGAAGAAGCGGCCTCCGGAGATCGGCGCGGGCTCGACCCAATGGCCGATGCCTGCCGCATGCAGCCGCGCCCAAGGGAAATTTTCACCCGGATCGACCTTGCGGATGGGGGCGACATCGCTGTGCGCCAGGACCCTTTCGGGGACCACCCCCCACCTTTCGACACAGTTCCGACACAGTTCGGCAACGGCCGCGACCTGCGCTTCCGGGTAATCGGGCAATCCGCCCGGGTGCCCCGGATTGACGATTTCGATGCCGATCGAGGCCGAGTTGATGTCCGCCTCGCCCTTCCATTGGCTCTTACCCGCGTGCCAGGCGCGGCGCTCCTCGGGGACAAGCTGCAACACCCGCCCGTCCTCATGCACGAAATAATGGCTGGAGACCTGGCTTTGTTCCGAACACAGCCAGGCGAGAGCGCCGTCCGCACTGTCCATGCCGGTATAGTGGAGGACGATCATATCCGGACGCCGTCCGTCGGCGCGTTCGCCGTGATTGGGAGACGGCACGACCGTGGCACCGGGAAAGTCGGGAATAAACGCCGTCATGCCGCCTGGCGGTCTTTCTCGATCGCCGCATAGGCAGCATTGAGGGCGGCCATTCGGTCGTTCGCGATCCGCTGGAACTCGGCGGGAACGCCCCGCGCCATCAAACTATCGGGATGATGTTCCGAGGCCAGGACACGGTAGCGTTTGCGAATGGTCGGGAAGTCGTCCTGAGGCGAGACGCCGAGGACCTTGTAGGGATCACGCCCGCCGACATGCAGATGCCGCTCGGTAATCTGCTCAAATCGCTCGTCCGCCATGCCGAAGATTTCGGCGATCCGCGACAGAAACGCCATTTCACGCTCGTGGATCAGTCCGTCCGCCTTGGCAATGTGGAACAGGCCGTCGATGATATCCTCAAGGATCGGGCAGTTACGCTCGCAAGAGACACAAAGCGCGGCCATCTTTTCGGCATAGGCCTCATACCCGGCGACGTCCTGGCGGGCGAGATTATAGAGGCGCGCGACGTTGGCCGCCTGGTCGGAGGGAAATTTGAAGATGTCCCTGAAGGCGTCGACCTCGGCGGTCGTGACGACCCCGTCGGCCTTCGCCATCTTGGCCGAAAGCGCGATCATGGCGACGGAAAACGCGACTTCCCTGCGGGTCTCGGGGTCGCCCTCGAACAATGTACGCACCGCCTCGACAACGCCCGAAAGCGCATTGCTGGCCGCCTCCGCGACCATACCAACCAGTCGGTCCCAGATGGAAGACATCAAGCAACTGCCCATGTGTGAGAACATACAGTGATCTTGAGCAGACATTGATGGCGAAAGCAAGCCGGGGCCACGCGGCCGCTACCTGATTCACGAAATTTTGATGGCCCTCATCAAGTGGATGCATTCCAATTCTTGATCGCACGATCAGCACAATGAATTTGACGATCGCGCCGGCGAGTGTGAGCAGGGCATTCGATTACGAGTGAGGTGACCGCAACGTGCGCTATCTGTCCAATCAAGCCGCAGGCATGTTGCTGGGTCTTGTCGCAGTGACGATCTTCGGCGCCACGCTGCCGATGACCCGCCTGGCACTCGAAGGCTTCAGCCCTCTGTTCATCACTTTCAGTCGGGCCTTGATCGCGGCCTCGGCGGCCGGCGTGGCCCTCCTTGTCCTGAAACGGCCGCTGCCGCGCAAACATCTGCCGACCCTTGCCGGTGTCGGTGTCTGCGCTGTCTTCGGCTTTCCGATCTTCTCCTCGATCGCTCTGCAGACGATCCCTGCGAGCCATGGCGGTGTCGTGCTCGGCATTCTTCCGCTCCTGACCTCGATCTTCGCCGCAATCATCGATGGAGAGCGTCCGGGGGCTATGTTCTGGCTGTGCGGAATCGCCGGCGCGGCCCTCGTTGCGATTTTCTCGCTGGGTGAAAACAGCTTTCATCTCGGCCCCGGAGACTTTTGGCTGTTCCTCGCCGCGGTCGCGGCCGCGCTATCCTACGTGCTCTCCGGGAAGCTGGCGCGTGAACTGCCGGGTTGGGAAGTCATCGGCTGGGCGCTCGTTCTTTGTGCGCCCTTCACGCTTGCCGGGACGCTGCTCGTTGCCGACTCCGGCATTTACGTGCCGGGGCCCGCGCAGTACGGCGCGATCCTCTATCTCGGCCTGCTGTCGATGTTCGGCGGGTTCATTTTCTGGAACGTGGGCCTCGCTCTCGGCGGGATAGCGCGGGTTGCGCAGGTCCAGTTGTTCCAGACATTTGTCACGCTTGCGATTTCTGCGCTCCTGCTGGGCGAGGCGGTCGGAATCTCGACCGTCGGTTTTGCACTCGCCGTCGCCTTCGTCGTCTGGCTCGGCCGCAAGGCAAAGATCTCCCGAACGGCGGCGGCAGCGATCCCCGAGACTGGCCGGGCCTGATCGGGCCGTACAATCCGTCACCGAAAGCGGCTATGTACTGATCGGTGATTCCCCTGTTGCGGAATCTGGAGTAGACATCCGCCGACCGACCTGATCGTTCGGCGAGGAGGTATCATGGCCAAACAAAAAGTTGCAATGCTCACCGCAGGGGGCCTGGCGCCCTGTCTCTCATCGGCAGTGGGCGGGCTCATCGAGCGTTACACCGACATCGCACCGGAAATCGAGCTGATCGCCTATCGGTCGGGATATCAGGGTGTACTGTTGAGCGACAGCATCGCAATCACGCCGCAGATGCGCGAAAAGGCCCACCTGCTTCATCGCTATGGCGGCTCGCCGATCGGCAACAGCCGCGTCAAGCTGACGAACACCGCCGACTGCGTCAAGCGGGGCCTCGTCAAGGAAGGCGAAAACCCCCTGCGTGTCGCAGCCGAGCGGCTCGCCAGCGACGGCGTGACCATCCTGCACACGATCGGCGGCGACGACACCAACACGACCGCGGCCGATCTGGCGGCCTATCTGGGCGCCAACGGCTACAACCTCACGGTGGTCGGCCTCCCGAAAACGGTCGACAACGACGTCGTGCCGATCCGTCAATCGCTCGGCGCCTGGACGGCAGCCGAAGTCGGCGCCGGCTTCTTCGACAACGTCTCCAACGAACAGAGCGCCGCCCCGAAGACGCTGGTCGTGCACGAGGTGATGGGCCGCCATTGCGGCTGGCTCACGGCCGCGACCGCGCGCGCCTACCTGCAGAAGTCCGCCGGCAATGAATATGTCGAGGGCTTCATGATGGATGCGCAATTGAAGAACATCGACGGCCTGTACCTGCCGGAAATGGCCTTCGACCTGCAGGCCGAAGCCGAGCGCCTGAAGAAGGAGATGGAGAAGAACGGTTTCGTCACCCTGTTCGTGTCCGAAGGCGCCTGCCTGGACGCGATCGTCGCGGAGCGTGAAGCGGCCGGCGAGACGGTCAAGCGCGATGCGTTCGGCCACGTGAAGATCGACACGATCAATGTCGGCAACTGGTTCTCCAAGCAGTTTGCCGCCCTTCTCGGCGCCGAGCGCGCGATGGTGCAGAAATCCGGCTACTATGCCCGCTCCGCCCCCGCCAACCGCGACGACCTGCGCCTGATCCAGAGCATGGTCGACCTCGCCGTCGAAAGCGCCCTCAACAAGGTGTCGGGCGTGACCGGCCATGACGAAGGCCAGAACGGCAAGCTGCGCACGATCGAGTTCCCGCGCATCAAGGGCGGCAAGCACTTCGATACCAGCACAAAATGGTTCGGCGAGATGATGGACGCCATCGGCCAGAAGTGGACGCCGGCCGGCTGAGGACACTCAGCCCCCACGGGCCGAAGATTGCATCTTGACGCGATCTCGCGCAGATGGCTTGCTCCCCTCTACCAACGTTCAGGGGAGCTTTTTTCATGTCCTTCGAGCACTGGCTCGCCTTTGCGGCGGCCTCCTCAATCATGCTGGCGATCCCCGGACCGACCATCCTGCTCGTCATCTCCTATGCACTGGGACACGGCCGCAGGACCACCGGGGCGACCGTTGCCGGCGTCGCCCTCGGCGATTTCACCGCGATGACCGCCTCCATGCTCGGTCTCGGCGCCCTGCTGGCAACCTCGGCTGCGATCTTTACCGTTCTGAAGTGGGTCGGCGCGGCCTATCTCGTCTGGCTCGGCATCAAGCTGTGGCGTGCGCCGATCGCCGGAACGGACGGCACGGAGAACGGGACGGCGACGGAAGAGCAACCGTACCGAATCTTTGCGCATGCGTACGTCGTGACCGCGCTGAACCCCAAGAGCATCGTCTTCTTCGTCGCCTTCCTGCCGCAGTTTCTCGACCTGTCGCGGCCGGTCCTGCCGCAGATGGTGATCTTCGAGATTACGTTCCTCGTGCTCGCCACAGCGAACGCCACGGCCTATGCGCTCATGGCGTCGGCGGCGCGCGGCACGATCCGCAAACCCAGCGTCCAGAAGGTGGTCAACCGCGTCGGCGGATCGCTACTGATCGGCGCAGGCCTGCTGACCGCCGGGCTTCGACGGGCGGCGGCGTGACACTTGGCGCGGCGTCTCGGGTTGCCCGAGGCCGCCCGATCGGCTATTTGACGAAGCACGGTCGAAGCGCCGTTGATTTGCATCCACGCCGGAAACGCTCCGTTTCCGAGCCTCAAGGCAGAACGAGAGCGACTGATGGCGGACAGATTCCCAATCCCTGCAAAACGTTTTTTGTCGGCAGGGTGCGCCACGGCCCTGCTGGTATTGGGCGGATGCGCCAGTGTGATCGAGACCCCTGTCGAGGAAATGGCTTCGGCGCAGACGGTGATGCCGATCGCCAAGCCCGGCACGGAAATGACCGCCTATGCCCTGCCGGCACCGATTGTAGATCCGGCAACGGAAAATGATGGCGCGCAGACACTGACGGCAGCCATCGAAGCGACCCGCGCAAGCAACGCAGAACTGGCGATTGCTTCGGCCGCACCCGACGCGGCAACCGAAACGGCTGCAGTCGCTTCGGCAGTTCCGGTTCCGACCAGCGCGACCCCCTCCTCCCAGAAATTCATGCCGGCCTCGTTCGAGGCGGCGGTGATGGAGCCCGGCTTCGACACCGGCGAACCGGAGGGGCTCGAACAGTTGGTCGCTTCGCACCAGATCATCCCGATGGCGAAGCCGACTTTGCAGCCGGTGGCCTTTGCGGCGACCCAGGCCAAGCCGGGCGTTCCCCAGGCTTCGCAAGCCTTCGAGAAATCCGGAACGCCGATTGATGCTCTCATCACCAAGTACGCAGCCCTTTACGAGATCCCGGAAGGACTGCTGCATCGCGTGATCAAGCGCGAGAGCCGCTACAATCCCAAGGCTTACAGCCGGGGCAATTACGGCCTCATGCAGATCCGTTACAACACGGCCAAGGGCATGGGATATACCGGCGCGCCGGACGGTCTTTTTGACGCCGAGACGAACATCAAGTACGGCGCAAAATATCTCCGCGGCGCCTGGATGGTGGCTGAGAACCAGCACGACGGCGCGGTTCGCCTCTATGCCAGCGGCTACTACTACACCGCCAAGCGCAAGGGCCTTCTCGAAGAAACCGGCCTGAAATAGGCGGGATCACGTCCCACGGTCGAGTGCGTCGACGATCCGTTCCACCAGTTCCTGCGAACGATAACCGAGAGCGGAGGGCGTCAGCCCCAGGCGGACGACGGCGAGTTTTCTGGACCGGATCACCGCGATCGACTGGCCGTCATGGCCGAGCATCCAGAACGTGTCCTCCGGCAATCCGTACTGCGCATTCGGCACGTCGCCGGGCCCGTGGATCCAGCTTTGCGCATGACTGTAAGCCCCGTCAGAGGCGGGCGTCGGCGTTCCCATCGCAGCCACGTATCCCTCCGGCAGCAACCGCTCCCCATTCCATTGGCCGTCATTGAGCAACAGTTGGGCAAAGCGCGCCCAGTCGCGCGCCGTCGCATACATGTAGGACGAACCGGCAAAGATGCCCGTCTCGTCCGTTTCCATCACGGCGCTGCGCATGCCGAGCGGCGCGAATAGGGCCGTGGTCGGAAAGGACAGCGCCCGCCACCGATCCCCCACCGCGTTCATGAAGACATGGGAGAGCAGGACCGCGGTACCGCTGGAATAGCTGAACTTTTCCCCCGGATTGGCCGCGAGCCGAAACGAGGCGGCAAAACGGGCCATGTTCGGCTCCAAAAAGAGCATCCTCGTCACATCCGTGACGTCGCCATAGTCCTCGCCGAAGACCAGACCGCTTTGCATGGCCAGCAGGTCGGCCACGGTGATCTTTCCGCGCGCGTCGGCCTGCCACTCAGGGAAGAGAAGAGCCTGTGCAGGCGACAGCCGCCCTTGCAGGATCAGACGGCCGACGAGCGCCGCATTGACCGTCTTGGTCAGCGACCAGCCGAGCAGCGGCATGTCCGCGGAGAAGCCGTCGCCATAGCGTTCGCCCACGAGCTGGCCGTCATGGATCACCACCACACCTCGAACGCCCGGACCGAGCAGGGCCGGATCGTCCAGAATGTTTGCGAAGCGGGGATCGCTACCGCCATGCTCACCCGCCGGCCATGGCTGATCGGCGGGTCCGGCCGCGATTTTCGGAAGAGGCACCTCGGCCACCACCTCCCGAGCCGTCAGGAAATCGCCATCCGGAACCGACGTGCAGCCGAAGCCTTCGCGGTAGGCCGCATATCCCGGCGCGAACAGCCCGAGCAGCGACGCCGTGACCGTCATATCCGAGTAGTCGACGGACTGGCGCATCAGCCGCAGCAGCGGATGGCCGGGCGCCTGCACGTCTTCATCGAGCACGGCGGCGGCATTGCGCCGCGCAATGAAGACATTGGAGCAGACGATCTTGGCCGCATAGGACGATCCTACCCGCAGCAGTTCCGGCGGCCGCACGATCAGCCAACTGCCCGTGACGACCAGAAACACGCAGCCGCCGAACAGTGCCTTCGCCGCAGCCCGCCGATATCGTGCCATTGCCTACCCTCGTTCGCTCGCAGACAATCAGGAATTGGCCCGCAAGAAAAGCCCCATGCCGTGACAGAAATATTGCGGTGGAACGCGAGCGCTTGCTGCCGCATGCCGCTGGCGACAGTCATCAAACTGTAGCCGACGGCAGATATCGCTGCCGCAGATCCACCGAACGGGATGTGTCATGAGCGAACTGGCCAGAAACGCGGGATACGGGCGCAACAAGAAGCTGAAGGCGGCGCTGCTTCAACATCGTGCCGGCACACTGGAGGGGCTGTCCGAACGCCTTTTCGGATTGCTGTTCTCCGGCCTCGTCTATCCGCAGATCTGGGAAGATCCGGCCGTCGACATCGAAGCAATGGAGGTGTCCGCCGGACACCGCGTCGTGACGATTGGTTCGGGTGGCTGCAACATGCTCGCCTATCTTTCCCGCGCCCCGGAAGCGATCGACGTCGTCGATCTCAACCCACACCATGTCGCCCTGAACCGGCTGAAGCTGGCAGCCTTCCGGCACCTGCCGTCGCATGCCGACGTTAGCCGCTTTTTCGGCGGAAACCACGCCACAACCAACCGCGAAGCCTACAGCCTGTTCATCGAACCGATGCTCGATGCGCAGACGCGTGACTACTGGAATGGGCGTGGCGCTTTCGGCCGGCGCCGCGTCGACGTCTTCAGCCGCAACATCTATCGCACCGGCCTGCTCGGCCGCTTCATACTGCTTGGCCACATCGTCGCGCGGCTCCACGGTCTCAATCCGCGGGAGTTCGTCGAGGCTCGTTCGCTGCGCGAACAACGTCACTTCTTCGAGACCCGCATCGCTCCCCTCTTCGATCGCCCGCTGATTCGCTGGATGACGTCGCGAAAGGCGTCCCTGTTCGGGCTCGGCATCCCGCCGCAACAGTTTGACGAACTGGCGAGCCTCAGCGATGACAACTCACTTGCGCCGGTTCTGAAGCGGCGCCTTGAGAAGCTGACCTGCCACTTTCCGCTGAATGACAACTATTTCGCCTGGCAGGCATTTGCGCGGCGCTATCCGGAGAAGCACGAAGGCATGCCGCCGGACTATCTGCGGGCCGCTCACTATGCCGCAATTCGCGCCAATGCCGGCCGGGTTCGCGTCCACCACGCAAGTTTCACCGAGCTTCTGGCCGGCAAGCCGGCAGGCTCCGTCGATCGCTTCGTGCTGCTCGATGCCCAGGACTGGATGAACGAAAGCCAGATCAACGCGCTCTGGAGCGAGATTTCCCGAACCGCGACACAAGGCGCGATCGTCATCTTCCGGACAGCGGCGGAACGGAGCATCCTCGACGGCAAGCTCTCCCCCGCCCTTCTCGATCTGTGGACCTATGAGCGCGAACGCTCGATCGAACTCGGCATGCGGGACCGTTCGGCCATCTACGGAGGCTTCCACATCTACAGGAAGCGGGCCTGATGTCAGCGGACTTCGAACTGCACCCGCTACCTGCCGATACCAGCCATGCTGAGCGGATGGACCGACAGTATCGCTATCAGCGCCACCTCTACGACCTGACGCGCAAATACTATCTGTTCGGGCGCGACCGGCTGCTTAAGCAGATCCCGGCAGAGGCGGGACAGTCGATCCTGGAAGTCGGCTGCGGCACCGGACGCAATATCGAGCACATGGCGCGCCTGTACCCGCATACCCGCTTTTTTGGTCTCGATATCTCGAAAGAGATGCTGGAAACGGCGCACAGGCGATTTGCTCGCAAGGGGGCCAACGCGCCGCGACTGCATGTCGCCGATGCCGCGAGTTTCTCAGCCGGAGACTTCGGCGAAACCGGATTCGATCACATCGTCATTTCCTATGCCCTATCGATGATCCCCGCATGGGAACGCGCCATCGAATGCTCCCTCGCCGCTCTGAATACCGGCGGGTCGCTGCATGTCATCGACTTCGGCCAGCAGGAGCGCCTGCCGCGCCTCTTCCGCCGCCTTTTGCGGGGCTGGCTCGAACGCTTTCACGTCCAGCCACGCGCCGACCTGTTCGAGGTGATACGCAGTGCAGCGGAGCGAAGAGGCGCAACGCTGCAGACGGCGACGCCTTATGGCGGCTACGCCTGGATCGGTGTTGCAAAAATGCCAGCCTGACCCGCCTTCTGCCCCAACCTGTCTGCCTGCCCGATTTTGCGCTCCTTTCTGTGGGACCCCTCGACTGAGAGGGGTTGTGTATCTCGTTTGCTGACGCTTGGGGCTGCGTTTGCATGGTTCGAAGCAGAAGGAAGACAACCATGAAATCACTCTACATCGGTGCTGCCGCGCTCGTATTCGCTACTGCGGCAACGTCGGTCCGGGCGGCCGATCTCGCCCCGGTCGAGGCTCCGGTGGCGCCAGTGATCACCGAAGTCTCAGGTATCTATGACTGGAACGGCTTCTATGTCGGTGCCATGACCGGCTACGACTGGACCGAAGCCGATACGGATGACGGCGGCGTGTCCGCCAGCCCGGGCTTGGATGGCTGGGCGCTGGGCGGCTACACCGGCTACAACTACCAGATGGGTTCGTGGGTCATGGGCCTTGAAGGCGACGTGAAGTACGACTGGAACAGCGACAAGTTCGATCTCGGCGGCATCCCAATGGAGCTCGAGACGAACTGGAGCGGATCGCTGCGCGCCCGCGTTGGCTACGCCTTTGATCGCACCCTGGTGTACGGGACCGGCGGCTATGCCTTCACTAACGCCGAACTGCGCGATCGCGAGACTGGCGATAGCGATAAGAAGACCTTCAACGGCTGGACGATCGGCGCGGGCCTCGAACACGCCTTCACCGACAACCTGATCGGCCGCGCCGAATATCGCTACACCGATTACGGCGACAAGAACCTGATGGGCGTCAACACCGACCTGAGCAGCAACTCGCTCATGCTCGGCGTCGGCTGGAAGTTCTGACCTTGCGGTGGCCGGCCGGCGGACCTCAGTGCCGGCCACTGCACCCAGCCACTGGAAATTTGCCACAATCGAATGAGAGGGGCCTCGCGCAGCAAGCGCGCGGCCCCTTTACCGAATCTCGCATGACAGGCAGTATCCCGGAAATTCTATAGCTAGGACATTCATGCGCCGGTTCATTGTGGCTCTCCTGCCGCTTGCCCTTCTCACGGCATCGTGTTCGGTGACCGACTACGATCTCGTTTCCGCCACATCGACGCAGCCGCGCTTCAAGGACAAGGATCCCCAGGATTTCGGCTCGCGCACCCCGCATGCCCACCAGGTTCACGGCATCGACATCTCCAAGTGGAACGGCGACATCGACTGGCCGACCGTGAAGGACTCGGGTGTTTCGTTCGCTTTCATCAAGGCGACCGAAGGCACGGACCGGATCGATCAACGCTTCGACGACTACTGGCGCGGCGCAAAGACCGCCGGCGTCGCGCACGCACCATACCACTTCTACTATTTCTGCTCGACGCCCGACGACCAGGCGGACTGGTTCATCAGAAACGTCCCGAAGAGCGCCGCATTGCTGCCACCGGTGCTCGATGCCGAATGGAACCCGGCCTCGCCGACCTGCCGCAAGCGCCCGCCGCCCGAGGTCGTGCGCGCAGATCTGCAACGCTTCCTCGACCGGATCGAATCCCACTACGGCAAGCGGCCGATTATCTATACGACCGTCGATTTCCATCGCCAGAACATGGTCGGTTATTTCGGCAACTATCATCTCTGGCTGCGCTCGGTCGCGGACCATCCCGAGAATGTCTACGGCCGCAAGTGGACCTTCTGGCAATACACCAGCACCGGCGTCGTTCCCGGCATCAGCGGCGATACCGACATCAACGTCTTTGCCGGCTCGACCAAGAATTGGGACAGATGGGTCGCCGAGGTCGCAAAGTAGAGACGACAACCGTCGCGGGCAGTCGTGGCTTCACGAAAGATTTGATCAGGCGGCGACGAGGCGCCGCCCTTTTCCTTCTTGCTTCCGTCACATTATTCTGAGAAGCCGGGGCAACCCAATGAAAGGACCCCCGCGATGCAATCGAGAATTCTGCCGATCAGCGCCCTCCTGGCGCTGTTTCTTTCCGGCACTGCTCTTGCGCAACAGAACAACAATCCGGCCGAGCCTGCCCCTGTGGCCTGTGGCGGCGATTTCAACGCCTTCCTGCAGGGCGTAAAGACCGAAGCCGTCGGAAAGGGCGTACCGGCCGATGTGGTCGATCGTGCGCTCGCGGGCGCGAGCCTGGACGAGAAGGTGCTCTCGCGCGATCGCGCGCAGGGCGTCTTCCGGCAAACGTTTTTGGAATTCTCCAAGCGCACGGTAAGCCAGTCGCGCCTCGACATCGGCCGCAAGAAGCTGCAGGAGCTGTCGGATGTCTTCCAGCGCGCCGAACATGAATTCGGCGTACCGGCTCCGGTCATTGCCGCCTTCTGGGCAATGGAAACGGATTTCGGCGCCGTCCAGGGCGATTTCAACACGCGCAACGCATTGGTGACGCTGGCGCATGATTGCCGCCGTCCGGAACTGTTTCGTCCGCAGTTGATCGCGGCGATCGAGATGGTGCAGCACGGAGACCTCGACCCAGCAGCGACGACGGGCGCATGGGCAGGAGAAATCGGCCAGGTGCAGATGCTGCCCAAGGACATCATCGCCTTTGGTATCGACGGCGACGGCGACGGCCATGTCAACGTCAAGCAGAGCGCCCCGGATGCAATCCTGACGGCGGCGAAGTTCATTCAGCATCTCGGCTTCACCAAGGGCCAGCCGTGGATCCAGGAAGTCTCGCTCCCGGAAAACCTCCCTTGGGAGAAAACCGGCTTGCAGCCCGGCATGACCGCCGGCGACTGGTTTGCCTTGGGTGTGACGCCGCGCGACGGCGACACCCGCTTTGCAAACCTCGCCTCGTCGCTGGTGCTGCCGCAGGGACGCAAGGGCCCAGCCTTCATCACCTATCCGAACTTCGACGTTTACCTCGAATGGAACCAGTCGTTCATCTACACGACGTCGGCGGCCTACTTCGCCACCCGCCTCGCCGGCACTCCCCCCTATGAGAAGGGCCAGCCGGAGCAAGGCCTGGATGACGGCAGCATGAAGGCGTTGCAGACGCGCCTTGCCGAACTCGGCCACGACGTCGGCAAGATCGACGGTATTCTCGGTGTCGGCACGCGCACGGCGATTCAGAAGGAACAGCTGCGCCTCGGCATGCCCGCCGACGGCTGGGCGACCCCCGCCCTGCTCGGCGCGCTCTGATTCCAGCGACAGACCGGCCTGACCGGTTACGGCACGCGCCATCGCATACGGCGCCGCGGCATTTCCGCGGCGCTTTTTTTTTACTGTGGGGATGGGGAGCGCCGCGAAAGGCTGGCTTTGTGCGGCGGCTTCAAACATGATCGCGCCGACCGCCCCGTTCCATGCCGGAATCGGGTGGCAGGGCAGCGCCCGGAAGGCTACCTCGGATATCAGAACGAAACCGCCCTACGGCGAAACGACATCGTGTCCTCTGATACAGGCACAGCACGGCAGCAGAAGGTGACGGCATCATGAACCAGCACGCAAGCCTCAATCCGGGCTATACGATGACGCCTAAAACCTGGGCCATGCTGTTCCTGCTGGGCCTGATCTGGGGTGGCTCGTTCTTCTTCGCCCGCGTCGCCGTCCAGCACATACCGCCGATCACGCTCGTGCTCTTGCGGATCGGCATCGCGGCACTTGCGATCCATCTCTATCTTGCCGGGCGCTTCGGCCTGTATCCGGCCCTGCGGCAGCGGTGGCGCGAATTCCTCGTCATGGGACTGATCAACAATGTCATCCCGCACATCTTCATTTTCACCGGCCAGACCCAGATCGGCGCGGGGCTTGCGGCGATCCTGAACGCAACGACGCCGATCTTCACCATTCTCATCGCCAACCGGTTGACCGCCGACGAGAAGATGACGCCCGCCAAGGTCATGGGCTGCCTGGTCGGGCTTGTCGGGACGGCCATTTTGGTCGGTCCGCGCGCCATTGCCCCCTTCACCGGCGAGACCTCGGGGCCGCCGCTGTGGGCGCTGCTGCTGCCGCTGGCGGCCGCGATGTCCTATGGCCTCGCCGCAACCTACGGCAAGCGGTTCCGCGGCGTCGCCGCACCTGTGACTGCGGCCGGTCAGTTGACCGCGGCCACCGCCGTTCTCCTGCCGTTGGCCCTCCTTGTCGATCACCCCTGGACCCTGCCGATGCCGCCGATGAACGTCGTGCTGTGTGTCCTGGCCCTGGCGCTCGTTTCCACCGCCTATGCCTACATTCTCTTTTTCAGGATCATGGCGGCCGCCGGTGCCACCAATACATCGCTCGTCACCCTGCTCGTTCCGCCGAGCGCAATCGTCGCCGGAATGCTCTTTCTCGGCGAACAACTGTCGCCCTCGGGCGCGACCGGCATCGTTCTGGTGCTTTTGGGTCTCGTCATCCTCGACGGCCGGGTCTTGAAGCACCTCCGCCCTTCGCGCGTTTAGCGCATATCGCCAAAACTCGAATGTGACGCATGGCGTGGAGCGCAAGATAAGCTCCTTCTCGCGCAGCATCGCTGGATGGAAAGCATCATTGTGCCGGACGATTCGCCCAAAGCGGCCTGAAAACACCTCACGCACGTTAACGTTCGCGAAACTTTTGTGAACTTTCCGTAATCGGAAATTCAGATGAAAGAACAACCATTTAGGCCTGTGGAGAAATTGTGGCGAGCGCTATGATGCCGCAGCGCAACACATAAACAACTTTTCAAGCGGGATTTTTACGCCTTATTATGGCCACGCAACGCAAGGAGGTAAGCCATGGGACTCACACATTCCTTGAATGTTCTGATGATCAGTGCAGCGTTCCTCTTCGTCGCCGGCATGATTTTCATCTGAGCGACAGCGTCGTCCAAAGGACAAAAACGCAGAGAAGTTATTCCTGATTACTTCACGAAACGCATGACCCCGCAAGGTCATGCGTTTTTTACGTGGCCTGCCGAGCAACACGGGCATGGAAGCCGCATCGGAATGCGGCCGCGCCGTTCTGCCGCTCACGCAGCAGCGCCTGCCGCCGACGTTCGCACCGTATTTTCCCGCCGTTCGAACCCGACCTGGTCAAGCACCGACGACACGAGCGTCGACCGGTTCATCGTATAGAAATGGAATTCGTCGACGCCGAGCGCGATCAGCCCCTCGACCTGACGGGCCGCCAGGTCCGCGGCAACCCTGGCACGCTCTTCGGGCTGGCCGTCCAGCGGAGCGAGACGATCGGCAAGCCATTGCGGAACCGTTGCGCCGCATAGCCCCGCAAACTTCTGCACCTGGGCCAGATTGTGGACGGGCAGGATGCCCGGCACGATCGGGATGCGAATCCCGGCAGCACGGACCCGCTCAAGGTAGCGCTCGTAGTGGATGTTGTCGAAGAAGAACTGCGTCAGTGCCCGGGTCGCACCCGCATCGACCTTGCGCTTCAGCATATCGATGTCAGCCGCCACGTCGAAGCTTTCGGGGTGTTTTTCCGGATAGGCAGAGACCGACACCTCGAAATCGCCGATCGCGCGCAGTCCAGCGGCCAGTTCGGCGGCGTTGGCATAGCCTCCCGGATGGGGCTGGTAGGCGGCACCGATGCCGCTGGCCGGGTCGCCGCGCAAGGCCACGAAATGGCGGACGCCAACCGCCTGGAACTCGTCAATGACGGAATGCACCTCCTCCTTCGTCGCGCCGACGCAGGTCAGGTGCGCCGCCGCCGAAAGCGGCGTGTCGCTGATGATGCGCGCCACGGTGGCGAGCGTCGGCGCGCGCGTGGATCCGCCGGCCCCGTAGGTGACCGAGACGAAACTCGGTGCATAAGCGGTCAAAGCGTCGATCGTCTCCCAGATCTGGCGTTCGGCCTCTTCGGTCCTGGGCGGAAAAAACTCGAAGGACAGCGTGGGGGTGTGGCGTTGGCGCGCGGTTTGGCCAATCGTCATGTCAACTCCTCCCGCCAATGGCGATCAGCGGTTCGGCGCCATCGGCGCCCTCTGCGGGTCGCTGGTCGCGCGCCAGCCATATCGTGACCGTCAGCGCTTGCGGACCGCCCTCGGCGGGGGTGAGATCGATCGTCTTTTCGAGTGCCAGGCCCGCCTGCTCTAGCCAGTCCTCGACGATCTGGTGGGAAAACCCCAGTCGCAGATGGGCGTGCTCGTCCCGCAAATGCTCTATTTCGTGCGGCGCAAGATCGATGATCACCAGCCGTCCGCCGGGCCGGAGCATGCGTGCGGCTTCGGCGATCGCCGCGTCGGGCTCGTCAAGAAAATGAAGGACCTGATGAATGGTCACCACGTCGAACTCGTCGCGCTCCAAAGGCAGATTGAAGATGTCGCCGTGCCGGATCGAGGCCTTGGTGATGCCGGCGCGGTCCAGATTGGCGCGGGCGACCGCGAGCATATCGCGGCTGGCATCGACGCCGACGCCGCGCCGATAAAGCCCCTCGAACAACTGCAGGATACGGCCGGTGCCGGTGCCAAGGTCGAGAAACGCATCGACCGGCTGCTCGCCTATCAGTCCGAGGAGCGCTGCCTCGACCTCCGCATCGCTCACATGAAGGCGACGCAGTTCGTCCCATTCGGCGGCGTTCCGGCTGAAATAGGCTTGCGCCTTTTCCGCGCGCGCCTTCTTCAGCACCGCAAGCCGTTCCGCATCCCTGGACAGGACCGGGTCGCTCCCGTCGATCCGGTCGAGCAGCAGGCGCGCCAGCGAGACGGCGGCACCATCGTGCCTGAGCCGGAAATAGGCCCAGGCGCCCTCCTGGTATCGTTCGATCAGCGCCGCCTCGGCGAGAAGCTTCAGATGCCGCGAGATACGCGGCTGCGACTGGCCGAGGATATCGGTGAGATCGGTGACCGTCAGATCGCCGCGGGAGAGAAGGGCCAGGAGGCGCAGGCGGGTCGACTCGCCCGCCGTCTTCAAAACCTCTACAGTGTCGTCCAAGCCGAGCTTCACCATTCCCGCCCTCAATCCAATCAAGACATAAAGATATGTTTATGTCATGAGTTGCGCAAATGCAAGCCGCAATCTCCGGGCTCGCTTCGAAGCTGGAAGTAAGGCGATGCGGCCGGGCACGTGGGAGCCGGGCCGTGTGCGTCCGCAGATCTACCAGATCACACAAACAGACTGCTTGCCTGCCGGGCGCGCAATCTCCGAAGGGAGGCCGCCCGAATACGACGTCGCCACGTCCGGTCGGTGCCGCACAATCAGTCGGCCAGTTGCCGGAGTGCACCGCGTCGAGGCGGCCCGATCGAACCGCGCCCGTAATGACAAGCCGCCACGCTGTGTCCAGCGTGGCGGCTTGGTGGAGATCCCCGCAGAGCAAGCGGCCGCTGGGCGGACCGCGTCGCCTGCCCTTTGTTCCTCAGCGGGTCAGGCGCTTGTAGGTGACGCGCTTCGGGTTGACCGAATCCGGGCCGAGGCGGCGGATCTTGTCCTGCTCGTAGTCCTCGAAGTTGCCCTCGAACCATTCCACATGGCTGTCGCCCTCAAAGGCGAGGATGTGCGTCGCAAGCCGGTCGAGGAACATGCGGTCGTGGCTGATGATGACCGCGCAACCGGCGAAGTTTTCGAGTGCGTCCTCAAGAGCCGCCAGCGTTTCGGTGTCGAGGTCGTTGGTCGGCTCGTCGAGCAGGATGACGTTGCCGCCGGCCTTCAGCATCTTGGCGAGGTGGACGCGGTTGCGCTGGCCGCCCGAGAGCGTGCCGACCTTCTGCTGCTGGTCGCCGCCCTTGAAGTTGAAGGCGCCGCAATAGGCGCGCGAATTCACCTCGTGCTTGCCAAGCTTGATGATGTCGTTGCCGCCGGAGATTTCTTCCCAGACGGTCTTGTCGCCAGCGAGCGCATCACGGCTCTGGTCGACGTAGCCGAGGTCTACCGTATCACCGACGCGAATCTCGCCGCTATCGGGCGCTTCCTGGCCGGTGATCATCCGGAACAGCGTCGTCTTGCCGGCACCGTTCGGACCGATGACGCCGACGATCCCGCCGGGCGGCAGCTTGAAGGTAAGGTTCTCGATCAGCACGCGGTCGCCATACGACTTGGTCAGGTTCTCGGCCTCGATCACGACGTTGCCGAGACGTTCACCGACCGGGATCACGATCTGCGCGTCGCCGGGACGACGATCCTCCGCCGCCTTGACCAGCTCGTCGTAGGCGCGAATACGGGCCTTCGACTTCGCCTGTCGGGCCTTGGGGCTGGAAGCGATCCACTCCTGTTCGCGGGAGATCGCCTTCTGGCGCGTCGCCTCTTCACGACCTTCCTGCTGCATGCGCTTGGCCTTGGCCTGGAGGTAGGCCGAGTAGTTGCCCTCGTAGGGGATGCCGCGGCCGCGGTCGAGCTCGAGGATCCAGCCGGTGACGTTGTCGAGGAAGTAGCGGTCGTGGGTGATCATCAGCACGGCACCGGGATATTCGCGCAGGTGCTTTTCCAGCCACGCGATCGTCTCGGCGTCGAGATGGTTGGTCGGCTCGTCGAGCAGCAGCAGGTCAGGCTGCGACAGCAGCAGCTTGCAGAGCGCGATGCGGCGCTTCTCACCGCCGGACAGATTGGCGACGTCGGCATCGCCCGGCGGGCAGCGCAACGCGTCCATCGCCATCTCGACCTGGCTTTCGAGGTCCCAGAGGTTCTGGCTGTCGATGATGTCCTGGAGCTTGGCGCCCTCTTCGGCCGTCTCGTCCGAATAGTTCATCATCAGCTCGTTGTAGCGGTCGAGGATCGCCTTCTTGCCGGCGACACCCTCCATCACGTTCTCCAGCACGTTCTTCGCCGGATCGAGCTGCGGCTCCTGCGGCAGGTAGCCGACGGTTGCTCCCTCCGCCACCCAGGCTTCGCCGGTAAATTCCGTGTCGAGACCGGCCATGATCCGCAGCACGGTCGACTTACCGGCGCCGTTCGGGCCGAGAATACCGATCTTCGCGTCCGGGTAGAAGGAAAGGTGGATGTTCTCCAGAACCTTCTTGTTGCCGTAGGCCTTGTTGAGCCCTGCCATGTGATAGATGAACTGTCGTGCCATTGCGCGCCTGCTCCGCATTCAAAGAAAAATTTGCCCGCTATGTAGGCGAATTCCCCGGCAGCGGCAATGCAGCGACACCAAGACAGCGGGAATTGTCTCGTTGCAGCCCAAGAGACCGGGCAGCAACGGTCACCCTGTCGCGTAGGAAGCAGACACGCCCGGGCGCAGCACCCTCATCGCCCGGCTCAACTGATCAGTCACCACCCGCCCGAACCAGCAGTCCGCCGGCGCATCTGGACTTGGTGGCCGAAGCGCCCCGAATGAGCCCGGCGAGTTCCCCCTCGCCCGAATTCAGCCCGATGGTCAGCCCGGTAACGATCTTCTCGTCGCCGACCGTACGGCAGCGCAGTTGCACCCGCTCGCCCGTTCCGGCGCCGAATGCGGCATCAAAGGCGGCAGCGAGCTCGGCGATCGTCACCGCCTTCCCCGCCTTCGTTTGGAAAAACACGCCCACCGCGGAGCCGTTGACGGTGTCCAGCAACTCCAAGGATCGCGCATAGTAGTCCTCCGCCGTCGCCGCATGGCAGGTGCCGTTCATCATCCACTGATGGCGGTCGAGCCCGGAGGCGACACCGGGCATGGCAGCGGCAAGCCGTATCGCCGTAGTCTCGGAAAGTGCCAACTTGGGCAGATCCGTCCATTTGCTGGAGCGGTAGAGCTTTTTCAGGTCGGCATCGATACCGCAGTAGCTCTTCTTGACCCGCCACAACCCGTGCAGCGACAGGCGTGTCGCCTCCTCAGCGCCCTTCGGAGGCAGGGCGCATTCTGCAGCCTTCGGCTTCGTCAGGCAGAAACCCGGCTGCCAGGTCAGTGCCAGAACATGAGCGGTCTTGGACTTTCCACCATCGTCCTCGGGCTTGCCCTGTAGCGTCACCGCGGCCGCTGGTGCCGCCACCGCCAGAAAGAGGAACATTGCCGTCATTTGCATGCATGTGGATCCGGGCCTTGTCATGACACCTCCGCAAACAAGAACAAACCATAAACATTAACCAACATTTGCGGGAAAATTGCAACTTAAAATTTTGACAACCCTGCACCCGCACGAAGCGCAATTTGCATTTCGGTGGAAAATCAATTTCATGCCAGCATCACCAGTCTCGCCATGACGTCCCGGAGCGACATGTTCTGCACATCCCGGCATCTGCAAAGCCCGACGGGCGCACGGCTCGCCTATCGCCACGAACCATCGCGCGGTCACGACAAGGGCGTGGTCCTGATCAGCCATGGGCTTGCCGAGCATTCGCGCCGCTACCAGGCCTTCGCAGAACGCCTGGCGGCGGAGGGCTTCCACGTCTATGCCCATGACCATCGCGGGCACGGTGATACAACCGCGCCGGACGCGCCGATTGGCCGCTTCGCCCATCGACACGGACTACATTTGGCGCTGGACGACATGGCCGCGATACGCGAGCTGGCCGTCGCCGCCCATCCGGGATTGCCGATCATCCTCTTCGGACATTCGATGGGGGGACTTTTCGCGCTGCTGTTTGCAGAAACGCACCCGCAAAGGATCGACGGTCTCGCGGTCTGGAATTGCAATCTGAACCCGGGCTTCGCCGGTCGCGCTGCGCAAGCCGTTCTGCTGGCCGAGCGGATGCTGAAGGGATCGGACGTGCCGAGCGAGATCTTGCCGAAACTCACCTTCGCTGCGTGGGCGAAGAAAGTTTTACCACGTCGAACCGACTTCGACTGGCTCTCGCACGATGCAGCGGAAGTCGACAGGTACATCGCCGACCCGCTCTGCGGTTTCGACGCCAGCGTGTCGCTCTGGCTCGACGTATTCGCCATGACGTTTGCGGCCGCGAAGACGGATGCGATCGCGCGCCTGCCGAGCCGACTGCCGATCCATCTCGTGGGTGGCAACGAAGACCCGGCGACCGATTTCGGCCGCGCCGTCACCTGGCTCGGGGACCGGCTGACAACGGCGGGGCTTTCCGACGTGACCTGCCTCGTCCACCGCGGTTTGCGCCATGAAACGCTGCTGGAACGGCAGGACCTGCGAGAAATGCCGATTGCGGATTTTTGCAACTGGTGCCAAAGGATTGCGCAGACTGAACGCCGAACCGGTAGATCCAAATGACCGTACATGCATCGACTTCTCCCTCCACGCTCCATCAGGAGGTGCGGCTGGGACTCGTCCTGATGGTCATTTCGGTCCTTATAGCACCGGTCATCGATCTCTTCTCCAAGCTCGCAGTGGCGGAGGTTCCGGCGGCCGTCATCACCCTTTGCCGCTTTATGTTCCAGGCGCTGACGCTTCTCCCGGTCGTTCTCTGGCGCGGCACTCTGCTCGACCTGACCTGGAAGAAATCGGCCCTGCATGCGCTTCGCGGCCTGATGGCCGCGACCGTGATGATTAGTTTCGTCATGGCTCTTGCTGTGATGGAGATTGCAGACGCACTGGCGATTTTCTTCGTCGAGCCGATCATCCTGACGATCCTCGGGGCGATCTTCCTGAAGGAAACGATCGGCTGGCGGCGTTATACAGCCTGTGCGGTGGGCTTCCTCGGCGCCCTGCTCGTGATCCAGCCAAGCATGCAGGAGGTCGGACTGTTCGCATTGCTGCCGGTCGTGTCCGCGTTCGGCCTTGCCGTGTTCTATCTGATCACGCGGCTGGCAGCGCAGAGCGAGGACCCCTGGTCGATGCAGTTGCATACCGGCCTCTGGGGCGCGGCCTTTGCCGGGATCGCACTTCTGGTCGGCAACCATTTTGACTGGACCGCGTTCACGCCGGTCATGCCGCACGGCATTTCCACGCTGTTCATCATCTGCGCCGGCATCGCCGCCACCATCTCCGGCATTTTCGGCGCCTATGCCTATCGCAGCGCCCCGGCCTCGGTGCTGGCGCCGCTGCAATATCTGGAGATCGTTTCCGCCACCATTCTCGGCTGGTGGGTGTTCGGCCACCTGCCCGATCCGCTGAAATGGGGTGGCATCTCGATCATCATCGGCTCCGGTCTCTATGT
The DNA here is from genome assembly GCF_031455855.1 of Mycoplana sp. BE70. Lineage (NCBI taxonomy): Bacteria > Pseudomonadati > Pseudomonadota > Alphaproteobacteria > Hyphomicrobiales > Rhizobiaceae > Mycoplana > Mycoplana sp. BE70. The sequence continues at coordinate 246,880 of NZ_JAVDTM010000004.1, forward strand.
GATCTGGCGCGAGCACCAGTTGCGAAAGCGTCCGACCATTCCCGCGATGCCGCCGCTCGTCTGATCCGACCGCAACGCGATTAAGTCCGGACGCGCATCAACCCATGCCCGGTTGATGCTATCTCGCGATGCGCCTTTTTGTTATCCAGCACCCATTGCCGAGGATAGATTGCCGTTGACGACGAACGGTGTCGGCATGGAGGATATGATGGACAAGAAGAACTTGCCGCTTGCCGGGATCCGGGTCATCGAGCTCGCTCGCGTGCTCGCCGGTCCCTGGGCCGGACAGATGCTCGCCGACCTCGGCGCGGACGTGATCAAGGTCGAGAATCCCGAAGGCGGCGACGACACCCGCGCCTGGGGGCCTCCCTTCGTGACCGGCAAGGACGGCGAGAACCTGTCCGCCGCCTACTACCACTCCACCAACCGCAACAAGCGCTCGATCACCGTCGACTTTCGGACGAAAGAAGGCCAGGAGATCGTCCACCGGCTGGTGCGCACGGCCGATGTCGTGATCGAGAACTTCAAGGTCGGCGGGCTTGAGAAATACGGCCTCGACTATAAAAGCCTCGCACCGGAAAATCCGAAACTCGTCTATTGCTCCATCACCGGATTCGGCCAGGACGGCCCCTATGCCGCCCGTGCCGGCTACGACTACATCGTCCAGGGCATGTCGGGCTTCATGTCGGTGACCGGTGCGCCGGATGGCGAGCCGATGAAGGCGGGCGTGGCGATTGCCGATATTTTCACCGGCATCTACGCGGTAACGGCCATCCAGGCTGCGCTCATCCATGTGATGAAGACGGGCAAGGGCCAGCAGATCGACATGGCTCTGCTCGACGTGCAGTCGGCCGTCATGGCGAACCAGAACATGAACTATCTGGTTTCCGGCACCGCTCCCACCCGCCTGGGCAACGCCCATCCGAACATCACCCCTTACGAGGTGATCGAAACCGCGGATGGCCACATGATCCTCGCAGTCGGCAACGACGGCCAGTTCCAGCGGTTCTGCGCGTTGCTCGGCATGGCCGATCTCGCCTCCGACGAGCGTTTCGCCACCAACAAGTCGCGCGTCAAGTTCCGCGCGGAGCTTCGTCCGCTGATCCTTGAGCGCAGCCGCAACTGGAAGAAGTCCGATCTTCTGGCCGCATGCGAAGAGAACGGCGTACCTGCCGGCCCGATCAACTCGATCGCGGAAACCTTCGACGACCCGCAGATCAAGGCGCGTGGAATGCGACTGGACCTGCCGGATCGCGACGGCAACCGCATCCCGAGCGTGCGCACGCCGATCGTCTTTTCCGAAACGCCGCTTGCCTATGAACGCCCGAGCCCGCGGCTCGGCGAACACACCGACGAGATTTTGGCCGAACTCCAGAAACTGGAAGCCGGGAGGAAATCCGCATGACAAACACCGCAATGAGCACACAGGGAAAAACCATGAGAACCGGTGGACAACTGATCGTCGATGCCCTCGTCGCCAATGGCGTCCGCCGCATCTCCTGCGTGCCCGGCGAAAGCTACCTCGCGGTGCTCGATGCCCTGCATGACACCGACATCGACGTGCTCGTCTGCCGCCAGGAAGGCGGCGCGGCCATGATGGCCGACTGCTGGGGCCGGCTGACCGGCGAGCCCGGCATCTGCATGGTCACGCGCGGCCCCGGCGCCACCAACGCCTCTGCCGGCCTGCACATCGCCAGGCAGGATTCGATCCCGATGATCCTGTTCATCGGCCAGGTCCAGCGCGAAGCCCGCGAGCGCGAGGCCTTCCAGGAGATCGAGTACCGCCGCGCCTTCACCGAGGTCGCCAAGTGGGTGGCCGAGATCGACGATCCGAAGCGCATCCCTGAGTTCGTCACCCGCGCCTTCGCAGTCGCGACCTCGGGACGGCCGGGGCCCGTGGTGCTGGCCCTGCCGGAGGATATACTGACCGAGACGGTCGAGGCGCCGGTTGCAATCCCCTATACGCCGGTCGAGGCCCATCCAGGCCCGAAGCAGATCGCCCAGTTGCAGTCGCTGCTGGAAAAGGCCGAGCGGCCGGTCGTCGTCCTCGGCGGCACGCGCTGGAACGAGGAGAGCGTCGCCGGCATCGCCGCCTTTGCCGAGCGCTGGGCGCTGCCGGTCGCCTGCTCGTTCCGCCGGCAGATGCTGTTCGACCACCTGCACCCGAACTATGCGGGCGACTCCGGCATCGGCGTCAACCCGGCGCTCGGCAAGGAGATCCGCGAGGCGGATCTCGTCCTCATGCTCGGTGGCCGCTATTCGGAGATGCCGTCCTCGGGCTACACGCTGCTCGACAGCCCCTACCCGAAGCAGACGCTGGTGCATGTCCATCCCGATGCCTCCGAACTCGGGCGCGTCTACCGGCCGGAGCTTGCGATCTGCGCCAGCGCTTCGGACTTCGTCGCCAGCCTCGCCGATCTCGCCCCCGCCTCCCCGCCGCGCTGGGCGGAGCGGACGAAGGCCATGCACGCGTCCTATCTCGCCTGGTCGACACCGCCGGCCTCCGGCCCCGGTGACGTGCAGATGGGGCCGATCATGAGCTGGCTCGAAGAGAACGTGCCGGCGGATGCGATCTTCACCAATGGTGCCGGCAACTACGCCACCTGGGTGCACCGGTTCCACCGGTTCCGGCGCTTTGCCACGCAAGCGGCGCCGACCTCGGGCTCGATGGGCTACGGTCTGCCGGCGGCGGTGGCCGCCAAGCAGCTGTTCCCGCAGCGGGAGGTCATCTGCTTTGCCGGTGACGGCTGCTTCCTCATGCACGGGCAGGAGTTCGCGACAGCCGTGCGTTATCGTCTTCCGATCATCACCGTGGTGGTCAACAACGGCATCTACGGCACGATCCGCATGCACCAGGAACGGGACTACCCGGGCCGCGTCAGCGCCACCGACCTGACCAATCCGGATTTTGCGGCATACGCCATATCGTTTGGCGGCCATGGTGAAACGGTCACCAGGACCGAGGAGTTCGCTGCCGCCTTCCTGCGGGCGCGGGCGAGCGGCAAACCGTCGATCATCGAGGTCAAGCTCGATCCGGAAGCGATCACCCCGGCCCGCACGCTCTCCCAGATCAGGGACGGTCGGTAAGCGCCCAAAGAAAATGCCGCATGTCCTTCAGATCGGACGTGCGGCATTCAGGCTACTCGCGAAGCTCCACGCTTCGTCACCCCGGACCTGATCCGGGATCTAGCTGCGGCGCGTCTGTGGCACGAAAGAGCCATTATTTGTCAAAGACTTGAGCGCGCTAGATGCCGGATCAAGTCCGGCATGACGGGCCGCTGCCCTAGGAAAAGGGCAAAGTGGGGACGTCAGCCAGTATGAACGCCGCGTGACCATCTCGGCACGCGCGGTGTTTGCTCTCGCGTCTTGCCGATCTCAGCCGCGGATATGCTGCGTCTGGGCGTAGATGTTCGTCGAGCGGGCGCCGGAGCGGCAATAGCCGAGCATCGGCCGCGGAAGTTCGTCCAACGCGTCGACCATGTCGCGCACGGCGTCGGCCGTCACCCCCATCGACCCCACCGGCACATGGGCCATGTCGATGCCCAGTTCCTTTGCCCGTGCCGCGATGGTCGCGAACTCCGGCTGGTCGGGCGCCTCATGGTCCGGCCTATTACAGACGATCGACTTGAAGCCCAGCGCCTTGATCTCGTCCAGATCCTCGACGGTGATCTGGCCGGAAACCGAGTATTCGTCATTGATCGCGCGGATATCCATGATGCGTGCCCTTCGTGAAAATGTGTGGCTTCGATGTAGGCGCGCCCGAACCGGGCGTCAATCGGCGCCGTACGCCATCTCGTTAGAGATTATCGCAACTCGAACGACAGGCCGTAGGCCACCGTCTCGCCGGGCATGAAGTCCGTCATCTCGCCGGATGCGATGAGTTCGCTCCGTCCCGCCAACCGATGCGACACCGGCTCCAGCCCCATCACATGACACCCCGCGGACTGGTTCCGCCACACCTGCAGATACGGCAGCGTGTTGACGCGGAAGCGCAGGTGCAGGCTGCGGCCGCCGAGCGAGGCAATCGGACCGATCGCGATATCGGCCCAACCATCCTCCGCGGTTTCGGCGGCAGAGACGCAGAAGATGCGCATGTCCCCCTCGTCGAACCGCCACGGCAGGCTTCCGCCTTCCAGCATCGCCCCGGTCAGGCGCGTGGTCTCGTCGAACAGGCGGGTGTTGAAATTGACATGGTACATCGCCACCGGCGGCCACGGGCGGGTGCCGGTATTGGTGACGTCGTCCTCGAGGATGATCAGGCCGGTCTGGCGATCGGCCCGCCAGCGTCGCTGCAGTTCCGCCGTCTCGCCGTTGGCAAGGCCGACCGGCACGCGCGCCGAGCAAACGACCTCGCTCTCATCTTCCTCAAAAAAGATGTCCTTGGCCGGGTGGGAGGACAGCGATCCGTGCAGCGGATAGCGCCGGCCGTCTGCCGCGCCCTCGACCGCCTCCGGGTGGCGTATGTGGTCGGGACCGCACGTGAACATGAACCCCGGCAGCGCCCGATCGATGCGCGGATCGCCATCCGACGGAATGGCAGAGCCGGGGGCGAGATTGATGCCGCGAAAGATGGCCTCGCGCAGGTCGAGTGCGGACTGGGAGTCGAGTGCGATATCGAAGCTATGCACGCCGTTTTCTGCGGTCAAGGCGAGGGTCATGGGGTCTCCCGGATTCGGTTTGCGCGCATGCTAGCGCACGCTCGACGGAAGCGGAATCGATTTTGGCGGCGCACCCGTAAGGCCGCCGGCGTTATGAAAAAATTGCATAGGAAACGGAAAAGATTGCATAGGCAAACACTTGATTGCCCCTGTTTTTGATGGAAGGCTCGCTGAAATAATGTGCTCTTGGGAGGGGGTTCAGCGCGTGGCAGAGAGTTCGCAGATTCAGGCAGACACGATTCTGTATAACGGTGTCATCTGGCGTGGCCTCGACGACGGCACGACCGAGGCGTTGGCGATCTGGGGGAACAAGGTTCTCGCCGCTGGCTCGAACGACGAGGTCCTGTCGCTGAAGGGCGAACGCACAAAACTCATCGACCTGCAGGGCCAGTTTGCCACCCCCGGCCTGAACGACGCCCACCTCCACCTCATCTCCATAGGCCTGACACTCAACTGGATCGATGCGACGCCGGCAGCCGCGCCGACGCTCGACAGCCTGTTGCAGGCGATCAAGGAACAGGCGGCACAGACGCCGCCGGGCACCTGGATCCGGGCGCGGGGCTACGACCAGACCAAGCTCGACGTTGGTCGCCATCCTCACAAATCCGAACTGGACGCAGTCGCGCCGGAACACCCGGTGATGGTGACACGCGCCTGCGGCCACGTGTCGATCTTCAACACGGCTGCATTCAATCTCGCTGGCATAGATGAGGCGACGACGGTGCCGGAAGGCGGGTTGCTCGAGCAGAAGAATGGCGTGCTGACCGGCATGGTGGCGGAGACCGCACAAGGGCTCGTGCGCGCGGCGATACCGAAGGCGACGACCGAAGAGATGATCGACGCGATCGACGCCGCCGGCAACATGCTGCTGTCCTACGGCATCACCAGCGTCATGGACGCGGCCGTCGGCATGCTGTCGGGCTTCGACGAGATCCGGGCCTACAATCTTGCCAAGCTGCGCGGCAAGCTGCCCGTGCGGGCCTGGCTGGTGCTGCTTGGCGATCCCGGTGTTTCCATCGTGCCGCAATGCCATGAGGCGGGTCTTGTTTCCGGCGTCGGCGACGACATGCTGACCATCGGGGCGGTCAAGCTTTTCCTCGACGGCTCGGCAGGCGGCCGCACCGCGTGGATGACAAAGCCCTATCTCGGCGACGACAACACCACCGGCGTGCAGATCCTTTCCGACGCGGAACTCGAGGCCCTGGTGCTCGATGCCCATGGCAAAGGTTACCAGCTCGCCTGCCATGCGATCGGCGACGCGGCCATCGAGCAGTTGATCACCGCTTACGAGAAGGCGCTGGCGGCGATGCCGGATGCCGATCGGCGCCACCGCATCGAGCATTGCGGCTTCTCTACCGATGCCCAGCACCAGCGCATGGTCAAGGCTGGGATCTATCCCTGCCCGCAGCAGGTGTTCATCTATGATTTCGGCGACGCCTACATCAAGGTGCTCGGCGAGGAACGGGCGATTCCCAGTTATCCGTTGAAAACCTGGAAAGAGCTGGGGTTCAAGCCGGCGACGGGCAGCGATTCGCCGGTCTGCCACCCCAATCCGTTCCCGAACATCTACAGCATGCTGACGCGCAAGACCGGCAAGGGTACTGTGATGGATGCCCGCGAGCAGGTGACGATCGAAGAGGCGCTACAGGTCTACACGGAATACGGCGCGTTTTCGCAGAAGCTCGAAAACGTCAAGGGCAAGCTGGTCCCCGGACAGGTCGCCGATATCGCGGTGTTCTCCCGCAATATGCTGACCGCCACGCCGGAAGAAATTCTGAACGACACCCAGTGCAACCTCACCATCCGGGGCGGCGAGGTGGTGTTTGCCAGAGAAGCGCAGCAATAACGACAGGTACTGATAACGATAAAAGACCGACACCATTCCAATTAAAACGAGAGGGAACTAAAACATGAAGAGAATTGCATTGGTGGCAGCGCTGGCAACAGCCTTGCTTTCAGGTGTCGCTTCGATCGCCTCGGCCGAAGAGCCGCGTGCGGGCGGGACGATCAACTTCGTGGCGCCCTATGGCTCCAGCTTCTCGTCGCTGGACATCCATGCCTCGGCGCAGGTTCAGGACGAGTTCTGGGCCAAGGCCATACACCGCTCGCTTTACCAGTGGAACGCCAACGAGAACAAACCTGAGCTGTCGCTGGCGACCGACGTTTCGGTGTCGGACGACAAGCTGACTTACACCTACAAGCTGCGTCAGGACGCATTCTTCCACGACGGCAAGCAGATGACTGCCGACGACATCATCTACAGCTATACCCGCATCATGGATCCGGCGAAGCCCTATCCAGCGGCGCAGTACATCAGAGTCATCGCGGGCGCCGACGAATACAATGAAGGCAAGGCCAAGGAAATTTCCGGTCTGAAGAAGATCGACGATTTCACGCTGGCAATCACGCTGTCCGCACCGATCAACCCGGGCTTCCAGTTCATGCCCAACTACACCGCGATCTACCCCGTCGGCGCGGCGGAAAAGGACGGTTACTTCACCCAGCCGGTCGGCCTCGGCCCCTACAAATTCTCCGAGTACGTGCCGGGATCTCGCCTTACCGTGGTAAAGAACGACAAGTACTACGACAAGGGCAAGCCCCACGCCGACAAGGTCAATATCATGATCATGGAGGATGCGGCTGCCCGCGACGTGGCGTTCCGCAGCAAGGAAGTCGACGTCTCGGTTCTCGGCCCGGCGCAATATGTCGCCTACAAGGCCGATCCGGAACTGTCGAAGAACATCATGGAAGTCGCGGAAGTCTACACCCGCTATGTCGGCTTGAGCGCCGATTTCAAGCCGTTCCAGGACAAGCGCGTGCGCCAGGCGATCAACTATGCGATCGATTCCGACCTGATCATCAAGCGTTTGGCGAAGGAAAAGGCTTATCGCGCCTCCGGCTGGCTGCCGACATCGTCGCCCGCCTATGACAAGGACGCCAAGCCTTACCCCTATGACCCGGAAAAGGCCAAGGCACTGCTGGCAGAAGCCGGCTATGCCGATGGCTTCGAGTTCGAGCTGACCGCCACCCAGAACGAAAGCTGGGGCCTGACCATTGTCGAGGCGATCATTCCGATGCTCGAAAAGGTCGGTATCAAGGTCAAGGCCAAGCCGGTGGAGAGTTCGGTTCTTTCCGAGGCGGTGCCGGGCGGCGATTTCCAGGCCTTCATGTGGTCGTCGGAGAGCGGGCCGGACTCGCTGACGGCGCTGCGCTGCTTCTACTCCAAGACGCCGCAGTCCTCGTGCAACTATGAGAAGTTCAACAACGCCGACTTCGACAAGCTGTTCGAAGCGGCGACCAGCGCCAAGACTGAAGACGAAAAGAACGACCTGCTGCGCCAGGCCAACAATCTGCTGCAGGAAGAAGCGCCTGTGTGGTTCTTCAACTACAACAAGGCGGTCATGGCCTATCAGCCGTGGCTGCATGGCGTGCAGCCCAACTCGCAGGAAATGGCGATCCAGGCTTATGAACAGCTCTGGGTCGACGACACCGTACCGGCCCGGTAAGCAAGGCTGATAAATCGGATGCCGGTGCAATGCGCTCCGGCATCCGGTGCCTGCACCGTCGTGATTCCTCCGGAGCGCAACCGGTCCAGGCACCGCTATCGGTGTCCATGAAACCCCCCGATGCAAGGACAGGGCTTTCCGGCTCGCCGGACAGCCGCCCTGCTGCATCGCAGGCGGAGGAGAATCCCCGGTGCTACGTTTCGCCCTGCGCCGCCTTCTGCAGATGATCCCGACCATCGTCGCGGTATCTCTGCTGATCTTTGTGATCTTCAGTGTCGTGCCCGGCAGCATCGCCTCCAGCATGATTGCCGATGGCCGCGGCGCCAACGACCCCAAGCTGGTCGAAAAGATGAACCAGGAATTCGGTCTCGACCAACCGGTCCATGTCCGGTTCGGCAAGTATATCTGGAAGCTGGCGCAGTTCGATCTCGACACGTCCTTCCGCACCCGCCAGCCGGTCATTACGATGATTAACGAACGCATGTGGGCGACCCTGAAACTGGCCTTCGCAGCCATGCTGGTGGCGGTTGTCGTCGGCGTACCGCTCGGTTTCATCGCTGCCCTGAGGCCTGGCAGCCTGTTCGACAGCCTGACCATGATCAGCGCGATTTCCGGACTGTCGCTGCCGCAGTTCTGGCTGGGCCTTCTCTTCATGTATCTGTTCGCGCTGACGCTCGGCTGGCTGCCGAGTTTCGGCTATGGCGACGGCGGCCTGCGCAACCTGATCCTGCCGGCGCTGACGCTCGGCGTCGCCCCGCTGGCGCTTCTCGCCCGCACCACCCGCGCTGCCGTTCTCGAGGTGATGAGCGCCGACTATGTACGCACCGCCCGCTCCAAGGGCGTGAGCAGTTTCCGCCTTGTCCAAGGGCATGTCTTGCGCAATGCCCTGGTGCTGATCATCACCACAATCGGCCTGCAGTTCGGCTCGATGATGGGTCAGGCGGTGGTGATCGAGAAGCTGTTTTCCTGGCCGGGCATGGGGTCGCTTCTGATCGACAGCGTCGCCTTGCGCGACATCCCGGTCGTCCAGGGGTGCATCCTGGTGATCGTCCTGTGGTTCCTCTTCATCAACACGGCGGTCGACATCCTCTACGCCATCATCGATCCCCGCATCAGCCACGAGTAGAAACATGCGATTGCGCTTCAATCTCGCCATAGGGGCACTGCTCTGTCTGATCATCATCACCGCCGCGATCTTTGCGCCTTGGCTGGCCCAATTCGATCCGATTGCCGACGCCGATCTGATGAACGCAGAACTGCCACCCGATGCAACCTTCTGGTTCGGAACGGACGCGCAGGGCCGCGACATTTTTAGCCGCGTCCTCCATGGCGCCCGTGTCTCGCTCACCGTCGGCATCGGCTCCCAGCTGATCAACACCACGATCGGCCTGGCACTCGGCGTCTCGGCCGGCTATTTCGGCGGCTGGTGGGACGATTTCGTCTCCGGCCTCACCAACCTGATGTTGGCGATTCCGTCGCTGATCTTCGCACTTGCGATCATGGCCATCCTGGGACCTGGGCTTGGCAGCCTGTTGATCGCACTCGGCCTGACCAACTGGTCGTGGACCTGCCGCATCGCCCGCAGTTCGGCGCTGTCCTTGAAGAAGCAGGGCTACGTGCAGGCGGCCAAGACGCTCGGCTACAGCGACGTGCGCCTCATGGTGACGCAGATCGTGCCGAACATGATCGGGCCGATTCTCGTCATTGGCACGCTCGGCATGGGCGACGCCATCCTCGCGGAAGCAGCGCTCTCCTATCTGGGCCTCGGCATTCGCCCGCCGTTGCCGAGCTGGGGCGGCATGCTGACCGATGCGCGCAATCTGATCGTTCTGGCGCCATGGGCGGCGATCTTTCCGGGCATAGCGATCTTCGTGACCGTGCTCGGGCTCAACTTGCTCGGCGACGGCCTTCGCGACATCCTTGATCCCCACATGAGGACGCGTCGCGCATGACCAGTACCCCGCTTCTTGAGGTCAGCGACCTCAACATCGACATGCTGGCCGGAAGACGGCGGCTGAACGTCGTGGAAAACGTCTCCTTTTCGATCGGGCGCGGCGAGACCTTCGGCCTGGTCGGCGAAAGCGGCTGCGGCAAGAGCATCACCGCGCTGTCGATGATAGGCCTTTTGAAGGCGCCACTGGCCGTCTCCAGCGGCGTCATCCGGTTCGACGGCCAGGACCTGCGCACCTTGCCAAAGCGCGCCATGCGCCGGCTGCGCGGCAGCCGCATCGCGATGATCTTCCAGGAGCCGATGACGGCGCTGAACCCGCTGTCCCCGGTCGGCCGGCAGATCGCCGAAATGTTTGTGCTGCATCAGGGTGCCACCTGGGCGGAGGCCGACAAGAAGGCGGTGGAGGCTCTTGCCAGCGTCCACGTACCGGCACCGGACAAGCGTGCGAAGGCCTATCCGCATCAGCTATCCGGCGGCATGCGCCAGCGCGTGATGATCGCGATTGCGCTCGCCTGCGATCCAGACCTTCTGATCGCCGACGAGCCCACGACGGCGCTCGACGTGACGGTCCAGGCGGAAATCCTCAAATTGATCCAGGAGCTTTGCACTGCCCGTGGCACTGCGGTTCTGATGATCAGCCATGACCTGGGTGTCATCGCCAAGATGTGCCAGCGGGTCGGCATCATGTATGCCGGCAACCTCGTCGAGGAGCGCCCCGTCTCGGACATCTTCCGGCAACCGCGCCACCCCTACACCAAGGGCCTGCTCAACTCCCTGCCCCGCCTCGGCACCCGCGAACTGCACGAACGCAAGCGCCTCCAAGAGATCGAGGGTATCGTGCCGCCGATCACGGCGTTCCCGGTCGGCTGCCGTTTCGAGCCGCGCTGCGGTCGCGCCAGCGAAATCTGCGTCGCGCAGAAGCCCGACCAGACGCCCTTGGATCACCACGGTTTTGTCAGGTGCCATCACCATGAATAGTTCCGCCGAACCGCTTCTGCGCATCGACAACCTCAGCGTCCACTTTCCGGCAAGCAACGGTCTTTTCGGTGGCCGGCAGGTGCTGCACGCGGTGAACAACCTCAATCTGACGCTGAAGAAAGGCGAGTGCCTGTCGATTGTCGGTGAATCCGGGTGCGGGAAGTCGACGCTTGCCCTCTCCATCGTCGGCCTGCAGAAACCGACGACCGGCGCCATCTATTTCGAAGGCCAGGAGATCACCGGCAGGAACCCGCCGTCGCGGCTGGAGCGCGCCCGCATGGCGCAGATGGTGTTCCAGGACCCCTATGCCTCGCTCAACCCACGGCAGACGATCTACACGTCGCTCGCCGCTCCGCTGAAATTGCACGGAGTGACAAACAGGAGTGAGCTTGACGGACGCATCGAGGAAATCCTGCGCCACGTCGGGCTTAAGCCGGAACAGGCGAAGCGTTTGCCGCACGAATTTTCCGGCGGTCAGCGCCAGCGCATCGGCATTGCCCGCGCGCTTGTGCTCAATCCGAAGATCATCGTGCTCGATGAGCCCGTGTCCGCGCTCGACGTCTCGATCCGCGCCCAGATCATCAATCTGCTGTTGGAGTTGAAGGAAGAGCTGTCGCTTTCCTACATCATGATCAGCCATGATCTCAGCGTGGTGGAGCACATGAGCGATCGCGTCGGCGTGATGTTCTTCGGGCAGATCGTCGAGCTTGGATTGTGGGACAGGATTTTCACCAACCCGACGCACCCCTATACCCGCCGCCTGATCAGTGCGATTCCCGACCCCTTCATGGAAGTGGCCGACGAAATGCCACTCGAGGACGTCGCGCCGTCACCGCCGGCCGGCTCCCGTTTCTATCCGGACACGTTCACCGGCCACGACGTCTATAGTGCGCCTGCGCCATCCGAACTGGTCGAGATCGGCGAGCGTCACAAGGTGCGGGTTGCGACGTCCTGACGTTCGGATCGTTTGCACGGCTTATCCGGCGGCTGCGCCTAATTACCGACCGCTCCGCAGTGTCCGCGAACACGTTGCCGCTGATTCTCTCTTGGGGAGCAGCGCCCACGCAGCCACGTCATTCTCTCCCAGGGAACCCGGTATAACTGGGCGACGTTGTATTTCTGCCCCCAACGCCTTTTTCACCGGAATCGGACGTCGGCACGGTTACGTGATACGATTGTTAGTAGTCGATTAACCCTCGTTTCACCTTTTCCATATTAACGTCGAAATTCGGTGCCACGTCCCGGGAACAGCTTTGACCACAGGTAGATTCCGTGAATTCCGTTTTCAAAACAAGCATTTCCCTGATCACTCTAGCGACGCTTCTCGTTGCGGTGCCCGCCGCCGCGCAGGATGTCTATGGCCTGCGGCGCGAACGGGCAGTGCTTGTGACGCCGGAGGGCGATCTCCTGGACTACATTCCCGCCGATGGCAGCGTGCGCGCGGCGCGTGACCGCCAGGGCCGGCAGGTCTACATCGATTCCTGGGGCAACCTCATCGCCACGGTCATGCCAGCCGAGCGCTATTTCGCGCGCTACGGCACACGCGACTATCGCCGTGACCGCTATCGGCCGGTGGAGGGTTATCCGGAAACATCACGCGATTATTTCCCGCCTGCTCCGGACGAATATGGCGACGATCTGACGACCGGCTCGGTTCCGGATTTCCGCAGCCGGGAGCCGGGTGCGGTCGATCGCGCAGAATTGCCCGCGCCGTTGCCGGGCGATGGTTATTCCGACAGCGAACAACTGCCGGACAGCTGGGGCGGCGAAGACATGGCGTCCCTCCCGGACGGTTCGATGAACTCCGAGATGGTCCCGGGCCCGCGCTTCCCGACTGCCACGCCGATCGGCAAGAAGACCTCCGCGGAAGTGACCGCACTGCAGGTATTCCTTGACCGCGAGGGTTTCTCACCCGGCGTCATCGACGGCAGGAAGGGCTCCAACGTCACCAAGGCGATCGAAGCCTGGCAGCTGGCGACTGGCCAGACATTGGATCCAAACGATACGGACTGGATCCTTGAGCAGCTTCATCTGAACGGCGGCATGCCGTTCACGACCTACGAGATTACCGCCGCGGATGCGGCCGGCCCCTACGTCGCGTCGATCCCGGAGGACTACGCCCACAAGGCTGCGCTACCGGCGCTGTCCTACACCTCGACCGTGGAGATGCTCGCAGAGCGTTTCCACATGGACGAAGCCTATCTGAAGGAAATGAACCCCGGCGTCGACTTCACCATACCCGGCACGCTCGTGAAGGTGATCAATGTCGGCCAGCCGAAGAAGGCGAAGGTCGCGAAGATCCTCGCCGACAAGGCACGCAAGCAGTTGCTCGCCTACGATGAGACGGGCGCGCTGATCGCCGCCTATCCGGCCAGCATCGGCTCGGCCGACACCCCCTCCCCGTCCGGCACGGTGACGGTGGAACGCATCGCTTTCAATCCGAACTACACCTACAATCCGAAGATCAACTTCCAGCAGGGCGAGAACAACAAGGTCCTGACCCTGCAGCCGGGTCCGAACGGCCCCGTCGGAACGATCTGGATTGCACTCTCCAAGCCGACCTACGGCATTCACGGCACGCCCGAGCCCTCCAAGATCGGCAAGACCCAGAGCCACGGTTGCATCCGTTTGACGAACTGGGATGCAACCGAACTGGCGAAGATGACCTCGCAGGGCGTCACCGTCGAATTCGTCGACTGATCCCCGCCGGCGGACCGAGTTACGCCGGCCCGATTTGGGTTGGCTCCTTTTCAAATCCCACGCAAGCGTCACCGACATGGCGGCCCCCCCGATCTGAGGACCGCCTGTCGCATTCGCTCGCTCGTGGCCAACAAGTATGTCCGCAAGCGGCGATACTTTTGGGCGCGTGGAATCCTTCGTCTCAAAGGTTGGCTATGGCTTGAAAAACCGCTCCAAGCGGTTCAAGCGCCGCGTTTCGGACATCCACCTCTGGTGGAGGCCATGACTTGCGCTCTGATCGCCAGCTGCGTCTTCGGTCTATCTCTCCCGCCAAGCTGCGAACGCATCTTTGCAATTCATTAACCATCTTCTGAAAGGATTGGTTAACCGGGCGCCATCCCGCTTCGCGTCCGTGAAAGGGCGATGGGGGCTCGTGTTACGGACATAAGGAATTCGAAATGCCGGTAATCACATTTGCCAACGCCAAGGGTGGAGCAGGAAAGACCACCGCAGCGCTCATCCTCGCCACCGAACTGGCCGCGCAGGGCCACCGCGTCACCATTCTCGACGCCGATCCGCAGCGCTGGATCACTCGTTGGCACGAACTGTCGGGCAGGCAGCGCAACCTCAATGTGATTTCGGAAGTCTCCATGGGGTCGCTGCAGACACATATCCGCGAGAACCGCGACAACACGGACTATTTCATCGTCGACCTCGCCGGCGCGCGCGACGCGCTGGTCGCGACCGCGATCGGTCTGTCCGACCATGTCATGATTCCAATTCAGGGGTGCGCGATGGACGCGCATGGTGGCGCGCAGATCCTTGAACTTTTGCAGCAGTTGGACCAGCGGGCCGGGGTGCGCATTGACCACTCCGTCGTCCTGACCCGCATGAGCGCCGTCGTCACCACCCGGGCCATGGTGGCGATCAAGCAGCTTCTCACCGAACGCGGCGTGGCCGTTCTCGACACGACCATCGCCGAGCGCGCCGCCTTCCGTGACATCTTCGACTGTGGCGGCACGCTGCGGACCATGGATCCGCTGCGGGTCTCCAACCTCGACAAGGCACGTGAGAATGCGCGTCTTCTGGCAGAAGAGGTCCTCCGTCGCGTTCCTGCACGGCGCACGAGTTCCCGGCTCGTCCACCGCCTCACGCGCGCCGCGTGAGTATTTGCTGAAAATCAAGACCGCAGCTTCGTCCGCAGGATTATAGCCTCCGCTCGGGGAAGAACCCCGGCGGAGGTTTTGCCGCGATGGCCGATGGAAATGACAAAGCGCAACTTTAGCGCGGCATAACTGCATTTTCTTAAATACAGATTGCATCGCTTCCCATAACCAAGCGTTTACCAACCCGGTTTACTGGTGGTGACGAAAGCCAATTTCAGGCCGGGGATTGTTTCTCCGAGCTGTGCCATGAACGGCGCGAAGGCCGCTCATCGCTCCCGCCGGAGCGGGCGGTGTTTCCGAAAATGGGCTTCGTTCCGAAACACCGAATGGCATGGAAATACCCTATGAGCGCAGCTACCTCCGTTTCCAGCAACAACCACGATCTCGAGCGGCGTCTGGACTATCTGGGCCTCGACGCGAGCGCCCGCAAAGAACTGCGCACCCTCAAGCCATTCCTGGAAAAGGAGCTGGGCCCAGCGCTCGACCGGTTCTACGCTGTCGTGCGCAAGAGCCCCGAAATCAGCCATCTGTTCTCCAGCGATAGCCACATCGCGCATGCCAAAGGAGCCCAGCTCGGCCACTGGGGTAACATCGCCAACGGCGATTTCAATTCGGACTATGCGAACAAGGTGCTCACGATCGGCAAGGTCCATGCCCGCATCGGCCTGGAACCCCGCTGGTATGTCGGCGGCTACGCACTGGTCGTCGAGCATCTGCTGACCGCGGCGCTGAAGGAGATGTGGCCGAAATCCGGTTTCTTCTCCCGCTCGGACGTTTCGCCCGAGGCGGCGGCGGCAAAGCTGTCCAGCCTGATCAAGGCTGTCTTCCTCGACATGGATCTGTCGATCTCCGTCTATATGGATGCGTCCGATGTGGCGAAGCAGAAGGAAGTGCAGGCCCAGGTTGTTGCCGAGGAACGCAAGATCGTCAGCGACAGTTTCGGTGCCGCATTGAAGCGCATCGCAGCCGGAGATCTCACAGCACGGATCGAAGGCGCGTTGCCGGAAGCCTACGAGACGCTTCGGGACGACTTCAACCAGGCGGCCGTCGCTCTCTCTCAGGCGATCGGCAACATCAACGCCGGTGCCGGTTCGATTCACATCAGCGTCCAGGAGATCGCCGCGGCATCGGACGATCTTGCAAAGCGCACGGAGCGCCAGGCTGCCAACCTCGAAGAGACTGCGGCCGCAGTCGAAGAGGTCACGACCACCGTGCGCCAGACCGCAAAGAGCGCGGACGATGCAAATGCTCTCGTTTCCGCCGCCCGCGGCAATGCCGAGCGCAGCGGTGAGGTGGTCGAGCAGGCCATCACCGCCATGCAGGAAATCCAGCAGTCCTCGGCGAGCATCGCCAGCATCATCGAAGTCATCGATGAAATCGCCTTCCAGACCAACCTGCTGGCGCTGAATGCCGGGATCGAGGCCGCCCGCGCGGGCGAAGCTGGCCGGGGCTTTGCTGTCGTTGCCTCCGAAGTTCGCGCGCTGGCGCAGCGTTGCGCCGATGCCGCGAAGGATATCCAGGGGCTCATTGCCAAGTCGCACGGCCAGGTCGAAGACGGCGTGCGATCAGTCAACGAGGTCGCCGACACGCTGCGGCAGATCGTCAGCCAGGTGGTCGAGGTGAGTTCGGTCTTCTCGGCGATCCGGGCGAGCACGGCCGAGCAGGCGACCGGCCTGCAGGCCGTCAATCAGGCGATCAATGCAATGGACCAGATCACGCAGCAGAACGCCTCCATGGTCGAGCAGGCCAATGCCGCAAGCCAGGCGCTGACGCAGGAAGCCGCCTCGATCGCGGCCCAGCTCAGCAGCTTCCGCACGAGCGGGCGCGCGGCGGCAGCGTCCGCCCAGGGCTATGTCCGGGCGGCGTGACGGGGTGAGTTGGGGCGGCCGGCCAATGGCGTGCTAAAGTATGTGTCCCGAAAGTGGGAACCAGTTTCGGGACAAAGACACGCAATAAAACAAGGATCTAAAGCGTGGCCGCGAATCTGAAAGATCGCGACACGCTTTAGGCCTCCGCGGCCGCCGGCTGACCGACGATTGCAACGATCAGCGCCAGCAAGGTCAAGCCGGAGGCGGACAGGAACGTCGTCGTGAACGCGTTTGCGATGACGTCCGGAGCCGTCGCGACGATGTCGCTTGACCCGACCGCGGCCGCGAACAATGTGGCCATCACCGAGGCCCCCGTCATAAAGCCCAGGTTTCGCGACAGACCCAGCAATCCGGACAGCAGGCCGCGCTGGTCGTCCCGTACCGCGACCATCACGGCGGTGTTGTTCGCCGTCAGGAACAACTGAAAGCCTGGGGTCAGGACGATCAGGGCGGCCGCAAATCCCGCGACACCCAGGAGCCTCGGCAGGACAGCCAGGCAGACGAGGCCGACGGTCATCTCCACGAGGCCGGCAGCCAGGACGGAGCGTGCGCCGAACCGATCCGTGACGCGTCCCGCCAGAACACCAGACAACGCTGCCGTCACAGGCCCGATCGCCATGACGAGGCCGACTACGGCCTCATTCAAGCCGAGACTGAAAGACAGAAAGAACGGGCCCACCACCAATGTCGCCATCATGACGGTGCTGACCAGAATGTTCATCGCAAGCGCCGACCCGGTTGCTCGTTCAAGCAGGACCGAGACGGGCACCAGCGGTGAAGCCGAGCGGATCTCGACGAAAACGAAGAGCGCGAGCCCGAGGATTGCGGCGGGCAAGAGCATACCGGCGCCTGGGATCACTGCTGCGGTTCCGCCGGCGGTGGCGAGCCCATAAAGGATCAAGGTTACTGCGAGCAAGGCGGCGCCGGGCCAGTCCATCCGTCCATCCACATGGCGCACTGGAACAGGTGTCGGCGGGATAGCCCGCAACGCAATGCCGAGCACCAAAAAGCCGGCGCCGGCCAGCGCAACGAAGGCCGCTCGCCAGCCGGAGCTGGCGATCAGTACGCCTCCAAGGGAAGGGCCGAGGGCGGTTCCGATCGCCGACATCGTGCCAAGCAGCCCCATCGCCGAGCCGGTGCGTTCCCTTGAGATCGTTTCGCGAATGAGCGAAAGCGGTAGCGCCATCAGGATGGCACCGCCAATGCCCTGCATCGCGCGGCCTGCAATCAGCAGTCCAAGCGTGGGGGCTGCAGCGCACAGAACGGAGGCGACTGCAAACAGGGCCAGCCCGGCGATCAGCACGCGGCGTTGCCCGAACAGGTCTCCAAGCCGCCCCGCCAGCACGATCGTCACGGTCACCGCGATGAGATAGGCGAGGACGATCCACTGCACGGTCGCGAGCGGCGCGGAGAATTCTCTCGTCAGCGTTGGAAGCGCCACCGTGGCGATGCTGACGCCGAGCGAGGCAAGCAGCATCGCCCCTGCAAGTGCTGCGAGCACGGATGGTTTTGACTTGGTTCGGATCGTGGCATTCATGGGACGTCCTCTTGTCGCTTTATCGAGTCCCAGCTACAGTGCCACTTCAAGTCGACTTGAGGTCAAGGATGAAACTTCTCGATATCGGCGTGCTGTCGGAACGCAGCGGCGTACCGCCCTCAACGCTGCGCTACTACGAAGAGGTCGGACTGATCGAATCGCAGGCACGGCACGGGCTGCGGCGCCAATTCGGGAGCGAGACGCTGACCCAGCTTGCCTTGATATCGCTTGGCAAGACCGCAGGGTTCAGCCTCGGCGAGATGAAGAATATGTTCGGCAAGGATGGAGTTCTCGATCTGCCGCGCACAGCCCTACGCGCCCGTGCCGACAAGCTCGATCTTCAGATACGCAAGCTGGCTACGCTCAGAAACGCGCTTCGCCATGCGGCTGAGTGCCCGGCGGAAAACCACATGGAATGCCCGAAATTCCGCAGGCTGTTGCGCGTTGCGTCGCAATCGCGCCCCCCGCGAGCGCCTGACGATCCGAAATTCTGACCCGAGTTTCGGCGGGATCGATCTCAGCATGTGCACATGGTCGGGCACTTGCTTACAAAAAAGCCCGGCATCGCGATGCCGGGCTCCATGATCCAGACGCCTGGCTCAGATGCACTCGGCAAAGAGCCTTTTCGCCGCGTCGAGCGTCAGTTCGACCGGGTTGCCGCCCGCGGTTGGATCGACGATCGCCATTTCGCTCATTTCGTCAATCCGGTCCGTCCCGACGCCGAGTGCCGACAGCTTGTCCGGCACGCCGAGTTCGGAGCGAAGCGAAAGCACGTACTCGTAAAAACCATCGAAACCGCCGGCGATGCCAAGATAGGCGGCGGCGGCTGCGATCCTGCCTTCGATGGCCGGACGATTGAAGCGCAGCACCGGCGGCATCACCACCGCATTGGTCATGCCATGGTGGGTGTTGTAGAGGGCGCCTACGGGATGCGACAGCGAGTGGATTGCGCCGAGGCCCTTCTGGAAGGCGACGGCGCCCATAGCGGCGCCCGACATCATGTTGGCGCGGGCCTCGATGTCGGTTCCATCCTTGTAGGCGCGCGGCAGGAACTCCTTGACCAGCCGCATGCCTTCCAACGCGATCCCCTGGCTCATCGGATGGTAGAACGGCGAGCAGTAGGCCTCCAGGCAGTGGGCGAAGGCATCCATGCCGGTACCGGCGGTAATCACCTTCGGCATGCCGACCGTCAGTTCCGGATCGCAGATCGTCACCGACGGCAGGAACTTTGGATGGAAGATCACCTTCTTGGTGTGCGTCTCGGAATTGGTGATGACCGAGGCACGGCCGACTTCCGAGCCAGTGCCGGCCGTCGTCGGCACGGCGACGATCGGGGCGATCCCGTCGGAGTTGGCACGGGTCCACCAGTCGCCGATGTCCTCGAAGTCCCAGACGGGGCGGGTCTGCCCGGCCATGAAGGCGACCGCCTTGCCGAGGTCGAGACCCGAACCGCCGCCGAAGGCGACGACCCCGTCATGACCGCCGTCCTTGAATGCCTTCACGCCGGCTTCGAGGTTCTTGTCGTTCGGGTTCGGATCGACGTCGGCGAAGATCGCCCGCCCGAGCCCGGCGGACGCCAGGATGTCGAGGGCGTTCTGGGTGATCGCCATCGGCGCAAGGCCGCGGTCGGTCACCAGCAGCGGCTTCTTCATGCCGACCGCCTTGCAGTGATCAGCAAGTTCCTTGATGCGCCCTGCCCCGAACTTGATGGCGGTCGGGTAGCTCCAGTTGGCGGTGATGGTCATGCGAGTGCTTTCCTGAGGTGGTAGGACTTCGGGCGGGTGAGGTTGTGGAAGCCGATGACCGAGAGCGAGCCGCCGCGGCCAGTCTCCTTCACACCGGTCCAGCAGAGCGCCGGATCGAGGTAGTCGGCGCGGTTCATGAACACCGTGCCGGTTTCCAGGTCGCGGCCGAGGCGGGCGGCGCGCTCGGCGTCCTTCGTCCAGAGCGAGACCGTGAGGCCGTACTGGCAGTCGTTCATCAGTTCGAGCGCTTCGGCGTCGTTTCTGACCTTCATGATGCCGACGGCCGGGCCGAAGGTTTCTTCCTTCATGAAGGGCATCGAGTGGTCGACGTTGACGAGCACCTGCGGGGCGAGATAGGCGCCGCCGTCGTCCTGCGGGAACAGCTTCGGATCGACCAGCGCCTTCGCGCCGCGCGCAACAGCATCGGCGACCTGATCGCGAACGACAGCGGCAAAGCGCTTGTTCGCCATCGGGCCGAGCGTCGTTTCCGGGTCGAGCGGGTTGCCGAGCTTGTAGTTCGACACCCAGGCGACCGACTTCTCGACGAACGCGTCGTAGAGCGATTCATGCACATAGATGCGCTCGATGCCGCAGCAGCACTGGCCGGAATTGTAGGTGGCGCCGTCCATCAGCGTATCGACGGCGGCGTCGAGATCGGCGTCCTCCATCACATAGCCGGGATCCTTGCCGCCGAGTTCTAGGCCGAGCGGAGTGAAGGTACCGGCGGCCGCCTGCTCGATCGCCCGCCCGCCCTGGACCGAGCCGGTGAAGTTGACGAAGTCGAAGCTCTTGGCCGCGAGCAATGCCGAAGTCGTGTCGTGGTCGAGGAAGATGTTCTGGAAGACATCGCCCGGCACGCCCGCCTCGACGAAGGCGCGCACCATCCGCTCACCGACGAGCAGCGTCTGCGCCGCGTGCTTGATGATGACGGTATTGCCCGCCATCAGCGCTGGAGCGATCGTGTTGATCGCGGTCATGTAGGGATAGTTCCACGGCGCGATAACGAAGACGACGCCGTGCGGCTCGCGCTCGATGCGGCGCTCGAAGCTGGCGCTTTCCTCGATCACGATCGGCGCGAGTGACGAGCCGGCGATCTCGGCCACGTAGTTCGAGCGTTCGTTGAAGCCCTTGAATTCGCCACCGTAGCGGACAGGCCGGCCCATCTGCCAGGCCAGTTCCGGGACGACGTCGTCCTTCATCTCGTTCAGCCGGGCGACGCCCTTCAGCACGAGTTGGACGCGGTCTTCCAGCGGCCGCTTCGCCCAGGCCTTCTGCGCCTTGCGCGCGCGTGCGACTACCTCTTTCGCCGCCTCCAGCGGCATCGCCGGGCGCTCGGCATAGACCGAACCGTCGACGGGTGAAATGCATTTGATCACGGTCATGATCGTCTTCCTGTCAGTTGCATCAAAAATTCAGTCTCGGCATCTTGCGACGCCACCATTCGCCATCATCTGGCGTTGTGCAAGGAGAACCCACATTCGTTCAGGCCCGCCGGCAAACGACAGCCGCCCTGACCTCCGCGCTTGCGGAAACGGCCAGAGCGAGTGTCAGCCACAGAATTGTTAGGCCCGCTCGAAGCCGCGCGCCACCTCCCAATCCGTCACACGCCGGTCGTACTCCTCCTGCTCCCAGCGGGCTGTGCGGGTATAGTGGTCGACGACGTCCTCGCCGAAGGCCTCGCGCAGCATCTTCGATGTCGTCATGAATTCGGTCGCCTCGCGCAGCGTCTTCGGAACCTCGCGGATGCCCTTGCCGCCATAGGCGTCTCCCTCGAAGGGCGCTTCCAGTTCCAGCTTCTGCTCGATGCCGGCGATGCCGGCCGCAAGCAGCGCTGCCATGGCAAGATAGGGGTTGAGGTCCGAACCGCCGACGCGGCACTCGATACGAATGCCCTTGGTGCCCTCACCGCACAGGCGATAGCCGGCCGTGCGGTTGTCCTTGCTCCAGATCGCCTTGGTGGGCGCGAAGGTGCCGGCGACGAAGCGCTTGTAGGAGTTGATGTAGGGCGCAAGGAAATAGGTGATCTCGCTCGCATAGGCCAACTGGCCCGCCACATACATTCGCATCAGGTCCGACATGCCGTACTTGGCGTCCCTGTCGAAGAATTTCGGCTCCTTGCCGTCCGCGCTCCACAGCGACTGATGGATATGCGAGGAGGAACCGGCAGCGTTGTAGTTCCACTTGGCGAGGAAGGTCACGGACTTGCCGCGCTGCCAGGCGATTTCCTTGCAGGCGTTCTTGATGATCGAATGCCGATCGGCCATCGTCAGGGCCTCGGCATAACGGACGTTGATCTCCTCCTGGCCGGGCGAGGCCTCACCCTTGGAGTTCTCGACCGGAATGCCGGCGCCCTGCAGGCCGTTGCGCAGCGCCCGCATGACATCCTCCTCCTTGGTCGTCTGGAAGATGTGATAGTCCTCGTTGTAGCCCCCGGCCGGGATGAGATCGCGATAGCCGCCCACGCGGGCATCGTCGTAGGTCTGGTCGAACAGGTAGAATTCGAGTTCGCTCGCCATGAAGGGCTTGAAGCCCAGCGCCTCGAGCCGTTTCACCTGCCTCTTCAGAACCGCGCGCGGCGAGTGGGGCACGTCGTTGTGGGTGCGGTGGTCGAGCACGTCGCAGAGTACGAGCGCCGTGCCGTCGAGCCAGGGCAGCCTGCACAGCGTCGCAAGGTCCGGCTTCATCGTATAGTCGCCGTAGCCCGCCTCCCAGCTCGTCGAGCGGTAGCCGGGAACGGTTTCCATCTCAATGTCGGTCGCCAGCAGGTAGTTGCAGCTGTGCGTTTCCTCATGGCCACCATCGACGAAATACTGGGCGTGGAAGCGCTTGCCCATCAGGCGCCCCTGCATGTCGACGAGACATACTAGAACGGTATCGATGCGGCCCTCGGCCACATCCTTCTTCAACTCATCAAAGCTATAGGTCACGGTCATCGGGCGGTCCTGGCGTTGTGCTTTCGTGCCGCACCGGGCGGTATCGCCCGGTCCGTTCTTCTCGGAAGCCGGCCGCCGAAGCGGCCGGCCTTAAGCTTTCGGTCCGGCCCGACTCAGCCGTAGCGGTACGGAGCGCCTGCGCCGCGCATGGTGTCCTGGTACTTCTTCAGGATCTCCACCACCTTGGCGTTGCGCGGGCTCTTGGCGGCGATCTCGTCCCAGAAGGAAAGCGCCATGTCCTCGACGGTCTTCCACTCGGCCTCGGGGATCGTGGTGAGCTCCAGCTTGCCGCCGGTCGTGCGGTAATGCGCCTCGCCCCACCAGTACCAGTGCTGGCGATAGTAGTGCGAGGAGTCCATCGTCAGCCTGAAGATCTCCTTCAGATGATCGGGAACCGCATTCCACTTTTCGGTGTTGGCGAAGAACGAGCCTGACCAGGCGCCGGAGATGTTGTTGGTGAGGTAGTACTTGGTGACCTCCGCCCAGCCGACACTGTAGATCTCGGTCGCGCCGCACCAGGCGATGCCGTCGATCTCGCCGGTCTGCAGTGCCACTTCGATGTCTTCCCACGGCAGCGTCACCGGGACGACGCCGAGGCGCGAAATGAACTGGCCGCCGGTCGGGAACGTGTAGACACGCAGCCCCTTCAGATCCTCAAGGCTGCGGATCGGCTTGGTGGTGGCGAAGTTGCAAGGGTCCCATGCGCCGGCACTGAGCCAGGTCACGCCGGGAACCTCGTTATAGGCCTCCTCCCAGATCTCCTTCAGGCCGTACCAGTTCCACAGAACCGGCACGTCGAGGCTGTAGCGCGAGGCAAACGGGAAATAGGCGCCAAACACCGACACATCGACCGGCGAGGCCATGGAATCGTCGTCACTCTGCGCGGCATCGAGCGTGCCGGCCTGCACGGCGCGGAACAATTCGCCCTGCGGCACGAGCTGGTCGGCGGTATAGAGTTCGATGACCATCTCGCCGTTTGCGGCCTTGTTGAAGGCATCGATCGCCGGCTTGACGACGTGGTCGGCCAACGCCGGACCGGCATAAGTCTGGAGCCGCCACTTGATCGGGCTTTGCGCTTTGACATAGGGCGCGGCAAGCGTGGTCGCACCGACGGCGCCGGCGCCCGTCAGGACGGACTTCCGCAGGAATTCGCGCTTGTTCATGGTTTTGGTATCGGTCATTTCAAATTCCCCCTCGAAGTAAATTGAATCAACTCGGTTGCGGCGGCGGGCTGAGCGCGGTCAGCGCCCTCCCCGTCCCCTACTCGTTGCACGCCTCGCTCCATGGTTCCTCCCCAAGCAGTGAACGTTTACCTCTTCCCGGAATAGACCTCCGGCAACCACATCGCGATGTCCGGAAACACCATGATGATGATCATGCTCAACACCATCAGAAGAAAGAACGGGATGATGGATTTGTAGATGTCGACAATGGTGATCTCCGGCGGCGCCATCGCCCGCATCAGGAACAGGTTGTAGCCGAAGGGCGGCACGATGTAGGCGATCTGGCAGGTGATCGTGTAGAGGATGCCGAACCAGATCAGATCGAACCCGAGCAGCTTCACCAGCGGGATGTAGAGCGGCGCGACGATGACCAGCATGGCGGTGTCGTCGAGGAACATGCCGAGGATGATGAAGGAGAACAGCATCATCCCCAGGACGCCCCAGGGGCTGAGATCCCAGGTGTGCAAGAGCAGGTTCTCGATTGCCTTGATGGCGCCGAGCCCGTCATAGACGGCGCTGAAGCACAGGGCACCCAGGATGATCCAGAGAAACATCGCCGAGACCGCCAGCGTGTTGCGCGTCGTCTTTTCGACCACCTTTGCGCTCAGTCGTCCCGTTGCCCACGCGGCCAGCAGGGCCAGAAGCGCGCCGACCATCGAGGTCTCGACAAGACTGGTCGTGCCGGTCAGGAACAGTCCCATGATGGCGGCGAACAGGCCGAACGGCAGCAGCCCTTCGCGCAGCAGCACGAGCTTTTCTCGCAACGTGAACTGGGCGCGTTCCTCCGGAGGCAGCGCCGGGCCCAGTTCCGGCTGCAGGCGGCAGCGGATGTAGATGTAGGCGGTGAAGATGATCGCCATCAGGATGAACGGGCCGATACCGGCCAGCCACAGCTGCAGCACCGGCTGGCGCGCGATCATCGCGTAGAGGATAAGCACCACGCTCGGCGGCCCCATGATGCCGAGCGACGACCCGCCCTGGATGACACCGGTGATCATCACCTTGTCGTAGCCGCGCCGCAGCAGTTCCGGCAGCGCCACGGTCGCACCGATCGCCATGCCGGCGACCGACAGGCCGTTCACCATCGAGATGACGATCATCAGCCCCATCGTGCCGATCGCCAACCCGCCGCGGACCGACCCGAACCAGACGTGGAACATCCGGTAGAGATTGTTGGCGATGCCGGACTCCGAGAGCATGTAGCCCATGAAGACGAAGAACGGCACGGTGATCAGCGGATACCAGTTGAGGACCTGGAAGGCTGCATTGAAGGGAAGCTCGAAAGACCCATTTCCCCAAAGCCACAGCGCCGCGGCGGCCCCCACCGCGCCGATGACGCCGTAGACGCGCTGTCCCGTGCCCATCAGCACGAGCATGGAGGCGAACATGAAGATGGTGATGAATTCGGAGCTCATGCGATCGGCTTTCCGCGCGCTTCAGCGACATCTTTGAAGAACTGGGCAATGGTCTGGAGCAGCATCAGGAAGATGCCGAGCGTCATGATGACCTTGACGGGCCACAGGACCGGAGCCCAGGCCGTGTAGTTCTTCTGATTGTAGGTGATCGAATATTCCGTCGAGGAAACGCCGCCCCAGAACAGCACGATCAGGTAGAAAATGACGAACAGGATTGTGAATGAATCGGTGATCGCCCGCGTTTTCGGCTTCATCATTCCGTAGAAGAGATCCATGCGCACATGCGCGTCCAATTGCATGGAGTAAGCACCACCGAGCAGGTAGTAGGCCGACAGCATGAACTGCGACATCTCCATGACCCAATTGATCGGGTAGCCGAAGGCGACGCGCATCACGGTCGAGTAGAGCAGGATCAAACCCATCGGGAAGATCAGGTACATCGCGAAGATACCGATCCTCCGGTTCACCGTATCGACGATGCGCACGTAATGCTTGATGATCTCAGGCATGGCGCGTGTCTCCGTTCACGACAGCCACATCGCTAGCCAGGCCGCCCCGTCCATATCGCAACAAAGACATCCCTCCCCTTCCCTTCTGCCGTCGCGCCCGGAAATCCGCTCAGCGCAACTCCGGCGACGACAGTCCCTCGACAAGCAGACCTGCAAGATAGTCGGCGACGGCGCGTTCGCCGGCCTCGTCCTTGATCAGGTCGTTTCGCACCTCGATCATCACATTGGCGATGTCATTGGCGAGACCGTGCTCCTTCAGCGTATGCGTTACGCCGTCCGCCGGCCCGTAGGGCTCGTTGCGACGGATGTCGTAGCGCCCGCCCGCCCGGCCCGCCGCGGCAAGCATGGCGTCGGCCAGCCGGCTGTCGCTATCGTGCAGGACGCCGATCTCCACGGCGCGCGGCTTGCCGAAATATACCGGCGTGAAACTATGGACCGTCACGATGACCGGCGCCCGATCCTCTGCGATCCGGCTTTTCACCAGACGCGAAAGCGCCTCGCGGAACGGCAGGTAAAGTGCTTCGGTGCGAGCGTCGCGTGCCGCCTGGTCGAGGCCGGCATTGCCGGGAACGTCGAAGATCTCGCTCTTCTCCGGCATGGCGGCCGGTGATTCCGGCGGACGATTGCAGTCGTAGACAAGGCGCGAAAAGCGCTGGAACACCAGTGTCGCGTCGAGCTGTTGCGCCATCAGCCGGGCAACGGCCAGCGCCCCCGGATCCCAGGCGATGTGGCTTGCGAGCGCTTCCTCGGACAGGCCGAGCGTGCCGAGCGCTTTGGGGAGCAAGCGCGACGCGTGTTCACAGACGAGGATGACCCGTCCACGCGCAGCAGCATTCTCCAGGGCGACAGGGTCGCCCTCCTCTCCAGTCAGAATTCCCATTTGGCTGATCCCCTCGACCGGCCGTTCTTTATTGTTTGAAGAGAATTCTTCACCAAACACCCTCTGTCAAGTGGGCAATGAAGAAACCTCTTCAAAAAATCATTTGACTTCAAATGTGACAGCGATGTTTAATTTTGTTCGAAGCCGACAGAGAGCGGCAGACAGGGGAATGAATTGACGTTGAATCAGGCATCCATGACGGTGTCGGACGTGATCAACGCCCATTTCGACGCGTTGACGCGCGCCGAAAAGCAGTTGGCGGCATCGCTTCTCGACAACTACCCCGTCTCCGGCCTCGGCAGCATCACGACTGTCGCGGAGAATGCCGGCGTTTCGACGCCCACCGTCGCCCGTATGGTCCAGAAGCTCGGCTATCGTGGCTTCCCGGACTTCCAGGCACACCTGCATCATGAACTTGAAGCGACGCTCTCGAGCCCCATCGCCAAGCACGACCGTTGGGCCGCCAATGCCCCGGGAACGCATATCCTCAATCGTTTTGCCGACGCGATCATGAACAACCTGCGCCAGACGTTGTCGCAGATCGAAATCGAGGAATTCGATGGCGCGGCCGCGCTGATCGCCGATCGCAAGCGCAATATCTATGTCGTCGGGGGACGCATCACCAAGGCGCTCGCCGACTATCTCTTTACCCACCTGCAGGTGATTCGGCCCAACGTTACCCAGTTGGCCTCCAATCCGAGTGCCTGGCCGCACTACGTTGTGAACATGAAGGCCGGCGACGTCATCGTCATCTTCGACATCCGCCGCTACGAGCAGGAGATGGAGACCTTCGCCCGCATCGCCCGCGGCCGCGGCGTCGAGATCGTCCTGTTCACCGACCAATGGGCGTCGCCCATCGCCAAACTGGCTGCTCGGGTCTTTCGTATCCACATTGAGGCACCGTCCGCGTGGGATTCCTCCGTGGTAACGCTGTTCGTGGTCGAAGCACTGATCGAGGCAACACAGAGCGCAAACTGGGGAGAAACACGCGAACGGATAAAATCCTTGGAGGAACTGTTCGAGGCCAGTCGGTTGTTCCGAAAGCCGAGATGAAACTGTCGTAAGTCAATCAATAGCCGGCGAAGCCGGAAAAAGCATTTAAAAACTGTCACATAAGCTTCATGCCGCACCAGTATCAGCTTCGCCGAAGCTGACTGACACACAAAAGGAGAACACCCGTGATGTCACGTACCCGCAGACTGCTCTCGCTCTCCACTGCCATACTGGTGGCCTCCACGGCCATTGCCGCTGCCGAGCCGAGTGCCGAACTGATCGAAGCCGCCAAGAAGGAAGGCATGCTGACCACGATCGCCCTGCCCGCCAGCTGGTGCAACTACGGTGAAGTGATCTCCAGCTTCAAGGCGAAGTATCCGGAGATTCAGGTCAACGAACTGAACCCGGATGCCGGCTCGGCCGACGAAGTCGAAGCCATCAAGGCCAACAAGGACAACAAGGGCCCGCAGGCTCCTGACGTCATCGACGTCGGCCTCTCCTTCGGTCCGCAAACCAAGACCGAAGGCCTGCTGCAGCCTTACAAGGTCTCCACCTGGGACGAAATTCCGGACAGCATCAAGGACCCCGAGGGCTACTGGTACGGCGACTACTACGGCGTTCTGTCGTTCATCGTGAACAAGGACCTCGTCCCGAACACGCCGACCGACTGGGCTGACCTTCTCAAGCCGGAATATGCGGGCCAGGTCGCCCTCGCCGGCGACCCGCGCGCCTCGAACCAGGCCATCCTCGGCGTGCTCGCCGCCGGCCTGTCCAAGGGCGCCAAGCCCGGCGAGGAAGCCGGCAAGGCTGGCCTCGATTACTTCGCCGAACTCAACAAGGCCGGCAACTTCGTTCCGGTCATCGCCAAGGCCGGCACCATTGCCCAGGGCGCGACCCCGATTGCGATCGCCTGGGACTACAACGCACTGGCCTGGCGCGACGAACTGAAGGGCAACCCGCCGGTCGAAGTCGTCGTTCCGAAGACCGGCGTGTTGGCCGGCGTCTACGTCCAGGGCATCTCCGCCTACGCTCCGCATCCGAACGCTGCCAAGCTGTGGATGGAACACCTCTACTCGGACGACGGCCAGAACCTGTGGCTGAAGGGCTACTGCCACCCGGCTCGCTTCAACGCCATGGCCAAGGCCGGCAAGATCCCGCAGGCGCTGATCGACGCGCTGCCGCCGGCAGCAAGCTATGAGGCGGCCGTCTTCCCGTCCGTCGACGAGCAGAACGCCAACAAGGCTGCCGTCACCGGTGGTTGGGACGGCGTCGTCGGCGCAAACGTCCAGTAAGGTGAAGCTGTGACGCAAGCCCCGGCCCGAACACCGGGTCGGGGCTTGCCATTTCCCAAACCGCTGCCTTACTTTGGTCAATATCGAAGAAGGCGCTTCCCTAACGATCCAGGACGATGAACCGAGCCCTCGACACGCTACGCCAGCGATTTCCGCTTACATGGTTGGGCCTGATGCCCTTCGTGATCTTCGTTGTGATGTTCCTGGTGCTGCCGACGATGCATATCGTCATCGGCGCATTCCAGACGCGCGACGGCTCCTTCACGCTGCAGAACATCATCGACCTGAACACCGGGACCATCCCGTCGAGCTACTGGATCTCCATCAAGATTTCCGTGGCTTCGGCCGCGCTCGGCAGCCTGATCGGCTTTGCGATGGCGGCCTCCGTCGTCTTCGGCGCGGTCCCGCGCTGGATCAAATCGCCGCTCCTCACCTTTTCCGGAGTCGCGTCGAATTTCGCCGGCGTACCACTGGCCTTCGCCTTTCTTGCCACCTTCGGTCCGGTTGGCCTTGTCACCGTCTTCCTGCGCCAGAATTTCGGCATCGTGCTGCAGCGGGATCTTGGCTTCAACATCCTCAGCTTCTGGGGCCTGACGGTCACCTACCTGTTTTTCCAGATACCGCTGATGATCCTGATCATCGCGCCGGCGCTGGAGGGGCTTCGCCGCGAATGGCGCGAGGCCGCCTCGATCCTTGGCGCAAGTTCCCTGCAATACTGGCGCATGGTCGCGCTGCCGATCCTGTTCCCTTCACTGCTCGGCACGTTCGCGCTTTTGTTCGCCAACGCCTTCGGCGCCGTCGCCACAGCCATCGCGCTCACCGGCTCCAGTCTCAACATTGTGCCGATCCAACTGTTTGCCCAGATTCGCGGCGACGTGCTGGGCAACCCGAATCTCGGCTACGCCATGGCCTTCGGCATGATCGTCATCACGGCTGTCGCCAATGTCCTCTACATCTGGCTCCGCGTGCGCGCTGAGAGGTGGCTGAAATGAGTCTCTGGGCACGCATCGCCGGCTGGGCGGCACTGATCTTCGGCCTGCTCTACTTTTTCGTACCCCTCAGCGGCCTGTTCGAGTTCTCGCTGAGGGCTCGACGCGGGGTCTACAGCTTCGACGCCTATGTCCGCGTGCTGGCCGATCCGCAGTTCCAGGCGACGTTCTCCTTCTCCGTCGTCATGGCACTGGTGACCATCGTCATCGGCATCCTGATCGTCGTGCCGACCGCATTCTGGGTGCGGTTGAAAATGCCCTGGGCACGGCCTTACGTCGAGTTCCTGACGCTGATGCCGCTGGTCATCCCGGCAATCGTGATCGTGTTCGGCTATATCCGCCTTTACAACACGTCGAGCTGGCTGCCGCTCACCGGCTCGGTGTTCGGCACCAACGTGCTGCTGGCCTTCGGCTACACCATTCTCGCCCTGCCCTACATGTATCGCGCCGTCGACACCGGTCTGCGCACCATCGATGTCGCGACGCTCACCGAAGCGGCGCAGATCCTCGGCGCAGGCTGGGCGACCATTCTCGGCCGTATCATCCTGCCGAATGTGCTTCCTGCCGTGCTGTCCGGAGCCTTCCTGACCTTCGCGATCGTCATCGGCGAGTTCACTTTGGCCGCCCTCCTCGACCGGCCCGCATTCGGTCCATATCTGCAGCGCATCGGCGCCAACAAGCCCTATGAGCCGTTTGCGCTTTCGGTGATTGCATTCGGTATTACCTGGGGCTGCCTTGCGCTGATCCAGCTCGTCACCCGTTTCCAGAAAACCGCGCCCGTGAAAGCCTGAGGACATCCTCCATATGACGTTTCTTTCTCTCAGCCACATCCAGAAGTCCTTCGGACAGGTGCAGGTCGTCAGCGATTTCAACATGAACATCGAAAAGGGCGAGTTCGTCTCGTTCCTCGGTCCGTCGGGCTGCGGAAAGACGACGGTTCTGCGCATGATTGCCGGCTTTGAGACGCCAAGCGGCGGGACGATTACCGTCGCCGGCAAGAACCAGTCCGGGCTGAAGCCGAACCAGCGCAACATCGGCATGGTGTTCCAGGCCTATGCGCTCTTTCCGAATATGAACGTGTCCGACAACGTCGCCTTCGGCCTCAAGGTCGCCGGTCGTCCCAAGGACGAGATCGACGGGCGCGTGAAGGAAATGCTCGGCCTCATCAAGCTTGAGCACCTCGCGGACCGCTTCCCCTACCAGCTCTCCGGCGGCCAGCAACAGCGCGTGGCGCTCGCGCGCGCGCTTGCGCCGAAGCCGCAGGTACTGCTGCTTGACGAGCCGCTTTCGGCCCTCGACGCCAAGATCCGTGTGTCGCTGCGCGAGGAAATCCGCATGATACAGCAACAGCTTGGCATCACCACGGTTTTCGTCACCCACGACCAGGAAGAGGCGCTGTCGATCTCCGACCGCATCGTCGTGATGAATGCCGGCTGCGCCGACCAGATCGGCACGCCGGCGGAAATCTACAACCGCCCGACGACCCGTTTCGTCGCCTCCTTCGTCGGAACGTTGAACCTTATCGAGGCAAAGGTGATCGATCCGGCCACCAACCGCGTCGCGATCGGCGATCAGGGCGTGACGCTGCGCGAGCCGCTCGGCCCGGTCAAGGCCGGCGACACGATCTCGCTGGCACTGCGCCCCGAAGCCGGCTCGATCGCGGAGGGGGCCAAGGGCGACACGGCCCTGACCGGGGAAGTCGTCAGCAGCAATTTCCTCGGCTCGGTCGTGCGCACCCGCATGCGGGTCGGCACCAGTGTCATCTCCTTCGACATGTTCAACAGCCCCGGCCTCGTCCCGCCGGCTGTCGGCGAAACCGTCACGCTGCGGTTCACGGCCACCGATCTGTTGGTCATCAACGACTGAGCGCCGCGGGCCGGAATTCCTCCGGCCCTCAATCCACCCAAAACCCGCTGCTGAGCGGCAACCGGCAGAGATTCGTCGGGCCAGGCGTCAAGTTCTCCACGCTTGGCCCTCCCCCTGCAAGCGCGTATATTGAAGCCTTGCGAACGCGGATGGGGGACGCCGTGCCCACGCTGTTCCTATGGCTCCTTTTCGTGGTCATCTTCTGGGTTCCGGCCCATGCCGCGGACGTCGACGCCGCGATTGTGTTTGCCGTCGACATCTCGGCCTCCGTCGACCGTGCCACTGCAAAGCTGCAACGCGATGGACATGCGATGGCGATTGCCGAGCCGGCGGTCATTGCGGCCATTTCGCGGGGCCCGAACGGCTGCATAGCCGTCACCTACCTGGAGTGGGCGAGCCGCGGCCAGGGAAGATCGGTGCTGCCCTGGAAGCGTGTATGCGGCATGGAAGACGCCCTGGCAGTCGCAGGCGCGATACGCCGGTTTGCAAGCGACGGCGACGACTGCTCCGGATACTGCGCGACCTCCATATCCGATGCTATCGACTCCGGAAGCGACCTGCTGGACAGGTATGAGGGCGCCGCCCTGGCCAGGATCATAGATATTTCGGCAAACGGAACGAACAATGATGGCGCACCGCTCTGGTCAAGTCGTGCACGGGCGCTTGCCCGCGGCTACACGATCAACGCGATAGTCCTTCCGCAGATCCACTATGGCGTGCCCTACCCTCTGACCGACTATTTCAACGATTTCGTGATCGGCGGCGATGGTGCCTTTGTGATCGAGCCGGATACCGCGAACGACTACGTTTCGGCCCTGCGGCGGAAACTGATGAGCGAAATCAGCTCGGCGGTGGACCCGGGACGGGCAACACGTTCCGTCGGCAACGCTTCGCCATCTCCAGCCCATCCCTCGGCATTGGCGGACCAAAACGCGTTATTGACCGGGTGGGGACAGTAAAACGCCGACAAGTGCCTTTCCATCTGTGAAGTAGGGATCGCCCCCACCGTTGCGGCCGCTTTTGGTCGCGCCGATGCCGGCAATGTCGTATGTCGAGGTGATCTGACCGGCCACGCGCAAGTCGTCGATGACGAGGTTGCGCTCCGCGTCGACATCCGGCCCGATGTGGTGGGTGATCTGGCCGGTGTCGTGGCTCAGGCCGACCCCGCGATCAAAGCTTGCCGACCCCAGCCAGAGCGGTCGACCATCGGTGCCGGTGCGCTCGGTCAGCCAGAAGCGTACATGGTTGCGTTCGTCGGCACTGCGTCCCACCGGCTTTTCGAAGGCAAGGTCCTGCTTTCGCCCCTCGAAGAAGAGCGGACTGACCGGCGCATCAAGGTCGGGGCGATCGAGCACCACACTCAAGCCGATGTCGACCGACGAGCGCAAGGTGATCTTGTCGGCCGGATCCCAGCCGGCCGCGGCGAAGGCGCGGATCACCTCCTCCTTGGAGCCAACGAGGCCGACATTGATCGGATCGCCGGGAATGTCATCGGCGGTCGTCGTAACCATGCTGCTCAGGCTACCGATGCGGCGGGAATCGCGGAAGATCCATATCTCTGGCAAGAGGAAATAGCTGACGAGCAAATAGACCGCCAGCAGGCCCGCGAGGCTGGCAAGGGCAAAGCGGATCGTCGGGCGTTGACGCATGCGACACTCCTCGGCTGCACCGGCACTTAGTGGGAGGGAGCAGCGTGCACTACCTGCGATGCGCTCCCCGCACCGTACGGCCGAGTTTGCCTTGCCCTTCACGCGATGTCGAGAAGAGTCACAACCGGGATCGGCGAGAATATTGTAACCGAGCAGAGCCCGCGGAGAGACGCTCGCGGCTCAATGCTCCGCGCCCGCCCTCTCCGCATTCAGAGCCTCCACCACCCGGTCCGCCATCGACGCGCAACGCGCGCCGTCGAAGGGAAACAGGGCGGAAAGCGATCCCGCAAGCTGCCGTTCGATGGACGTGCGCATCAGCTTGCGCGCCCGATGCAGCCGCGTCTTGACCGTCACGCTACGGAGATTGAGGTGCGCCGCCGTCTCGTGCGTGCTCATCCCCTCCACATCCCGCAAGATAAAGACTGCCCGAAACTCGGCAGGCAGGTTATCGACCGCACGCTCCAGCAGGAACCGAGCCTGGCTGCGCGAAAGCTCGGTCTCCGGATCGCTTGACCAGGGAGACGTCGGAAACCGCAAGACCTCACCGCCGCCCGAACCGTTGCGTTCCATCTCAAGTTCCTCAAGCCCCGCGGTGGTTCTGCGGCGGCGAACGCGACCAAGCGCTTCGTTGACCGCGATCCGCGTCAACCAGGTCGAAAACTGCGCCTCTCTGCGAAAGGCGGCCAGATGGGTGAATGCCTGTACATAGGTCGCCTGGACGACATCCTCCGCCTCGGCATCATTGTGGACGATCGCCCGCGCCACCCGGAACAAGCGGCGATTGTGACGTTGAATGAGGGCGCGGATGGCCGCCTCCTCATCCGCTCTAGCAAGATCTACAAGATCGGTGTCGGAAACAGCGGCGAAGTCCGCGCGCCGCTGCTCGATCCTTGCGGACGTCCCGGTCATGGACATCTCTCCGCTCGTCTGCTGCGAAAATCAACCGTCACGGTTCGACCTCCAGCTTTCCCTTCATCGCGGGATGGAAGCGGCAAAAGTAATCGACTGCCCCGGCCGTGGTTATCGTCACGCGCTTTTCTGTCTTCGGCGGCAGGTCGACGTCAAAACTGCCGCTGCGTGCGGTGGCCGTATGCCGAAACATATCATCATTCTTCCAGATGACCACGTCACCCGCTTTCAACGCCATCGACGCCGGGATGAACTTCATCCCGGCAATCGTGATCTGGTGTTCTGCGGCTGCCGCAGACGACACCGGAACGAAGAGCAGAGCCATCAGCGCGCCGGCGATCGCTCCCCTGCTGAGGATTCGACCCATCGGTGCACCTTAGTCGATCGTCGAGGCGAGGTGCTCGGCATGGGCCTGATGCTGCTGGAAGAGCGTCAGGCCTGTCTCGAGCAGGGCCTTCAGTTCCGCGTTCTGTGCAGATGGGATCAGGGTGTCGGCCAAGGCGCTGTTAACCGCCTTGTGGTAGGCCACCTCATTGGCAATGTAGGCCTTGTCGAAGGCAGCCCCATCCAGCGATGCGAGTTTCGCGCGTTCCTTCTTGGCACCGTCGGTCAGCGACTTGCTGATGGCGTTGTCCTCCGGCGTGACCTTGAGCTTCTTGACGAGCGCCAGCGCCTGGTCGTTGACGGCCTTGTGGTCCCGCTCCATCGTCTTTGCGAACTCCACTACATCGGCATTCTTGCTCTTTTTCAGTGCCTGTTGGGCGGCCTCGACGTCGATGTTTCCGGCCGTATAGGCAATGTGGGCGATCTGCGGATCGCTCGGCTTGGCATCTGCCGCAAACGCAACACCGCCGAGTGCCGCTGCCAGGAAGGTTGCGGCGAGAAGTCGTTTCAGCATGATCGTTCTCCTTGAGGCCATGATCGAGTGATGCCGCAGCTCTCACTTTCGGGCTGCTGGCACACATTGGATGCGGATCGGCTCAAAAGGTTCCCGACAATTTTATCTCGTGCGATGAAGAGGTCTTTGCTTCGCGATGCGCGCCGAGCCGATGCGCCGGGGCGGGCTACCCTTTCCCCGCCGTCCACAACCTGCGGCGCGTCTCGGTCGGGCTTTCGTGGTAGTGGGCGCGATAGCTGCGCGAGAAAGCGGAAGAGGAATTGAATCCGGTCGCAGCGGCAATGTCGGCGAATTCTAGCTTCGTCTCGATCACCTTCCGCCGCGCAGCGTTGAGCCGCAGGGCGAGATAGTGCTGGTGCGGCGCAACCGCCATCGTTTCATGAAAGAGATCCTGCAAGTGGCGGGCGCTGATCCCGACGCGGCGAGCCAGCCGAGTCAGTGCCATCGGCGCCTCCACCGTCTCTTCCATCAACCGAACCGCCTGGCTGACCCGCTGGTCGGCGACCCGCATGTTGCCGAGCGCCGGGACCTGCAGGAGCCCTCCGGTGCGCTCGTGCTCGTAAATGAACAGACGCGACACCTCGAGCGCCAGCGAATAGCCTTGCCGGCGGCGGATGATTTCCAGCATCAGGTCCAATGTCGGCAGGGAACCTCCGGTGGTGATGCGCTTGCCATCGATGACATAGCGCTCCCTGAGGACGGCGATTTGCGGATAGGCGGCGGCGAAGTCCTCCATGTCCTCCCAGTGGATCGTCACCGAGTGGCCATCGAGCAGGCTCGCCTCCGCCAGGAGCCAGCTGCCTGATTCGATGCCGGCCATCATCGTCCGGTAACGGGCGGTTCTCGACAATTGCATGCGCAGCGCGGGCGTCGCACTCTGCTGCCATTGGTAGCTGGACAGGATGAACAGCGGCGCCGTCTCCTGCTCCGGTCGAAACGGCCCGTCGACGGGAACCGGAATGCGGCTTCGTGTCTCGATTGCCGCACCGTCCGGCGAAAAGATCCGCCAGCGATAGAGTTCCTGACCCGAGATACGGTTTGCAGCGCGAAGTGGCTCGATCAGCGAGGCGACAAGGATCAGGTTCGTTTCCGGCAGGACCAGAATGTCCATGTCGAGCGTCTCGTGGGACGGATCGAGCATTTGTGCAATCTCCCTCAAATCTCCTAATGTGTAAAGGATGATGCCGATAATGAAAAGCATGGACGGTTTCATTGGCCCGTAATGGGCGAGAGGAAATTTGGGAGAAATGAAATGCCCCTCGCTATGAACCGCGACGTCTTTATCACCTGCGCCGTCACCGGCTCGGGCGACACAGTCGGCAAATCCAAGAACGTGCCGATCACGCCGAAACAGATCGCCGAAGCCGCAGTCGAAGCAGCAAAGGCCGGTGCGGCAATCATCCATTGCCATGTCCGCGACCCGGAGACCGGCGCGCCGAGCCGCCGCAACGACCTCTACAGGGAAGTCACCGACCGCATCCGCCAGGCCGAGGTGGACATCGTGCTGAACCTGACCGCCGGCATGGGCGGCGACATGATTTTCGGCGATGTTGAAAACCCGCTGCCGCTGAAGGAAAAGGGCACCGACATGGCCGGCGCCACCGAGCGCGTCTCCCACGTCGCCGAATGCCTGCCGGAAATCTGCACGCTCGACTGCGGTACGATGAACTTCTCGCTCGGCGACTACGTGATGACCAACACGCCGTCGATGCTGCGCGCCATGGCAAAGCAGATGACCGACCTCGGCGTCCGTCCCGAAATCGAGGCTTTCGACACCGGCCACCTCTGGTTCGCCAAGCAGCTCGTCGAGGAAGGCCTGATCGAGGATCCGGTGCTGATCCAGCTCTGCATGGGCATTCCGTGGGGTGCGCCGGATGACCTCAACACCTACATGGCGATGGTCAACAACGTGCCGCAGAACTGGACGTTCTCGGCCTTCTCGATCGGCCGCAATGCGCTCGCCTACCCGGCCGCGGCCGTGCTCGCCGGCGGCAATGTCCGCGTCGGTCTGGAAGACAATCTCTACATCGGCAAGGGCCAATTCGCGACCAACGGCCAGCTCGTCGAAAAGGCCGTGAATGTCATCGAGAACATGGGCGCCCGCGTCATCGGCCCGGCCGAGGTGCGCGAAAAGCTGAAGCTGACGAAGCGCTGAACAACGCTTGAGGCATGCCCCTCATCCGCCTGCCTGTCCCTTCTCCCCGCGAGCGGGGAGAAGGGACAGGTGGCCCGCTTCTGCCCCTCTATCTAAGATGTGCGATTGCGGCAGCTGCAGCCGTGTCCCATTTCCCTGCGAGCGGGGAGAGGGCTACGGTGAGGGGCAAGGCCTCCCGGAAAGACGTCCAAGATAACAACTGAACACGACGGGAACGACCACATGTCCAAAATCAACAAGGCCGCCTGCATCGGCGGCGGCGTCATCGGCGGGGCCTGGGCGGCGCGCTTCGTGCTCGCCGGCATTGACGTCAACATCTTCGATCCCCATCCCGAAGCCGAGCGCATCATCGGCGAGGTGATGGCGAATGCGGAACGTGCCTATGGCATGCTGACCATGGCGCCGCTGCCGCCGAAGGGAAAATTGACGTTCTGCAAGAACATCGAAGAAGCCGTGCAAGGGGCTGACTGGATTCAGGAAAGCGTGCCCGAGCGACTGGAACTGAAGCGCGGCGTCATCACCCAGATCGACGCATCTGCCGATCCGAAGGCGCTGATCGGCTCGTCCACCTCGGGCCTCATGCCGACCGACCTGCAACGCGACATGAAGCATCCCGAGCGGATGTTCGTCGCCCACCCCTACAATCCGGTCTACCTGCTGCCGCTCGCCGAACTCGTCGGCGGCCAAAAGACGGCAAAGGAAACCCTTCAGGACGCCAAGGCGAAGCTCGCCACCATCGGCATGAGGGGCGTCATCATCAACAAGGAGATCGAGGCCTTCGTCGGCGACCGCCTGCTCGAAGCCGTCTGGCGTGAGGGTCTCTGGCTGATCAAGGACGACATCTGCGATACCGAGACGCTCGATGACGTGATCCGCTACTCCTTCGGCATGCGCTGGGCGCAGATGGGCATGTTCGAGACCTACCGCATCGCCGGTGGCGAGGCCGGCATGCGCCACTTCATCGCCCAGTTCGGCCCCTGCCTTTCCTGGCCCTGGACGAAGCTGACGGACGTCGTCGATCTCACCGACGAACTGGTCGACAAGATCGCCAACCAGTCCGACGCCCAGTCCGGCGCCCGCGGCATCCGCGAACTGGAGCGCATCCGCGACCAGAACCTCGTCGGCATAATGCATGCCCTGAAGGCCGGTGACGACGGCCGCGGTTGGGGTGCGGGCAAGCTGCTCGCCGAGTTCGAGGACCATCTCTGGGCCAATGCCAAGAAGCCGGAAATCGACCTTGGCGAGGTCAAGCCGCTGCGTGTCCTCGACACCAAGGTCAACGCCGCCTGGGTCGACTACAACGGCCACATGACCGAGCACCGCTACCTGCAGGTCTTCGGCGACACCTCCGACGGCGTCCTGCGCCTGATCGGCGTCGATCTCGACTATGTTCGCGACGGCCACAGCTACTATACCGTCGAGACCCATATCCGCCACCTCGGCGAGGCCAAGCTCGGCGACGCGCTCTACACAACCTGCCAGATCCTGTCCTCGGACGACAAGCGCCTGCAGTTCTTCTCGACGATCTACAACGCCGAGACGAACGAGCCGGTCGCCACCGCCGAGCAGATGATGCTGCACGTCGATTCGAAGGCCGGCAAGGCCGTGCCTGCACCCGGCAAGGTGCTGGACAAGCTGGCGGCGCTGACCAAGGCCCATGCCGGGCTGCCGATGCCCGAAGGCGCCGGCCGGCATGTGGGGCAGAAGCGCTGACGGTTTCATCCCTTCCCTTGCAGGGAGGGTCGCCTGGAAGGCCGGGAGGGGGCGACTGACCCTCATCCCGCTGCCGCGGCCTTCTCCCCGCACGCGGGGCGAAGGGACAAGACGCAACCGCCCAGCGCTTCGCGGGAGAACGAGGCGCCGCCGCAATTACCTTCTCCCCGCCTGCGGGGAGAAGGTGCCGGCAGGCGGATGAGGGGCAGATCAACCTGTCCTGCAAAGGAACACGAGGGAGAACACCATGAATTTCGCACTGACAGACGAACAGCAGATGATCGTCGACACGGTCCGCACATTCGTCGAGACCGAGATCTATCCGCACGAGAACGAGGTGGAGCGCACCGGCTTCGTGCCGCCGGAACTGGGCCAGGAAATCGCCCGCAAATGCAAGGAGATCGGCTTCTTCGGCTGCAACTTCCCCGAAGAAGTCGGCGGCGCCGGCCTCGACCACACCTCCTTCACCCTGGTCGAGCGCGAACTCGGCCGCGGTTCGATGGCACTGACGGTCTTTTTCGGCCGTCCCTCCGGCATCCTGATGGGCTGCAACGCCGAGCAGCGCGAAAAGTACCTGCTGCCGGCCGTGCGCGGTGACAAGTTCGACGCGCTCGCCATGACCGAACCGGACGCCGGTTCCGACGTGCGCGGCATGAAGTGCTTCGCCAGGAAGGACGGCGACGACTGGATCGTCAACGGCACCAAGCACTTCATCAGCCATGCCAACATCGCCGATTTCGTCATCGTCTTCATCGCCACCGGCGAAGAGGACACGCCACGCGGCCCGAAGAAAAAGATCACCTGCTTCCTAGTCGACCGCGGCACGCCCGGCTTCGAGATCCGCGACGGCTACAACTCCGTCTCCCACCGCGGCTACAAGAACTGCATCCTCACCTTCGACGATTGCCGCCTGCCATCGTCGCAGATCCTTGGCGAAGTCCACCGCGGCTTCGAGGTCGCCAACGACTGGCTCTACGCCACCCGGCTGACGGTCGCCGCCACCTCGGTCGGTCGCGCGCGGCGCGCCTTCGACTATGCCCTCTCCTATGCGGCCGAGCGAAAACAGTTCGGCAAGCCGATCGGCGCCAATCAGGGCGTCTCCTTCAAGCTCGCCGACATGATCACCGAGATCGACGCCGCCGATCTTCTGACGCTGTCGGCCGCCTGGCGCCTCGACCAGGGCCTGCCGTCGAACCGCGAGATCGCCTCGGCCAAGGTTTACGCCACCGAAATGCTCGCCCGCGTCACCGACGAGGCGATCCAGATCTATGGCGGCATGGGCCTGATGGACGACCTGCCGCTCGCCCGCTTCTGGCGCGACGCCCGCGTCGAGCGCATCTGGGATGGCACCTCCGAGATCCAGCGGCATATCATCAGCCGCGATCTGCTGCGGCCGCTGGGAGCGTGAGTGCCGACATGACCCGTTCCCTGGACCGCCTTATCCGCCCCCGCTCCATCGCCGTGTTCGGCGGAAAGGAGGCGGGCCGCGTCGTCGAGCAGTGCGACAAGATGGGCTTTACCGGCGACATCTGGCCGGTGCACCCGACCAAGGACGAAATCCGCGGTCGCAAGTGCTATCGCTCTGTCGCCGATCTTCCCGGCGCGCCGGATGCCTCTTTCGTCGGCGTCAACCGCCAGCTCACCATCGAGATCATCCGCGACCTTTCCGCCCGCGGTGCCGGCGGCGCCGTCTGCTACGCCTCTGGCTTCCGCGAGGCCGTGACCGAGCTTGCCGACGGCGACGACCTGCAAAAAGCGCTGGTCGAGGCCGCCGGTGACATGCCGATCCTCGGCCCGAACTGCTACGGCTTCATCAACATGCTGGACGGCGCCCTGCTTTGGCCCGATCAGCACGGCATGGTGCGCGTCGACAAGGGCGTGGCCGTTCTCACCCAGTCCTCCAACATCGCCTGCAACGTGTCCATGCAGATGCGCGGCCTGCCGCTCGCCTACATCCTGACGGCCGGCAATCAGGCCCAGACCGGCCTATGCGACCTCGCCTGCGCGGTTCTGGAGGATCCGCGCGTCACCGCCGTCGGCCTGCACATCGAAGGCTTCGACAGCATCGTATCGCTCGAACGGCTCGCCCGGCGCGCCCGCGACCTGAAGAAGCCGGTGGTGACGCTCAAGGTCGGCAAGTCCGAGCAGGCGCAACTTGCGACGGTGTCGCACACCGCCTCGCTCGCCGGCAACGACGCCGTTTCCTCCGCTCTGCTCGCCCGCCTCGGCATCGGCCGCGTCGAAACGCTGCCAGAGCTGTTGGAGACGCTGAAGCTGCTGCACCTACACGGGCCGCTCGCAAGCTTCGACGTCTCCTCGATGAGTTGCTCGGGGGGCGAGGCCTCGCTGATGGCCGACGCCGGCGTCAAGCGGAAGACCGTCTACCGCGAACTGCGCGAGGAACAGCGCCAGCCCTTGCGTGAAGCGCTCGGGCAGATGGTGACGATCTCCAATCCGCTCGACTATCACACCTTCGTCTGGGGCAACCGCGAAAAGCAGACCACCGCCTTCACGGCAATGATGCAGGGCGACTACGCGCTGAACCTGATCGTGCTCGACTTTCCGCGCCAGGACCGCTGCGACGCCGCCGACTGGGTGACCACCTGCCATGCCGTCATCGACGCCTCGAACGCGACGGGGGCGGTCGCTGGCATTGTCGCCAGCATGGGCGAAAACATGCCGGAAGAGACGGCGCTGATGCTGATGGAGAACGGCGTCATCCCGTTCATGGGCATCGACGAGGCGCTGGCCGCCGCGGAAACCGCGGCAACCATCGGCGCGACCTGGGCAAAGCCCCTGCCCGCTCCGCTCGTCAAGATCGCGGCCGCCGACGGTGAGGCTGTCACGCTCACCGAACACGAGGCCAAGCAGGCCCTTGCCGCACATGGCCTCCAGGTTCCGCAAGGTCGCGCCGTCGATACCGCCGAGCAAGCGGCAGACGCAGCCGAATCGCTCGGCTTCCCTGTCGTCCTGAAGGGGCTCGGCGTCGCCCACAAGACGGAAGCCGGAGCGGTGAAGCTGAACCTGCAGACCCGCGAGGCCATGCTGGAAGCGGCCAAGGCCATGGCTGGTGTCGCTTCCGGC
This sequence comes from Mycoplana sp. BE70, assembly GCF_031455855.1. NCBI lineage: Bacteria > Pseudomonadati > Pseudomonadota > Alphaproteobacteria > Hyphomicrobiales > Rhizobiaceae > Mycoplana > Mycoplana sp. BE70. The sequence continues at coordinate 289,476 of NZ_JAVDTM010000004.1, forward strand.
TTTCTGGTCGAGAAGATGGTCGGCAAGCCGGTCGCGGAACTCATCGTCGGCGCCATGCGGGATCCGGTCGCGGGCCCTGTACTCACCGTGGGCGCAGGAGGCATCCTCGTGGAATTGCTGGAAGATTCCGCGATCCTTACGCTTCCGGCCGACGAAGCAGCCATTCGCGAGGCAATTTCCGGCTTGAAGGTCGCAAAACTGCTGAAAGGCTATCGCGGCGCGCCTGCCGGAGACGTCGACGCGCTGGTGGCCGCCGTCGCATCGGCAGCATCCTATGTCGTTTCAAACGCTTCAATTGTCGATGAACTCGATATCAATCCTATCATGGTGCTTCCGCAAGGCGACGGCGTTGTCGCAGCGGATGCCCTGATCCGTCTGAGGAAGTGAGCCAATGACCGGACCGATACGCAAACGCCGTGAAGGCGGCATTCTCGAGGTCACCATCGACCGGCCGAAGGCGAACGCCATCGACCTGGTGACGAGCCGCATCATGGGCGAAATCTTCCGCGATTTCCGTGACGACGACAGCCTGCGCGTCGCCATCATCACCGGCGCGGGGGAAAAATTCTTCTGTCCCGGCTGGGACCTGAAGGCGGCCGCCGGCGGCGACGCGGTCGATGGCGACTATGGCGTCGGCGGTTTCGGCGGAATGCAGGAACTGCGCGACCTCAATAAGCCGATCATTGCCGCGGTCAACGGCATCTGCTGCGGCGGCGGCCTGGAGATTGCACTGTCGACCGACATGATTCTTGCGGCCGAACATGCGACCTTCGCGCTGCCGGAGATCCGCTCGGGCACGGTCGCCGACGCCGCCTCGATCAAACTGCCCAAGCGCATCCCCTATCATATCGCCATGGACATGCTGCTGACCGGGCGTTGGCTCGACGTACAGGAGGCGCACCGCTGGGGCTTCGTCAACGAGATCCTGCCGGCCGACAAGCTGCTCGACCGGGCCTGGGAGCTTGCGCGTTTGCTCGAAAGCGGACCACCGCTCGTCTATGCCGCGATCAAGGAAGTGGTGCGTGCCGCCGAGGGCGAAACGTTCCAGACGACGATGAACAGGATTACCCGCCGACAGTTCAAAACCGTGGATATCCTGTATTCGAGCGAGGACCAATTGGAAGGCGCCCGTGCCTTCGCCGAGAAGCGCGATCCGGTGTGGAAAGGCCGCTGAGCCGGCGATTTCACGCAAGTTATGGCATTGCCCGCAGGCCTTGCGGGCAATGCCATAAGCAGGGCTTTTGGTGAAAACCGGAAATTTGAGGCGTTACATTCGCAGCGGATGCGATAAGTTCGCCAATGGGGGAGAGAGCGCCGCCGGCGGCGCACGGCAAGGAGGAGCAAGAAGAAAGCAAGACGCCCGGCGAGGCGTCACCGCAACGCCGATGCGGAAAGCCTTCGGCGCAAGGCCAGATAATTCTGCCAATTAAAACAACAGGCCGCCAACGGCCCAAAGAGAGGGAACAGTGGAATGACCGACTACAAGAATTTTCTCACGCAACAGGTCATGCTCGGCAAGATGAATCGCCGTGAGTTCATGGGCAGAGCTGCCGCCTTCGGCATCACGCTCGCCGCCGCCGGCACGATGTTCGACACCGCAGCAAATGCTCAGGAACCCAAGCGCGGCGGCCATCTCAAGCTCGGCCTCGAGGGCGCCGCCGCCACCGACTCGAGGGATCCCGCCAAGAATCTTTCCCAGTTCATGTTCGTCACCAGCCGCACCTGGGGCGACATGCTCGTCGAAACCGAGCCGCTGACCGGCCAGCCCGTTCCTGCTCTTGCCGAATCCTGGGAGCCCTCGGCGGACGCAGCCACCTGGACCTTCAAGATCCGCAAGGGCGTCACCTTCCATGATGGCAAGGAACTGACGGTCGACGACGTCGTCAAGACGCTGCAGCGTCACACCGACGAGAAGTCGGAATCGGGCGCGCTCGGCGTGATGAAGTCGATCAAGGAAATCAAGTCGGATGGCGACCATCTGATCCTCGTGCTGACCGAGGGCAATGCCGACCTGCCGCTGCTCATGACCGACTACCACCTCGTCATCCAGCCCAACGGCGGGCTCGACAATCCCGACGCGATGATCGGCACCGGCCCCTACAAGGTCACCAGCTTCGAACCCGGCGTACGCGCCACCTTCGAGCGCTACCAGAACGACTGGCGCACCGACCGCGGCTTTGTCGACACGGTCGAACTGATCGCCATGAACGACGCGACGGCTCGCATCGCCGCACTGTCCTCGGGCCAGGTGCACTACATCAACCGCGTCGATCCGAAGACGGTCGACCTTCTGAAGCGCGCGCCGAATGTGGATATCCTCTCCACCTCCGGCCGTGGTCACTACGTCTTCATCATGCACTGCAACACCGCCCCGTTCGACAACAACGATCTGCGGATGGCGCTGAAATACGCCATGGACCGCGAAACGATGGTGCAGAAGATCCTCGGTGGCTACGGCAAGGTCGGCAACGACTTCCCGATCAACGAGACCTATGCATTGTTCCCGGAAGGCATCGAGCAGCGCGCCTACGACCCCGACAAGGCCGCCTTCCACTACAAGAAGTCCGGCCATAGCGGCCCGGTCCTGCTGCGCACGTCCGACGTTGCCTTCCCGGGCGCCGTGGATGCGGCCGTGCTGTACCAGGAGAGCGCCAAGAAGGCTGGCATCGAGATCGAGGTCAAGCGCGAACCCGGTGACGGCTATTGGTCCAACGTCTGGAACGTCCAGCCGTTCTCGACCTCCTACTGGGGCGGCCGTCCGACCCAGGACCAGATGTACTCGACCGCCTATCTGTCGACGGCCGACTGGAACGACACCCGCTTCCTGCGCCCGGACTTCGACAAGATCCTGCTCGAAGCCCGTTCGGAGCTGGACGAGGCAAAACGCAAGGAGATGTATCGCACCATGGCAATGATGGTCCGTGACGAAGGCGGCTTGATCCTGCCGATGTTCAACGATTTCGTGAACGCGTCGACGAAGCAGGTAAAGGGCTACGTCCACGACATCGGCAACGACATGTCGAACGGCTATGTCGCAACCCGCGTCTGGCTGGACGCCTGATGGCGGGCGGATCGACACAGGGTCCGGAACTGACGCTGCCGGCGGCTGCGGGTGAAAACCCGCAGTCCGCCGGTGCCGCCGGATCGAATGCTTCCATGGCGACGAGCACCGCTTCCACCGGTGCCGCAGCCAACCAGGGCGCACAGTCCCCCTGGGTCAGACTTGCCAAACGCAGCCCGCTAGCAGCGCTGATCCTTCAGCGGCTCGGCCTCAGCGTGGCGCTTCTCTTTGCCGTTTCGCTGTTGATCTTCGGCGGCGTCGAGGCGCTGCCAGGCGACTTTGCCACGACCTATCTCGGCCAGTCGGCCACGCCGCAGGCGGTGGCGAACATCCGCAAGGAGCTCGGCCTCGACCAGTCGGCGACGACCCGCTACTTCCAATGGCTCGGCGGTGCCCTCCAGGGCGACTTCGGCACCTCGTGGGCCTCGAAGAAATCCGTCAGCGAGCAGATCGGCAAGCGGCTCGGAAACTCGCTCTTCCTTGCCTTCTTCGCCGCGATCATCTCCATTCCGCTTGCCGTCGGGCTCGGCATGCTGGCGGTGCAATTCCGCGACCGCATGCCCGACAAGATCATCAACGTGGTCTCGCTGGCCGCGATCTCCCTTCCGGAGTTCTTCATCGGCTACCTGCTCATCATGTTCTTCGCCGTGCAGACGGGCATGGCAACGTTCCCGGCGACCGTCTACGACACCATGAGCTTCGGCGAGCGGCTGTCTGCAATCGCGCTTCCCACCGCGACGCTGGTACTGGTCGTTCTCGCCCACATGATGCGCATGACCCGTGCTGCGATCCTCAACGTCATGTCGTCGGCCTACGTCGAAACGGCTGAACTGAAGGGCTTGAGCGGCCTGCGCATCATCGCCAAGCATGCCGCGCCAAACGCGGTGGCCCCCGTTGTCAACGTGATTGCGCTCAACCTCGCCTATCTCGTCGTCGGCGTCGTCGTCGTCGAGGTCGTGTTCGTCTATCCGGGCATGGGCCAGTACATGGTCGATGCGGTGACGGTGCGCGACATGCCGGTGGTGCAGGCCTGCGGCCTGATCTTCGCCGCCCTCTACATCTTCCTCAACATGATGGCCGACATTATCGCGATCATCGCCAATCCGAGATTGAGGCACCCGCGATGAGATTGAAATCCATCCCCTTGAGCGCCTGGATCGGGCTTGTCGGCATCGCGATCGCGCTTTTCTGCGCCCTCTTCGCGCCCTGGATCGCTCCGCATGGCGAAAGCGAAATCGTCGGCGAGGTCTGGCTGCCGATCGGTGGCGAACATCTCCTGGGCACCGACAACCTCGGCCGGGACCTGCTGTCGCGGCTGATCTATGGCGCCCGCACCACCATCTTCGTCGCGCTCGCTGCAACGGTCCTGTCGTTTTCGCTCGGCATGCTGCTGAGCTTTACGGCCGCCGTCACCGGCGGGCTGGTCGACCAGACGTTCTCGCGCTTCAACGACCTGATGATGGCGATCCCGACGCTGATCTTCGCACTCGTGGTCCTTGCCGTGCTGCCGCAGGCGCTGTGGATCCTGATCCTCGTCATGGCCGTGCTCGATTCCACCCGCGTCTTCCGCATCGGCCGGGCAGTTGCGCTCGACGTCGCGGTAATGGAGTTCGTCGAAGCGGCGAAGCTGCGCGGTGAAGGCACCGGCTGGATCATCTTCCGCGAGATCCTGCCCAACACGCTGTCACCGCTTTTGGCTGAGTTCGGCCTGCGCTTCGCCTTCTCGATCCTGTTTCTTTCCACCCTCTCGTTCCTCGGTCTCGGCATCCAGCCGCCGGCCGCCGACTGGGGCGGCATGGTCAAGGACAACAAGGACGGCATCATCTTCGGCATTTCCGCAGCCCTGATCCCGGGCGCTGCGATCGCCTCCCTCACCATCTGTATCAACCTGGTCGTGGACTGGCTGATGAAGCGGACCTCGAGCCTGAAGGGAGGACGCGGCGATGCCTGACCTGCTTTCCGTCCGCAATCTGAAGATCGAGGCGACGAGCTATCCGCCGGGTGAGGCGCCGAAGACCGTCACCCTTGTCGAGGGTGTTTCCTTCGACGTGCAGAAAGGCAAGGTGATCGGCCTCATCGGTGAATCCGGTGCGGGCAAGTCCACCATCGGCCTGACGGCGCTGGCCTATGGCCGCGGCGGCGTGCGGATCACCGGCGGCGAGGTGAAGCTGAACGGCCAGGACCTGCTGAAGCTAGGTCCCGCCGGCATCCGGCAGGTGCGCGGCGCGAAGGTCTGCTACGTGGCACAGTCCGCGGCAGCCGCCTTCAACCCGGCGCATCGTCTCGGCGACCAGGTCATCGAGGCTACGCTGAGGCACGGCATCATGAGCCGGGCAGACGCGGAGAAGCGCGCGCTCTACCTCTTCAAGGTGCTCGGCCTGCCGAACCCGGAGACGTTCGGCCGGCGCTATCCGCATCAGGTTTCCGGCGGCCAGCTCCAGCGCGCCATGACGGCGATGGCGCTTTGCCCCAATCCCGAACTGATCGTCTTCGACGAGCCGACGACCGCGCTCGACGTCACGACCCAGATCGACGTGCTCGCCGCGATCAAGCATGCGATCGAGGAGACGCGCACGGCGGCCATCTACATCACCCACGACCTGGCCGTCGTTGCCCAGATCACCGACGACATCCTCGTGCTCCGGCACGGCAAGATGGTCGAATACGGCTCGGTCAGGCAGATCATCGAGGCCCCGGCGCAGGACTATACCCGCGCGCTCGTCAATGTCCGGGGTGCTGCCCGCGAGGAAGCCAAGGATCAGACCGGTTCCCTGCTGAAGGTCGAGAACGTCACCGCCGGCTATTCGAACGGCTTCAAGGTGCTGCAGGACGTCACGCTGCACCTGCCGAAGGGCCAGACGCTCGCCATCGTCGGTGAAAGCGGCTCGGGCAAGTCGACGCTCGCCCGGGTGATAACCGGGCTGCTTCCGCCGCAGGCGGGAACCGTCAGTTTCGACGGCAAGCCATTGCCGCGTGCGCTCAAGGGGCGATCGCGCGACGAACTGCGCCGCATCCAGATGATCTACCAGATGGCGGACACGGCGATGAACCCGCGCCAGACGGTGCGCGACATCGTCGGTCGGCCACTCAGTTTCTACTACGGCATGCATGGCCAGGCGAAAACGGCACGGGTCAGGGAACTGCTCGACCAGATCGAAATGGGCGAACGCTTTCTCGACCGCTATCCGGCGGAACTCTCCGGCGGGCAGAAGCAACGCGTGGCCATCGCACGCGCGCTTGCGGCCAAACCCGACCTGATCCTGTGCGATGAGCCGACCTCGGCGCTCGACCCGCTGGTGGCGGAGGGCATCCTGAAGTTGTTGCTGAGGCTGCAGGAGGAAACGCATGTCTCCTATATGTTCATCACCCACGACATCGCGATCGTCCGGGCCATCGCAGACTCTGTCGCGGTGATGCACCGCGGCCGCCTCGTCCGCTTCGGCCCGAAGTCGAAGGTGCTGTCGCCACCGTTCGACGACTACACCGACCTGCTGCTGAAATCGGTCCCGGAGATGGAGATCGGCTGGCTGGAGAAGGTGCTGACGACGCGCCGGATGGAGAGCGCCGGAAACTGATCGCAAACTGGATGTTGCCGCGGAGGTTACGCCGCGGCAATATTGCGCCTCCACCAGAATAGGGGTTTCCCGTGGCCGCATTGCGCATCCCGACATTCGATGACGTGCGGGCGGCGCAGGCGCGTCTCTCCGGCATGGCGCACCGAACCCCGGTCCTGACGTCGCGAACGGCCGACGCACGAACCGCGGCGACGCTCTTCTTCAAGGCAGAGAACCTGCAGCGCGCCGGTGCCTTCAAGTTCCGCGGCGCCTACAATGCGATCGCCGCCCTTGAAACCGCCGTGCGAAACAATGGCGTCGTCGCCTACTCCTCGGGAAACCATGCACAGGCGATCGCCTATGCCGCCATGCTTCAGGGCGTCCCTTCGACCATCATCATGCCGCGTGACGCCCCGGAGATAAAGGTGGCGGCAACGAAGGGCTATGGCGCGGAAGTCGTCTTCTATGATCGATACAACGAGGACCGCGAGGAGATCGCCGGGCGGCTGGCAAGGGAGCGTGGCGCGTCTTTGATTCCGCCCTACGACCATCCGGATGTCATCGCCGGACAGGGAACGGCGGCACTCGAACTGATCGAGGAGGCGGGCGAGATCGACATGTTGGTCGTCCCCCTTGGCGGCGGCGGACTTCTGGCCGGATGCGCGCTAGCAGCGAAGGCGCTCTCACCCAATTGCGCCATCTTCGGCGTCGAACCGGAGGCCGGCAACGACGGACAGCAATCACTGAGAAAGGGCGAGGTCGTGCACATCCCCGTGCCGAAGTCGATCGCCGACGGCGCGCTGTCCACCCATGTCGGCTACCACAACTTTCCCATCCTGCAGGACAAGGTGGGCGGCATTCTCACCGTCTCGGATGCGCAGTTGGTCGACACCATGCGCTTCTTCGCCGAGCGCATGAAGATTATCGTCGAGCCGACCGGCTGCCTCGCCGCAGCGGCGGTGCTGCACGGCATCGTGCCGTGTGAAGGAAAACGCGTCGGCATCATCCTGAGCGGCGGCAATGTCGACCTCAAGGTCTTCGCTGCCCTCGTGTCCAGCGCGTAGCCGACCGCCAGCCCCGCAGTACAACCTGTTCAACCCAGCCTGCCTTTGTTATCCTCGCAACGTGCAACGGCGCATTGGGTGACACATGACGGATGCAGCCGCACTTCTTGGAACATGGAAAATGATCTCCTGGACGCGGCAATCCGTGGCGACCGGGCAGATCAGCGACGCCATGGGTCCGAACCCTCTCGGCTACCTCGCCTACCACGCAGACGGCAGGATGATGGCGGTGGTGTTCGGCGGCGACCGCCCCTTGAAAGGTGCCGTGCCAACGGATGAGGAGAAGGCCGGATTGTTCGACTCCATGCTGGCCTATTCGGCTTCCTACACCCTGGAAAACGGCCGGGTCATCCACCACGTCGATGGCGCCTGGAACCCTGCATGGAAGGGCGCGCTGATCCGACCCTACCGAGTGGAGGGCAACAGGCTGTTTATCAGCGGAGCGCCCGGCAAGGATCCGAGGACCGGCGAAGAGGTGATCTACGATCTGGAATTCGAGAAGGTCTAGGTGCAACGCGATCGTATCGCCAACGCAGTCAGCATAGATGAAAGCGATCATTCACGCAGAACAGGCCCTGGAGGAATGGCGCGCAGGAGTGCGGACGCGGAGACATGTTGCTGCCTGCGACGGTGCGACCGCGATTTGTATCTTCGAGCAGTGGATCGATCCTGGCGCGGGCGCCCCGGCCCATTTTCATCCGGCTGAGGAAGCCCTGACGGTGCTCAGCGGCAGGGCAGAATTCTGGCTCGACCAGCATCGCAAAACACTCTCGAAGGACGCCTCGCTGATCGTGCCCGCCTGGGTGAGGCACGGCTTCAGCAATGTCGGGGCTACCGTGCTCCATATCCACGCCGTGCTCGCCCTGCCGCATTTCGAGGCGCATTTCGATGGGATCGACGTTCCAGTTCGCCGCTGGGAAATGACGTCTGTGTTCCCTGCGTAGTCGACCTGCCTCAATACTCCGCCGGCACCGTCAGCACCTCCGCTTCCGGTGTATCGAGAAAGTTCCTCACCGTCGCGGGCAACTGCCTTGAACCGAACGACAACACCCCGCAGCGCGACAGCATCTGGCGCAGGTCCGGTTCCTGGCCGATATGGCGCCAGATCATCCGCGAGGCGTAGGGCAGATTTTCCTTGCGCCATGAAACACCCATCGTCGTGCCGCGCAGGTAGACCCGCTGGTGCACCTCGAACGGGATCAGGATCGTCTGCGACAACATCGGCTGGCGTCCGACGCTGCGTTCGGCGATGAAGATGCGGTTGCGCCAGAAGGTGGCGAGGCCGACATATTTGGAGAACTGCCAGATTTCATTGGCGGCATCGCGGATGCGCTCGATCGACTTGACGCGGATGGAGCCGCTTTCCTCATAGACCCTGGCGCAGGAACAGACGACCAACCCCGGCCAGGAGGGGGAAATGTGGTAGGTCTGGTAGTAACCGATATGCCGGCGAAGCCCCGCAATATCGCCCGGAAAACCTTCAAGCAGCAGTCCCGCTTCCGAGCGATGCCCGTCCGGCCGCCTCAGGCGGGTCTCAAAGAGCTTTGGAGACAGATCGAAATCCTGAGGCGAAAGGCCGAAGAAGCCAGCGATGCGCGCAGCATTGTGCGCCGAGGGGCGCGCTTCGCCACTGATGTAGCGGTTGAACTGCTGCCGGTTGATGCCGATCTCGCGGCAGATCTGCGAGATCGATCGCCGCGTCGCGCAGGCGCTGCGCAAGTTCAGGGTAAAAGTGTCAACATCCGCCACGGCTCTCTCCGCAATTGCGAAGACAGCGTAATCTAGCGAAAATCAGCGTCAAGTCGCGAAATTGTGTACCGTCTATGACACGCTAGATTTTCCCTGAAACACCAAATTAAAGGGAACCGACCATGACCGAATTCACGAAACGCCCCGATGGCCTGCTCGTCCCCGCCGGCGTCAATCGCCGCGGCTTTCTGGCCGGGACGGCCGCGCTCGGGCTCGCCGCCAGCCTGGGCACCACGCTTGTCGCCGGTGAAGCTCGCGCCGACGAGCCGAAGCGCGGCGGCCATCTGAAGCTCGGCCTCAAGGGCGGGGCAGCCACCGACGTCCTCGACCCCGCCACCTACAGCGCCTCCGTCCTTTTCGTCATCGGCCGCCTGTGGGGCGACACGCTAGTCGAAACCGATCCGAAGACCGGCTCCCCCCTGCCCTCGATCGCGACCTCCTGGCAGCCATCCGCGGACGCCTCGATCTGGACGTTCAAGATCCGCAACGACGTCGCCTTCCACGACGGCCAGAAGATGACGATCGCCGACGTCGTCGCCACCTTGAAGCGCCATTCCGACGAAGGCTCGAAGTCGGGCGCACTCGGCCTGATGCAATCAATCAAGTCGATCGAGGACAAGGGTGGTGACCTCGTCCTGACGCTGACGGAAGGCAACGCCGACCTGCCGCTGCTGCTGACCGACTACCACCTAGTTATCCAGCCGAATGGCGGCATCGACAACCCCGCCGCGGCCGTCGGCACCGGCCCTTACAAGTTGACCAGTTACGAGGCTGGCGTGCGCGCCACCTTCGAGAAAAACGCCGACGACTGGCGCTCGGATCGCGGTTTCGTGGACAGCGTCGAGATCATCGTCATGAACGACGCAACCGCCCGCATTGCCGCGCTTTCTTCCGGCCAGGTGCACTTCATCAACAACATCGACCCGAAGACCGTGCCGCTCCTGAAGCGCGCGCCCAAGGTCGAGATCCTGCGCAGCGCCGGCAAGGGCTTCTACAGCTTCCTGATGCACTGCAACACGGCGCCGTTCGACAACAACGACCTGCGGCTGGCGCTAAAATATGCGATCGACCGTGAGGCGATCCTCGACCGGGTGCTTGGCGGATACGGCACGCTCGGCAACGACTACCCGGTCAACGGCAACTACGCCCTGGCGCCAACCGACATCGAGCAGCGCGCCTACGATCCGGACAAGGCCGCCTTCCACTTCAAGAAGTCCGGCCACGACCGGCCGATCCTGCTGCGCACCTCCGACGCCGCCTTTGCCGGCGCCGTCGATGCCGCGGTCATCTATCAGGAAAGCGCGAAGAAGGCCGGCATCGAGATCGAGGTCCGTCGCGAGCCGGAGGATGGCTACTGGACCAACGTGTGGAACGTCCAGCCGTTCTGCGCGTCCTACTGGGGCGGCCGCCCGACGCAGGATTCGCGTTACTCGACTTCCTATCTTTCGACCGCCGAGTGGAACGACACCCGCTTCCAGCGGGAGGACTTCGACAAGCTCCTGCTGCAGGCGCGTTCCGAACTGGACGAAACCAAGCGCAAGGAACTCTACCGCACCATGGCGCTGATCGTGCGCGACGAGGGCGGCCTCATCCTGCCGGTGTTCAACGACTATGTGATGGCCGCCTCCACCTCCCTGAAGGGCGTTACCGACGACATCGGAAACGACATGTCGAACGGCTATATTGGCAGCCGCGCCTGGTTCGACGCGTGATGGACGGAATGGATCGGACAAGAACGATGTCAGAACGCAGCTTCACCGTCATCGAGAACGAATGGATCACGCTGGCGGACGGAACGCGGCTTGCCGCGCGCATCTGGATGCCTGATGGAGCGGACAAGGATCCCGTTCCGGCCGTCTTCGAGTTCCTGCCCTATCGCAAGCGCGACGGAACCTGCGTACGCGACGAATCCACCTATCCGGTCTTTGCGGCCGCCGGCATCGCCGGCGTCCGCGTCGACATTCGCGGTTCGGGTGAATCCGACGGCGTCATCGACGGCGAATACACCCCGCTTGAGCTCGCCAACGCCTGCGAACTGATCGCCTGGATCGCAGCCCAGCCCTGGTCGAACGGCAGCGTAGGCATGATGGGCATCTCCTGGGGCGGCTTCAACTGCCTACAGGTCGCAGCGCTGAAGCCGCCGGCGCTAAAGGCGGTCATCTCGATCGCCTCGACGGTCGATCGCTACAATGACGACATCCACTACAAGAACGGCACGCACCTCTCCGCCCAGCTTTCCTGGGCGGCGACGATGCTCGCCTACCAGTCGCGCTCTCCCGATCCGGAGGTCGTCGGCGACCGCTGGAAGGACATGTGGATGGAGCGGCTGGAGAACGAGCCCTTCTTCATGGAGGAATGGCTGCAGCACCAGCGCCGCGACGCCTTCTGGAAGCACGGCTCGATCTGCGAGGATTTTGGCGACTTCTCGGTGCCGGCACTGGTCATCGCCGGTTGGGCGGACGGCTATCGCAACACGCCTTTGAAGGCGGTGGAAGGCATCGGCTCCAAGGCCAAGGCCCTGATCGGCCCGTGGGTCCACAAGTATCCGCATTTCGCCTGGCCGAAGCCGCGCATGGACTTCCTCGCGGAAGCAATCGCCTGGTGGAACCGGTGGCTGCGCGATGAGCAGAACGGTGCAGAAAACTGGCCGCAGGTCCGCGCCTACATCCAGGACGGGCCGAAGCCGTCACTGCGGCGCGAATTCGATCCGGGAACCTGGGTCGCGAAGTCTGACTGGACCGCCCCGGAGATGGATTGCTTCTATGTCGAGCAATTCGGAACGTTGGCGCCCGGCATGCCGATCGCTGGCGCCAAGAACCACGATCACTATCTGCGCTCCCCGCTCGACACCGGCACCATGGCTGGCGAATGGTTCACCCTGAAGCCGGACGCGGAGATGGCACTCGACCAGCGTATCGATGATGCCGGTTCGCTGGTGCTGGAAACGCCGCCGCTTGCCGAGGCGCGCGAATATCTCGGCCAGCCGGTGCTGGATCTGGAACTGTCCTGCGACGCGGACCTCGCCAATCTCTGCGCCCGTATCGTCGACGTCCACCCGGACGGCACGGCGACCCGCGTCACCTTCGGCGTGCTGAACCTCGCCCATCGCGGCGGCAATGCCGATCCGAAGCCGATGCGCAAGGGCGAGAAGACGGAAGTCCGCCTCGTTCTCGACGCGATGGGCTATCGTTTCCCTGCCGGCCATCGCATCCGGCTGTCGCTGTCGACCTCGTACTGGCCGATGGTGCTGCCGCCGCCGACCGATCCAGGCCTCACGCTCGACCTCGCCTCGCTAGGCCTTGCCTTGCCGAAACTCGGCGCGCACGAGGCCGTGACCTTGCCGGAACCGGCCAACCCTGATCCGTTGCCGAACTATCCGGAACTGTCCCCGCCAGAGAGCGCCCGCGGCGTCGAACGTGATCTGACGAATGGCCTGACGGAGTATACGATCTACGAGGACACCGGCCTGCACGAGCACCCCGACACCGGCCTCGCCACACGGCAAGTTCGCGATGAACTCTGGTCGATCGTCGAAGGCGACCCGCTGTCGGCAACTGGAACCGCCACGTGGATCTGTGACATGCAGCGTCCGAACTGGTTCGTCCGCACCATCTCGTCCGCCACGATCGCCTGCACCGCGACCGATTGGTTGATCTCTGCCAGCGTGCGCGCCTTCGAGGGCGAGACCCAGGTGTTCGAGAAGTCGTTCGAGAAAGCCGTCCCGCGGGACCTGATGTAGCCTTGGCGGCGGGCAGGCACGCGGTTGCGGATCGCACCGCGTGCCTGTATGCCGACCTCATTCCGCTGCTTCACATTTGCAGTGTCCGCGACCACGAAATAGTGTTCGTCCGACCCATCACAGGTCGTCGCCGTGCCCCCGGATCGCCACTTTTCAGTTTCACCCTGCGCCTCAAATCGTTGGCCGGGAACGTGATGTCCGGCCGATCGATAGGAACTCACGGAAGCTGGCTGCGTGTCGACACCGGGTGACCTCCCTTTTCCCGGCGCAGGCGCTTTGCGCCTTGACTTCCTGACGATGACTTCAGACCGGCGCCCGCTCTCGGGAAGTCCGGCCGATCCTCGGGAGAACGCAATGACGATCCCGCAACGCGCTGCTCCACCGGCAGAAATCCTTGTCATCGAACGACGCTTCGATGCACGCCCCGCCGTTGTGTTCCCGCTCTGGGCAGCGCCCGACCGCCTGGCCCAGTGGTGGGGGCCGCGCGATTTCACACCTCACGCGATCGAAATGGACTTTCGCACCGGCGGAAAGTGGCGCGCGGTTGTCCGCTCGACGCTGGGCGACGATGTTGCCATGTTCGGCGTCTACCGCGAGATCGTTGAAGACAAACGCATCGTCTTCACCTTCGCCGCAGAGGGTGCGGGCGAGACGTTGGTGACCATCACTCTTGAAGACGTCAACGGCACCACTCGCCTTGGCCTTCATCAGGCTCCCTTCGCCCACCAATCCGAAATCGAAACGCACCAGCAAAGCTGGAACGAGTGGCTCGACAGGCTCGAATCCTATCTGCTTCGACACCACTGGAACAATCGTTGATCGGATGCCCGTAATAATTGCGGGACGCAAACGCTGCGGATCTGTGCGTGGCGCTGGGTGACAGCGTCCGCTATTCCTGGGTCCCGTCCCGCGACAGCGCCTTCAGCGCAGCGAGCGCGCGTTCTGCATCGCTCGCCGGGACGAAGACGTGGTCGTGGTGGAAGGCCGCAACGACGTTGGCGCTGATCCCCTCCCGCGTCAGTGCCGTCGCGACCGCCGCCGTCAGCCCGACGGCCTCAAGCGAGGAATGCACGGTGATCGTAACCATGCGCATCGGCGCGCTGGCGGAAAACCCGTTCTCCGCAGCCACGCTCGCGGTCAGGATCATGCTCAGCCCCTCCTCCTCACGAAACGTGGCGAGCGGCTGGAGACGATGGCAGCTGTCCGCCTGCGCGAGGGGAACAACGCAATAGACATACGTCCCCTCTCGCAGCTCGGGCTGCATTTCCGCCAGCAAACGCTCGATATCGGTGATGCCGCTCATGCGCCTGGCCTGGGGACGGTCAGCGTTCGGTTCGGCGGTGTGGTCGTCATGCGTGCTCCCGAGATTCCGTTGGTTCGCGGTACTACCTCAGGTCGACCGCGGGCCGCGAACCTCATAATATGTCGAAAGGACGTGCAGAATCCCATTGTCTTTTTCACGCGCGAGAAACGAAAGCAGCCTCCCCTGCAGCCACCAGACGATCACGCCAAGGCCGACGCCGCCGGCAATCGCAACGAGCGAAAAGAGCCCTGGCGGAAGAACGGTGCCGAGCGGCGCCATGACGAGTTCCGGCACGAACCGGTGGAGGATGTAGGTGTGGAAGCTTGCCGCCGATAGCGGCAGCACGATTGCCTTCAGCCGAAACGGCAGCCGGACCCGCGGGAAAAACAGCAGGCCAGACAGGACAGCGATCTGCAGCAGGTACTTTACCCTGGTGCCGATCCATACGCTCTCGTAGAAGGCAAAGGTGGTGAAAACGGCGACACCGATCGCCATCAGCAGGAGCTTTCGCCTCGTCGTGCTGGCGAAGGCGGCCGACCAGCCGATCGCCGCCAGGTAGAAGATCCATGGCAGCGTGAATATCTGGCGGTTGCCCATGTCGAGCAGCGGCGGGATGGCAACTCTCGCGCAAAGCGCCAGGGCCAGGAACGACAGGCCTGCAACGAATGGATCCGTCTCCGCGAAACGGCGCACGGCGGGCAGGCAGAATAGACCGGCTATCACCAGCAACATCTGGCAATAGGCTTCAATGAACCAGTAGAGATAAGGCACCATGCTGTGCCTTTCCGGAGCGGCAAATCCGAAGTTGCCGACCAGCAGGACCGAGGCCCAGGGCACCTCCCCCCAGACGGCGGCGTAGACGGCAACAATCAGATAGTAGGGCACCAGCACCTGCAGCGCCGGCCGCAAGACACGCTTGACATCGCCCGCCATCAGCGCACCGGACTGGAAGCGCGCAAGGCCGAAGCCGATCAGGACGATCATTGCCGCCGACCCGCCCGGTATCGGCCAGAGCATCTGGTGATGGACGACGACCAGCAGAATGGCGAGCGCCCGGATCAGCAGATCACCACCGATCGCCGGCTTCTTGTCCGCAACCGGCTTGAGATCGGACAGTTGGGCCACGCTAATCGTTTCCCACCTCGCAGGCGCCTCGCCGAGGATCTTCTCCAACGCGAGCGAAAGCTGCACGAAGCGCAGCGAATCCCCGCCAAGCGAGACAAAGCTATCCCGCGTACCAGCCTTCTTCGGATAAAACACCTGGTTGAACGCTTCGCGGATGCTCGCCGCCTGCTTTGGTTGCCTATGTTCCGCCTGGTAGCGCGCTTGCAGAGCGGCATAGTCGATCTTGCCCGAAGGCAGCCGAGGCAAAAATTCGATCCGCTTCGATCCGACCTGCAGGAGCGTCAGGCCCGCGACCGTAGCAAGGGCCTTGTTGACCTCGGCTTCTTCCTGCGTTCCGCAAAAGAAGGCGTGCAGCGCTTCGTCATCGCCCACGATCACCGCGCGGATGCCGCGCCGTTCCAGTGCCTCTTCCAGCATGTCGTGACCGATGCGCCGGCCGGCCACCTTGGAAATCCGCTTGGTCCTGCCCAGAATTCGGAAGAGGCCCTGCTCGTCGATCGCCGCGAGGTCTCCAGTTCTGAGTGCGCCGGTCGTAGGCTCTCCGGCCAGATCCGCCCGTCCGGCGGCATACCCCATCATGACGTTCGGGCCGCGATAGACCAACTCGCCCACCCGTCCGGGCTGGCGTATCTCTTCGCCTTCGGCGTTCTCGAGCGAGAGTGAGCCGTTTGGCACCGCGACACCGATACAATCCTCGTTTCCTTCGAGCAGCGCCGGTGGAACATAGGCGATGCGCGCCGTCGCCTCGGTCTGTCCGTACATGACGAAGAAGGCACCGTCGTGTGCGCGCATATGTCGGTTGTAAAGGCGGGCGGTATCCGGCGGCAGGCGTCCGCCTGCGACGGTCATGAAGCGCAGCCTGGGGAAGCTGCGCTCTCGAAAGCCGACGCTTTCCAACAGTTCATAGGAATAGGGCACGCCGGAAAAATTCGTGCATTCCTGCTTAGCAAGCCCGTCGAGGAACCCCTCGCCCAGAATCGAGCCCTGGGGAAAATAGAGGCTGGCGCCAACAGCAAGGTGCGAGTGCAACACCGACAGGCCATAGGAATAATGCAGCGGCAAAACGAGACAGGCACGATCGGTGCTGACGAGCCCGAGATATTGCGCGATCGACGCCGCATTGGCGTCGATGTTGTCCCGCGACAGGCGCACCGCCTTTGCCCCGCCGGTGCTGCCCGAAGTCAAAAGAAGCAATGCAAGATTCGGATGCAATTCGCTGCGGGCATTGCGTGGCTGTGGCAAAGCCTCGACCACCATCCAGCGCTCGCCGACCCTGCGGCAGCAAAGGTCGGGCTCGAACGCCAGGTCGAACTCTTCGCTGCCACTGCAGGTTGCGGGCGGAAGCATTGCAACGGCATGCCCCATCTCGAGGGCGGCGAGATAGGAAACGATGCAGTGCTCGGAGTGCTCGGCCTCGATCGAAATCAGCTTCTTGTCCGCACCGAACTGCTGCATCCGACGCGTGATTGCATCCGCCAGTTCGGCATAGGTGATCGCGGTCCGCCCCGGGAAGATGAGCGCTGGCGCGGCGCCGCGCGCGGCAAAGGCCGGAACGAACTTTTGAGACATCGGCTGCAGCTTGGAAAGATATGGAAACGGCTGTCGCTCCTATGCATATCATGACATCAATAATCAAGATTATTCTCATGCGGCCAGCCGTCGCGACGTGATTGCCAAGGCGGCTTGCTTCGCCCCTTGCGTGCGTATTAACTGCCGCCATGGCCTTTACACTCAGACAGTTGCAGTACTTCGTCGCAGTCGCCGAACAGGGCTCCGTCACACGGGCGGCGCAGATCCTCTCGATCTCGCAATCCTCGATCACCGAGGCGATGAAGGAACTGGAGAACGATCTGGGGGTGGAACTGTTCGAGAGGCATCCGCGCGGCCTGACGACGACACACAATGGCCACCAGTTCCTGCGCCATGCGACGAAGATCCTTGCCGGTGTCTCGGACGCCCGCCGCTCCTTTTCCGACAACCGGACCACGGAACGGAGCCAGCTCAACCTGGGTGTCACCTCTCTCGTCGCCGGCTACGTGCTTTCCGACCTGCTGGCGCGCTATCGCCGCGCCTTTCCCGGTGTAGAAGTCAGCGCCATCGAGGACAATGGTTCCTATCTCGAGCACCTCCTGATCGGCGGCGAACTGGACGTCGCGGTGATGGTCATCTCCAACCTGCGCGACCGCATGGCCCTGCAGGCCGAGATCATCGAGACCTCCCCCTACCGGCTGTGGCTGCCGCTCGGCCATCCGCTGGTCTCGGCCGAAATCATTTCAGTCAGTGACATCGCCAAGGAACCGCTGATCATGCTGACCGTGGATGAAATCGAGGAAAACACCGGCAAGCTGCTGTCCGCCCTCGGTGCGCGCCCCCACGTCGCCTTCCGCACCCGTTCGGTCGAGGCGGTGCGCAGTCTCGTCGCCACCGGGGCAGGCATCGCCCTGCTGCCCGATCTCGTCTACCGCCCCTGGTCGCTGGAAGGCGATCGCATCGAGAGCCGCGACGTCTCCGGCGCCCTGCCGGTGGTGCAGGTCGGCATGGTCTGGCGCAAGGGCTCCAGCCTGCCGCAATCGGCCCGCGATTTCGTCGGCGTCGCGGAGGCACTGCGAAGCGGACGCGGACGGTAGGGGTGATGTGGAAGCAGATCCGCACGAGCAAGCCACTCGACCGCTCAGCCATCAGCGCCATGCGCTAGCGCCGCAAAATGTTCGATAAAGGCTTCCGATGTGCCGGTCAGGAGGGCTTGATGGGATTGAAGGGTAGCATCATCCCAAGACCACCACTGCACCCGGAGCAGAAGAGCAATCTCTTCCGGAGAAAAGCGATACTTGACGACCTGGGCAGGATTGCCGACGGCAATACCGTACGGGGGCACATCCTTGGCTACGACGGCCCCGGCCCCGATAACCGCGCCATGACCGATCGTCACGCCGGACAGTATTAGCGCATTGCGGCCGATCCATACGTCGTGACCGACCGTAATCGGTCCCTTGGTTGTCACATTGCTTTCCGTTGAGCCGAACAACCGTCTCGCAAGAGGAAATGACGAGATCCGGCTCAAGTCGTGGTCCGCCATCTGCACAAACACGACGTGCTCGGCAACGGAGCAAAAGTTGCCGATATGCACCTGGCACTCGAAGCTCGATCCATGGAAATGCGCGGGGGTTAAGCCGTAGGTATGTCGGCCGATCGTAACCCCTTGTGGAAGAGCGGCGGGTTTCTTTCTCAGGCCCAGCCGTGTTCTCAGTTTGCGAAAGGGTGCCATCGTTATGGTCCCGTCGGCGGATTGAAGCCCGATCCGAGGGCAAAGAGTACACTAAAATTGAGCGAGAAACCTTGAGTTGATGCGTGGATGCGGCAACTCCGGCACATCGCAAGCGAAGCGCGACCGGACCCGGGTCAACATGAATTCGGAATCTCCGATATCGACTTTCTGTTTAATGAATTTGCGAAAGCGGCCAAAAGGGGGCACCTTTCTCATCGGGAACAATACCGCACATCAAGCGGACAAACCGGGAGACCAACATGAAGCGATTCCTGCATTCCTGCACCGCTCTTACCCTTTCCTTCGCCTTCGCCACCGCCGCCGTCGCGCAGGAGCCGCTGAAGGAGCTCGGCAAGGGTGAAGGCGAGGTCTCGATAGTCGCCTGGGCCGGCTACATCGAGCGCGGCGAGACCGACAAGAACTACGACTGGGTCACCGATTTCGAGAAGCAGACCGGCTGCAAGGTCTCGGTGAAGACCGCCGCCACCTCGGACGAAATGGTGGCGTTGATGAACGAAGGCGGCTTCGACCTCGTCACCGCCTCGGGCGACGCCTCGCTGCGCCTGGTCGCCGGCAAGCGCGTCCAGCCGATCAACACCGACCTGATCCCGAGCTGGAAGACCATCGACGAGCGCCTGCAGAACGCGCCGTGGAACACGGTCAAGGGTGTTCACTACGGCACCCCCTATCTCTGGGGCCCCAACGTGCTGATGTACAACACCGAAGCTTTCAAGGGCGAAGCGCCGAAGAGCTGGAACGTCGTGTTCGAGGAAATGACGCTGCCGGACGGCAAGTCGAACAAGGGCCGCGTGCAGGCCTATGACGGCCCGATCCACATCGCCGATGCCGCGCAGTATCTGATGGCGCACAAGCCGGAACTCGGCATCAAGGACCCCTACGAGCTCAACGAAGAGCAGTACAAGGCAGCCCTCGACCTGCTACGTGTCCAGCGCACCCTCGTCGGCCGCTACTGGCACGACGCCATGATCCAGATCGACGACTTCAAGAACGAAGGCGTCGTCGCCTCCGGTTCCTGGCCGTTCCAGGTCAACCTGATGCAGGCAGAGAAGCAGCCGATCGCCTCCACCTTCCCGGAGGAAGGGGTGACGGGCTGGTCCGATACGACGATGCTGCACGCTGACAGCCCGCACCCGAACTGCGCCTACATGTGGATGGAGCACTCGCTCTCGCCGAAGGTGCAGGGCGACGCCGCTGCCTGGTTCGGCGCCGTTCCGTCGGTTCCTGCAGCCTGCAAGGGCAATGCGCTCCTGACCGATGAAGGCTGCAAGACCAACGGCTTCGAGAACTTCGACAAGATCAGCTTCTGGAAGACGCCGACCTCGCGCTGCGAGACCCAGGGCGAGTGCGTGCCCTACCACCGCTGGGTGTCCGACTATATCGGCGTGATCGGCGGACGTTGATAGCTGTCCCTCTTCACCCCTCGGGGGAGAAGAGGGATAATACATCAGAGGGGTTTTCCCTCGATAAGCAACGAGAACTGCCCCTCACCCAGGCCCTCTTCCCGCACGCGGGGAGAGGGAAAGCGAAAGTGTGGCCTGCCCCTCGTCCACAGCGTCCGGGGAAGGCAGATGAATCGCGACACCGCACCTCTTCTCTCCACCAGCGGGAGAAGGCGGTCCGGCCGGCCCGATGCGGGCCGAGACCGGCGGCCCCGCCGGCAAGAAACGAAGACTGGAGTTCCCATGACCGCCGTCCTGTTCGAGAATGTGTCACGCTATTTCGGTGCCGTACGCGCCGTCGACTGCGTGGATCTCGCAATCGCCGAGGGTGAATTTTTCGCCATGCTCGGCCCTTCCGGCTCGGGCAAGACCACCTGCCTGCGGCTGATGGCCGGCTTCGAGCAGCCGACCGGCGGCCATATCGAGATCTTCGGCGAGACGGCCGAGGGCGTGCCGCCCTATCGGCGCAACGTCAACACCGTCTTTCAGGATTACGCGCTGTTCCCGCATCTTTCGATCCTGGAAAATGTCGCCTACGGCCTGATGGTCAAGGGCGTTTCCAAGGACGAGCGGTTGAAGGCGGCGGAGAACGCACTCGCAATGGTCAAGCTCCCCGGCTACGGCACGCGTCGCCCCGGCCAGCTTTCCGGCGGCCAGCGCCAGCGCGTCGCGCTCGCCCGCGCGCTCGTCAATCGTCCGCGTGTGCTTTTGCTAGACGAGCCGCTCGGCGCGCTCGACCTGAAGCTGCGCGAGCAGATGCAGGAAGAGTTGAAGGTGCTGCAGAAGTCACTCGGCATCACCTTCGTCTTCGTCACCCACGATCAGGGCGAAGCACTGTCGATGGCCGATCGTATCGCCGTCTTCAACGACGGCAAGATCCAGCAGCTCGGCACGCCGGAAGACGTCTACAAGCGCCCGCAGACACGCTTCGTCGCCGACTTCGTCGGCTCGTCGAACGTGCTGGCGCCGCAATTCGTGCAAAGCCTGGGCTATCCCGCCCGCTTCGCCAGTCTCCGCCCCGAGGCCTTGGCGCTCGGCGAAGGCGGCGCGGACCGCAAGCGCTTCTCCGGCACCGTCGTCGCCACCAGCTTCCTCGGCGCCGCCAATCGTATCACGGTCGATGCTGCCGGCAGCCGCGTCGCCGCCATGATCCCGGCCTCGGTCGACGTTCCCTCGCAGGGATCCGGTGTCACGCTGTCTTTTGCCGCCGAAGACCTGCACCTGATGGACGAAGCGGCATGAGCGCGATCGCCGAATCGACCATCCTTGCCCGCCGGACGGGCACGCTCGGGCGCCTGTCGGACTTTTTCTGGCGCAATCCGAAGCTTTTTCTGCTGTTGATGCTGTCGCCGCCGCTTCTCTGGCTCGGCATCATCTATCTCGGTTCGCTGTTGGCCCTGCTGCTGCAGAGCTTCTTCGCGATCGACGAGTTCTCCGGCCTCGTCAATTACGAGTTCACGCTCGATACCTACCGGCAGCTGCTGATCCCGTCGAATTTCGACATCATCCTGCGCACGATCGTCATGGCGGCGCTGGTGACGCTCGCCTCCGCCCTGATCGCCTTTCCGATCGCCTATTACGCGGCCCGCTACGCCCGCGGCAAATGGAAGGCGATGTTCTATCTCGCGGTCATGCTGCCGCTGTGGTCGAGCTACCTCGTCAAGGTCTATGCCTGGAAGCTGATCCTCGCCAAGGAGGGCATCCTCAACTGGCTGTTCGGCAAGCTGCACCTGACCTGGCTGCTCGACACCTGGCTGGCGCTGCCGGTCGTCGGCGGCAACTCGCTGTCGATCAGCTACACCGGCACCTTCATCGTCTTCGTCTATGTCTGGATGCCGTTCATGATCCTGCCGATCCAGGCAGCGCTCGAGCGCGTGCCCGGCAACCTGATCGAGGCCTCGGCCGATCTCGGCGGCAACCCGGCGCAGACCTTCCGCCACGTGCTGTTTCCCTTGGCGCTCCCCGGCATCATCGCCGGCTCGATCTTCACCTTCTCGCTGACGCTCGGCGACTACATCATCCCGCAGATCATCGGCTCGTCGCGCCTCTTCATCGGCCAGGCGGTCTATGCCCAGCAGGGCACGGCCGGCAACATCCCCCTCGCCGCTGCCTTCACCGTCGTTCCGATCGTCATCATGGGCCTCTATCTCTGGATGGCCAAGAAACAGGGAGCCTTCGATGCGCTCTGACCGTTCCTCCGCTCCCCTGAGCCTGAAGATCGCCGCAGCCGCAGGCCTGCTGTTCATGCACCTGCCGATCCTGCTGATCTTCCTTTACGCCTTTACCACCGAGGAAAAGAGCTACCAGTTCCCGCCGCCGGGCCTGACGCTCGACTGGTTCGCAGTGGCCTGGAACCGGCCGGATGTCTGGCAGGCGCTCGGACTATCGGTGCGGGTGGCGGCAATTGCGACCACCGTCGCACTTGTGCTCGGCACGCTCTGTGCCGCCGCCGTCAGCCAGACCCGCTTCTTCGGCCGCGAGACGATCTCTTTGCTCGTCATCCTGCCGATCGCGCTGCCCGGCATTATCACCGGTATCGCCCTGCGCTCGGCCTTCTCGTTCGCGGAGATCCCCTTCTCGTTCTGGACGATCGTGCTCGGCCACGCCACCTTCTGCGTCGTCGTCGTCTACAACAATGCGGTCGCCCGCTTCCGCCGCATCTCCGGTTCGCTGATCGAGGCCTCGATGGACCTCGGCGCCGACGGCTTCCAGACGTTCCGCTATGTGATCCTGCCCAATATCGGCACAGCGCTGTTGGCCGGCGGCATGCTCGCCTTCGCCCTTTCCTTCGACGAGGTGATCGTCACCACGTTTACTGCCGGTCAGCAGCAGACGCTGCCGATCTGGATGCTGGAGGAACTCGTGCGCCCGCGCCAGCGCCCGGTCACCAACGTCGTCGCCATGGTGGTGGTGCTCGTCACCTTCCTGCCGATCCTCGCCGCCTACTACCTCACCCGCGAAGGCGACCAGATCGCCGGCGCCGGCAAATGAACATCGACATGAGACAATGGGAGACCTTGTGATGGACAAGCAGATGCTGATCGGCTCGCGCTTCGAGGCCGGCACCGAAAGCGAGGAGCAAATCCTCAACCCGAAGACCGGCGAAACGGTGGTCGGACTTGCGGAAGCCTCGCACGCGCAGATCGACGCGGCCGTCGACGCGGCCGAAAAGGCCTTCGTCTCGTGGTCGATGACGACGCCCGGCGAACGGTCCAGCTACCTGCTGAAGATCGCCGACGCGATCGAGCGCGACGCCGACGGTTTCGCGGCCCTCGAATCGCTCAACTGCGGCAAGCCGATCAACGCGGTGCGCAATGATGAAATTCCGGCGATCGTCGACTGCTGGCGGTTCTTCGCCGGTGCCATCCGCTCGTTGCACGCAACCGTCGCGGGCGAATACCTGCCGGGGCACACGTCGATGATCCGCCGCGACCCGGTCGGCATCATCGGCTCGATCGCGCCGTGGAATTACCCCCTGATGATGATGGCCTGGAAGCTGGCGCCGGCGATCGCCGGCGGCAACACGGTCGTCTTCAAACCGTCCGAGCAGACGCCGCTGACGGCCTTGAAGATGGCAAAACTCCTGGCCGACATCCTGCCCGAAGGGGTCGTAAACATCGTGCTCGGCCGCGGCGAGACGGTCGGCAATGCGCTGATCAACCATCCGAAGATCAACATGGTCTCGATCACCGGTGACGTCGCCACCGGCAAGAAGGTGCTGGCGGCCGCCTCCAAGACGGTCAAGCGCACGCACCTGGAGCTTGGCGGCAAGGCGCCCGTCATCGTCTACAACGATGCAGACCTCGAGGCGGTCGTCAGCGGCATCCGTGCCTTCGGCTACTACAATGCCGGCCAGGACTGCACCGCCGCCTGCCGCATCTATGCCGAGGCCGGCATCTACGAAAAGTTTGTCGCCGACCTCTCCTCCGCTGTCTCGAGCATCCGCTACAACCAGGCGGACGACACCGAAAACGAAATCGGTCCGCTGATCTCGAAGCGCCAGCGCGATCGCGTCGCAAGCTTCGTCGAGCGCGCATCCGACGTGAAGCACATCGAGATTACCGCAGGTGGGCGCCCCGGCAGCGACCAGGGCTTCTTCTTCCAGCCGACCGTGGTCGCCGGCGCGACGCAGGAGGACGAGATCGTGCGCCGCGAGGTGTTCGGCCCGGTCGTCTCCGTCACCCGCTTCTCCGGCGAGGAGCAGGCGCTCGCCTGGGCGAACGACAGCGACTACGGCCTCGCCTCCTCGGTCTGGACGAAGGACATCTCCAAGGCGATGCGGGCCGCGGCCCGCCTGCAGTACGGCTGTACCTGGGTGAACACCCACTTCATGCTTTGCAACGAGATGCCGCATGGCGGCGTCAAGCAGTCCGGTTACGGTAAGGACATGTCGATTTACGCACTGGAGGACTACACGGTTGTCCGTCACGTGATGATCAATCACGGCTGACCTGGGTTCCGATCGGTCCGGTGGCAGCGCTGCCGGGCCGATCTCGCCACCCTGCGACCAAAAAACCATCCGCAATCTTTAGCAAACAGCGGCCGTTTTCCACCGCCAGCCTCCCCCGAAACTGCACACGGCTTCGAAGTCCGGGGATGAGTGGTTGCACGGGGCTTTTGGCTTCTCGCGCGTCAGGCTATATGAACGTCAGGAGGACCTTGATGTTCTGGGCATTCGGCGTCGCGGCAGTCACAATTCTTTACCTTGCAGTGCGCTTCAAGCGCTTTCAGAGCTGGGTCGAGCCCGTCCTCACCATTGTCGTCGCGATCGGCCTCACCGTCGCAATCCTGCTCTGGTTCACCGACAACCGCAGCGTCGCCCCCGAGCCTGCGCAGCCGAGAACTGCGATCACCCCGGAAGAAATCGCGCTTTCGGACATGCAGTTCGCGGTCGGTCAGCCGGTAACGAGCTATCGCGTCACCGGGACCGTCACGAACAACAGCGCGATCACGCTGCAGTCCTTCCGCCTGACCGTCGAACTGGAAAACTGTCCCGCCGGCGCCTGCACGCCGGTCGGCGCCGACAAGACCCTCATCATCGCGCGCGTGCCGCCCGGCCAGAGCCAGCCATTCACCACCTTCGTCGTCTTCACCGGCAGCGACCTCCTGCAAATCACCGCTCCACAGTGGTCGTGGTCGGTCAGCGATGCGCGTGCTCTACGGCGGTAGCTTTTTGATCCGCGGCAACGCGGCGGGACACCAGGTCGAGGACCCAATATTAGGCTCGTTCGGCGACACCGAGCGCTTCAAGCACCTCAGCCGTCCGCATCACCGTCGCGAACTCCTGGCGCAACGTAGCAACGTGTGCGCGATGGATGTCCCGCGCCGGGATCGTGCCACCTTCGCCATCGGGCAGGTCAAAGCAGTCGCAAGCATCCTCGACAAGGACGACGCGCAGGCCGAGATTGGCGCCGACCCGCACGCTTGTCGACACGCACATGTCGGTCGAGATGCCGAACAGCACCACCGTATCGATGCCGAGACGGCGCAGCCGCAAGTCGAGATCCGTGCCGAGGAAGGCGGCGTTCACGCTCTTCGTGACTAGCGGCTCGCCCGGCCGAGGCATAAACCCGGGCCGAAAGGCATTCCCCGGCACGCCGGGCCGAAGCGTCGAGTTCGGCTCGACGCTGTCGTGGCGAACATGGATCAGCGGACGGCCGGCCGCACGCCAGGCCGCAAGCAGAGCAAGGCCGTTCTCATCGACCTTGTCATTCCAGCGCTTCGGCCACGGCGCGGAATCGAAGGCCTGCTGCATGTCGATCGGGATGAGGGCGGCATTCTGAGGTATCGTCGGCATCGGGTTCTCCTTGCGTGGATATGTGTCAATGACCGACGGATAGTTGCTTTTTCGTCCGGTTTCGCGCAGCAAGATGACGGATGGCCGGACGAATGTCCGGGTGGAAGGGGAGATTGCCGGATGAGCGAACTCGACGAGAAGGACCGGCTGCTGATCGCAGCGCTGCGGGCGGATGCCCGTAAGAGTCTGGTCGAACTGGCGCGCGACAGTGGGCTTTCACGCAGCGCCGTGCATGAACGGATCCGGCGGCTGGAAGAGAGAGGTGTGATCGCCGGCTATACCGTGCGGCTCGGCGCCGACCGCGACCGGCCGGGCGTCGAGGCACTGATCGCCGTCTGCTTCCAGTCGGGGCGAAATTGCGACCATGTCGTGCCGCACCTGACGGGTATCCCCAGCGTCGTCACCTGCTGGTCCCTTGCCGGCCCGACCGATCTGATGCTTCTCGTCGAGTGCGGCTCGAATGCAGACCTCGACACCGTGCGCCGCCAGATCGCGACGACGCCCGGTATCGCCACCGTGCAGACCCATGTTTCGTTGCGCACGCACTTCGACCGCCGTGGCGGGTGACGCTAAAGCGCGTCACCATCTCGGTTTCGCTTGGTGCGCTTTAGCTCTTTGTTATTGCGCATGTCCTTCTCCCGAAACCGGTACCCGCTTTCGGGAGACATGCTTTAGAAATAGATCTTGAACTTCTCGCGCACCGCCAAATCGGTTGCCCGATCGAACAACGGCCCGCCGGCTTCGGAGAGGATCCGGTTCTTCCGTTCGATCGCCTTGGCGATCAGGTCGGGTTTGCCGATCTCGGCCCACTCCTTCGGGCTCGTGCGGTCGGCAACGGCAGGATAGATATACTCCGTCTGCATCACCGACAGCGTCTGCGGGTCACCGAGATAATGGCCGGGCCCGCCCATGCAGACCGAGCGCATCGTCTCGAGCGAGACCGAATCCTCGGTGACGTCGATGCCGCGCACGCAGCGCTGCACCTGCCCCAAAAGGTCGTCGCCGAGCACGAGGCTTTCCAGGCAGAAGCCTAGCAGCGAGGCGTGCATGCCGACCGCTTCATAGACCATGTTGAGGCCCGACAGTCCGGCCAGGACGTTGGAGATCGCCTGTTCCCAACCGGCCTGCATGTCGGGCAGCTTGGAATCGGCAATGCCCGCGGCGGCCCCACCTGGAAGCCGGTAGAACTGGTGCATCTGCGCGCAGCCGGCCGTCAGCAGTGCCTGTTCGCCCGAACCACCGGACATGGCGCCCGTTCTCAGGTCCGAAACGAAGGGCCAGGTGCCGAAGATCGCCGGATGGCCGGGCGCCATGGCGTTGACGTAGACGACGCCCGCCAGGCATTCGGCGACGGCCTGCACGATCGCGGTCGCCAGCGGCGCCGGCGCGGTCGCGCCCGCCTGCCCGGCCGAGAGCAGCAGGATCGGCATGCCCGCCCGGATGCAGGCCTCCATAGTGATGCAGCTCTCTTCCGCGAACTTCATCGGCGGCACGACGAAGCAGTTGGAGTTCGACACGAAGGGCCGCGCCCGCCACTTGTCCTCGCCGCCCGCCATCATGTGGATGAGGTCGAAGCAGCCTTCGACATGCGAGGGATCGGAGAAGCTGGTGCCGACGTGCTTGGAGGTGCCGGCGCAGCAGCCATAGAGCGTGTTGATGTCCATCAGGAAATTGTCGGCCACGTCGCGGCAGACCATCGCCCGCTGGAAGAAATGGATGTTGTCGAGGTGGTGGACGAGCTGGGCGGCGTTGAACAGGTCCTTCGCCGTCGACTCGCGATAGTCGCGCTTCTCGACATCGACAATGTGCACGGCAGCGCCGGCGGTGCCGTAGTAGACGCGGGTGCCGGAGAGTTCGAGGTCATACTTCGGATCACGGCCGTAGAGCGTGATATCGCGCGCGGCGATCGCCAGCATGTCCTCCACCAGCGCCCGCGGGAAGCGGAGGCGCCCATCGTCACCAAGGATGGCGCCGGCGCCGGTCATGATCTCGATACCGGATTTCGGCGCGTTGGACAGGCCAATGTTTTCAAGCGCATCCAGCGCCGCCTCGTGGATACGGCGCACGCCCGCCTCCGTCAGCGGCTTGTACTGGCCGCCCGGCAGGCCGGGGCGCACCGGGCGGATGTTTTCCGCCAAGGGTGCTGCCCGCATGGCGACGCGGGCGGCGCGGCCGCCGGCCCGCCGGGACGTCTGGGTTGCTTCGGCAATGCTCATTCCATTCCCCCTCGTTTGTCCACGGCAATCTCGGCCCGTTTCAAGGCCGGCCGATCTCGTCCAGATACCAGTCGATGTAGCGAAGTTCGTTATGTTCCATCGGCGCGATCGGACCGGGCACGAAATAGTGCGACTTCACGCCCCGCGCCGTGTGCTCGATGATCGCCTTGTCTTCCACCGTCGTGACCTTCCAAAGCCAGGTGAGCTTTTCGAGGTCGTAGTCGCGGCCCTCCTCGGCCTTGCCGTCGACGAGCCAGATCAGTTCCATCTCGCAGCTTTCCGCCGTCTTCGGGATGAAGCGGTAGATCATGCCGTGGTCGGGATAGCAGACGAGGAAGGTCGTGCCGCCGAGATGGATGGAGGTGACGCCGCCGTCGAAATCGGAAAAGCGGCCCATCAGTGGCGCGACGGCCTTCCCATCCTCACTGCCGCTCTCGACGCCCTCATAAAGCGCGTAGCGGAAGGCATGGATCGCCTCGCGGCCCTCGCGCGAGGTCTGCCAGTGATTACCCGAGCCTATTTCGATGCCCAGATCGCAGGTTCGCTCCTCCATCGCGGCGTTCAGTGCCTCGATCATGTGCAGCGGCTGTTCCAGCGCGTGGGTCTGCGAATACTCCGGATGGGCCGGGCCGCAATGATAGCATTCGACGTAGTTCTCGACGGCGAGCTTCCAGTTGGCGGCGACCGGATAGGTCTCGCGGTGTGCAATCTTGGCGCTCCCCCAGCCGTACTGGCCGCAGGTCGCATGCAGCAGGTGCTCGACCTCAGAGAAGTCGAGCGGTTGGTCGGCGAAGGAGATGAAGATCAGCCCTTCGACGACGCGCACATGGAGCTTCTTCAGCCCATGGTCCTCGCGCTGGAAATCCTTCGGCATCAGGCGGGCGGCGCGAAGGCTGCCATCGTTTCCATAGGTCCAGGCGTGATAGGGACAGACGAAAACGCGTGCATTTCCCTTCTGCTTCGTGCAGACCTCC
The DNA here is from genome assembly GCF_031455855.1 of Mycoplana sp. BE70. Lineage (NCBI taxonomy): Bacteria > Pseudomonadati > Pseudomonadota > Alphaproteobacteria > Hyphomicrobiales > Rhizobiaceae > Mycoplana > Mycoplana sp. BE70. The sequence continues at coordinate 318,783 of NZ_JAVDTM010000004.1, forward strand.
GCGCCGCGATGGCGGCAGACGTTCAGCATGGCATGGACCGACCCGTCCGGGGCGCGGGCGACGATCACCTGCTCGGTGTCCATGCGAAACACCTCGAAATCGTTGACGTTCGGGATGACGCTCTCGTGGGCGATGCAATGCCAGTGACGGCGGAAGACGCGCTCCATGTCGCGCCGGTAAATCGCCTCATCGTGGTAGAACGGACGGGTGAGACCGTAGCCCGGCCGGTGCGCGGCGATGAGACGATCGATCGGATCGGCCTCGAGCGGGATATTCGTGTTGTCAGGTCGAAGCATGCCATTCTCACGGGAGGATCGGTACCGGTGCGCCTCGACCGGCAAGGTTATTTCAGCATGTTCATCGGATGCGCCGACGGCGCATCCGCATCAGCCGGCACCGGCGAGAAGCATCTCGTCGATCCGGCTTCCCGGCGCGGCGGCGGACAATTTCGCAAAACTGCCATCCTTCACGATGGCCTCCATCTGCTCGGCAATCGCCGCATGGGTGACGCGGGCGATCATCGAGCCGAGCGAAATGCGGCGCACGCCGATCTCCGCGAATTGCGGCACCGTCAGTTGGCGCAATGGTCCGGCGGCGAGTGCATTCACCGGCTTTGAAACCGATTGGACGACGCGACGCAGTTCCTCCTCACCCGGCGGCACCGGTACATAGAGCAGGTCGGCGCCGGCCTTCTCGAAGGCCTGGACGCGCCGGATCGCCTCGTCGAGATCGTAGACGCCGTTCATCACGCCGTCTGCGCGGGCACAGAGAATGAAGGGCCGGCCGAGCGAGCGGGCAGCGTCGACGGCGGCTCGGATGCGCTCTACCGCTAGGTCGAAAGCATAGGCCGGGTTTCCGTCGACCATCTGCGTGTCTTCGATCGAGCAGCCGGACAGGCCGACTTCCGCGGCGAGCCGGATTGTCTCGGCGACATCGTCCGGCGCATCGGCGAAGCCGTTCTCGAAGTCGCCTGAAACGGGAAGCGGCGTCGCGCGCACGATGTCTTCGGCGTGCTTCAACGCTTCCTCGCGCGTCACCCGCCCCATGTCCGGCCGGCCGAGCGTGAAGGCGAAGCCGGCGGAGGTGGTGGCGAGCGCCACCGCGCCGGACGCCGCCATCATGCGCGCAGAGCCGATGTCCCACGGGTTCGGGATGACGAAGCAGCCCGACTGGTGCAGGTCGAAAAAGCGCTGGTGGCGTCCGGCAAGATTTGTCATACGCGTACCCTCTCTGATTTCGGGTCGTACATCGGCACGAGCGAGGCTTCCGCCTTGACGCGGACGCCGGCGATCTCGATCTCGTAGTTCGACGCCAGAACCTGTTCCTCGCTCTCGCCCTCACAGGGCACGTAGCCCATGCCGATCGCTCCGCCGAGATGGTGGCCGTAATTGCCGGAGGTGATGATCGAGACGATCTTGCCGTCGCGCACCAGCGCCTCGTTGTGGAAGAGCAGCGGTTCCGAGTCGCCGAGCTTGAACTGCACCATACGGCGCTTCAGGCCCTCTTCTTCCTTGCGCAGCACCGCATCGCGGCCGATGAAATCGCCTTTCTTCGTGCGCACGGCAAAGCCGAGGCCGGCCTCCAGCACATGGTCCTCGTCGGTGATGTCATGGCCGAAGTGGCGGAAGGCCTTTTCGATGCGGCAGCTGTCGAGCGTGTGCAGGCCGCACAGTTTTAGGCCGACATCGGCGCCGGCCGCCTCCAGCGCCTCGAAGACGTGCGCCGTCTGGTCGGTGGAGACGTAGAGTTCCCAGCCGAGCTCGCCGACATAGGTGACCCGGTGGGCGCGGGCCATTCCCATGCCGATCTCGATCTCCCGTGCCGAGGCGAAGGGATGGGACGCGTTGGAGAAATCGTTCGGGCTGACCTTCTGCATCAGCTCGCGCGCCTTCGGCCCCATGACGCAGAGCACGCTTTCGGCCGCCGTGACATCGGTGATGACGACGAACTCGTCGCGGACATGCTTGCGCAGCCAGGCAAGGTCGCGCTGCAGCGTCGCACCGGGCACGACGAGGAAGAAGGCAGTCTCCGACAGACGCGTCACCGTCAGGTCGCTCTCGATGCCACCGCGGGCGTTCAGCATCTGCGTGTAGACGATGCGGCCGGGAGCGACGTCCATCTGGTTGGCGCAGAGTTTTTGCAGGAAGGCGAGCGCATCGCGGCCCTCGACGCGGATCTTGCCGAAGGAGGTCATGTCGAACAGGCCGACGCCATTGCGGACGGCGAGATGCTCTTCCTTCTGGTTCTCGAACCAGTTCTGCCGCTTCCAGCTGTAGCGGTATTCCCGCTCCTGGCCTTCCTTCGCGAACCAGTTGGCGCGCTCCCAGCCGGCGACCTCGCCGAAGACGGCGCCGCGGGCTTTCAGATGCTCGTGGATCGGCGAGCGGCGCACGCCGCGGGCCGTCGCCATCTGGCGGTAGGGGAAGTGGTCGGCATAGAGCAGGCCGAGCGTTTCGGAAACACGGTCCTTCAGATAGGCGCGATTCTTCTGGAACGGCTGGGCGCGGCGAATGTCGACTTCCCAGAGATCAAAGGGCGGCTCGCCGTCGTTCATCCACTGCGCCAGCGCCATGCCGGCGCCGCCGGAGGAGACGATACCGATCGAATTGTAGCCGGCTGCGACCCAGTAACCCTTCAGTTGCGGCGCTTCGCCGAGATAGTAGCGGTCGTCCGGCGTGAAGCTTTCCGGACCGTTGAAGAAGGTGTGGATGCCGGCCGTTTCCAGCATCGGCATGCGGTTGATCGCGTTTTCGAGGATCGGCTGGAAGTGATCGAAATCCTCCGGCAGCTGGTCGAAGCAGAAATCTTCCGAGATGCCGTCCATGCCCCAGGGCTTGGCCTTCAGCTCGAAGGCGCCGATCAGCATCTTGCCGGCGTCTTCCTTGTAGTAGGTGCACTCGTCCGGCACACGCAGAACCGGGAGCCGCTGCAGGTTGGGGATCGGCTCGGTGACGATGTAGAAATGCTCGCAGGCGTGCAGCGGCAGCGTCACGCCCGACATGTCGGCGAGCGTCCGCCCCCACATGCCGGCGGCGTTGACGACGTTTTCCGTCTCGATCGTGAACGTCTCGCCATTCTGCTCGCAGGTGACGCCCGTCACGCGGCCGTCCTTGGTGACGACGGAGGTGACCTTGACGTTCTCGATGACGGTGGCGCCGTTTTGCCGCGCGCCCTTCGCCAAGGCCATCGCGATGTTCGCCGGATCGCACTGGCCGTCGAGCGGCAGGTGCACGGCGGCCTTCACATCAGCCGTGTTGAGGTGCGGATACATCGCCTTCACTTCGTCGACTGAAATCTCGCGCACGTCGACGTCGAAGGCCCGCGCCAGCGAGGCCTGGCGGTAGATCTCCTCCTTGCGCTCCTCGGTCAGCGCCACCGTCATCGAGCCGCACTGGCGCATGCCGGTGCCGATGCCGGTCTCCGCCTCGAGCTTGACGTAGAGGTCGGCGGAATACTTGGCGAGGCGCGTCATGTTCTGCGAGGCGCGTAGCTGGCCGATAAGGCCGGCTGCATGCCAGGTCGTGCCTGACGTGAGCTGCTTGCGCTCGAGCAGCACGACATCCGTCCAGCCGAGCTTGGCCAGATGATAGGCGACCGAACAGCCGGAAACGCCGCCGCCGATGATGACGGCTCTCGCCTTGGAGGGAATGGGTTTGCTCATGCACGCAGTCTTTCATTGTTGGGGTCGAAGAGCGGGCCGTCCGGCTGGACGGTCGCCTTGAAGCGGTCGCCGTAGATTTCCACCTCGATTTCCGTGCCCGGCACGGCGAGATCGGCACGCAGCATGCCGAGCGCGATCGACTTGCCGGTGCGATAGCCCCAGTTGCCGGAGGTCGTTTCACCGACCACCTTGCCGCCATGCCAGAGCGTCGACATGTAGGGCGCGTCGCATTCGCCGGCGTCGACCGTCAGCAGCACGAAACGCTTGGAAACACCCTGTTGCTTCTCGCGCTCCATCGCCGCCTTGCCCTTGAAGTCGGGCTTACCCCAATCGACGAAGCGGTCGAGCCCGCCTTGCAGGATCGTGTAGTCGGTCGAAAGGTCGCCCTTCCAGGCACGATAGCCCTTCTCGATGCGCAGGCTGTCGAGCGCTTCCATGCCGAAGGGCTTCAGACCGTGTTTCTGGCCGGCCGCCCAGACGGCGTCGAAGATCGCCGCCGTGTCCTCGACCTTGGTGTGGATTTCCCAGCCCAACTCACCGGCGAAGGAGACGCGCACCAACTGGCACCAGCGGCCGGCGATCTGGCAGCTCTGGTGCGTCAGCCAGCCCTTGGAAAGGTCGGCATCGGTGACCTCGGCCAGGATCGCCCTGGAATTGGGGCCGGACAGGATCTGGCAGGAGAAGGCCTCGGTGACATCCTCGATCGTGAAGGCGGCATCCTTGGGCAGATGCTTCTTCAGCCACTCGAAATCGTGCCACTGCGCCGTCGCCGCGGTGATGAGGAAGAAGAAATCCTCGTCCAGCATCATCACCGACATTTCCGTGACGATCCGGCCCTTGTCGTCGGCAAAATAGGCAAGGCCGATGCGGCCCGGCTTCGGCAGCTTGCCGGTGGTGAGCGTCGACAGCCACGCCGTCGCGCCCTGACCCTTGACGCGGAAGCGCGAGAAGCCGGGAAGATCGAGGATGCCGGCGGCCTCGGTGACGGCGCGGCATTCCTCCTCGATGCGCGGCCGCCATGGGCCTTCGCGGTTCCAGGTCTGCGTCGCCTGTTCCGAGGTGTCGTCACCGGGCTTGGCGTACCAGTTGGCGCGCTCCCAGCCGTTAAAGGGCTTGAACTGCGCGCCGAGTGCGGCGATGCGGTCGTGGATCGGCGAGTGCTTCCTGTCGCGCCCAGCCGGCCAGGCGTGCTTCGGGAAATGCATCGCATATTCGTGGCCGTAGATCTCCATGCCCTTGGCGATGCAGTAGTCCTGGTCCGCGGCGAAGCTGGTGTAGCGGCGCGGATCGCACGACCACATGTCCCACTCGGTCTCGCCTTCGGTGATCCATTCCGCCAACACCTTGCCGGCACCGCCGGCCTGGCAGATGCCGAAGGTGAAGACGCAGGCCTCGAACGCGTTCGGCACGCCCGGCATCGGCCCGATCAGCGGATTGCCGTCCGGCGCATAGGGGATCGGGCCGTTGATCACGCGCGACAGGCCGGCGGTGCCGAGGATCGGCACGCGCTCGCAGGCGTCGTTCAGGTACCATTCCAGCCGCTCCAGGTCGTCCGGGTAGAGCTGGAAGGAGAAATCGTCCGGCATCGGATCGTCCGGCGTCGTCCAGTGCGCCTTGCAGTTCTTCTCGTACGGACCGAGGTTCATGCCGTTCTTTTCCTGGCGCAGGTAGTACGAGCTATCGACGTCACGCATCAACGGCAGCTTGTGGCCGGCCTCCTTCGACCAGGCAGCGAGCTCCGGGATTTCCTCGAACAGGACGTACTGGTGGCTCATCACCATCATCGGCACATCGCGGCCGAACCATTTTCCCACCTCGCGGGCGTAGTAGCCGGCGGCGTTGACGACGTATTCACAGCGGATCTCGCCCTGCGGCGTCGAGATCACCCACTCCTCATTCTCCCGGCGGGCGCCGGTCGCGGGACAGAAACGGAAGATCTTCGCGCCCATGTCGCGCGCGCCCTTGGCCAGCGCCTGGGTGAGCTGCGCCGGGTCGATGTCGCCGTCATTGGGATCGTAGAGGGCGCCGGTCAGGTCGTGGGTCTCGGCGAAGGGATAGCGGGACTTGATCTCGTCCGGCGTCAGGATGTCAAGGTCCATGCCCTGGTAGCGGCCCATGCCGACGACGCGCTTGAACTCCTGCAGCCGCTCCTTGGAGTGGCCGAGGCGGATCGAGCCGGTGACGTGGTAGTTCATGGGGTAGTCGACCAGCGCGCCGAGCTCGCGGTAGAGCGAGGCCGAATAGCGCTGCATGTTCATGATCGACCAGGAGGCGGAGAAGGTCGGCACGTTGCCGGCCGCGTGCCAGGTCGAGCCGGCCGTCAGCTCGTTCTTTTCGAGAAGCACGCAATCCGTCCATCCGGCCTTGGCCAGATGATAGAGCGCGGATGCGCCGACGGCACCTCCGCCGATGATGACGACACGGGCATGGCTTGGCAGTCCGGACATTCTCGCTCCCTTTCTTTGAACCGGATTTGTGGCAACCAAAGCGCACCGCGGCAAGCGGGTGGAATTCGCTTTATTAATCGACTTTATCGATTACAGTTTCGCCAAACACGAAGGAATTGCGGCGCATTCATGCAAATTGTCCTGATTGAGACATTCCTCGACCTGATGGAAACGCGAAATTTCAACCGCACCGCGGAACGATTGAACATCACGCAATCCACGGTCACCCACCGCATCAATGCGCTGGAGGCGATATTCGCCCGCAAGCTCTTCGCGCGGAACAAGGGCGGCACGCAGCCAACGGCGGCCGGCCTGCGGTTTCTCGATCACGCCAAAGCGCTCCAGCACCAGTGGCACGAGGCTTCGCGCGCGGTGGAGACGGCCGGCGCCTACGAGCGCTCGATGCGCATCGGCCTGCAGCACGACCTCGCCGCCCACTACGCCGGCGACTGGCTGACGGCGGTCCGCAAGGAACTGCCGGCCACCTCGATCTATCTGGAAGTCGACTATTCCAACCAGATGAACCGCGACCTCGGCGCCGGCGCCCTCGACCTGGCGATCCTCTTCACGCCGCACTACCTGCCCGACCTGCATTATGAGCGCATCGGCGAGGTGCATTACGAGATGGTGAGCAACAAGGTGACCCGGCTCGAAGATGTCCGGCCGGAGGACTATATCCAGGCGGTCTATTCCCCCGCCTTCGACCGGCTGCACCGGCAGGCCTATCCGCATCTGTCTACGGCGCCGATCGCCAGCGGCGAGACAACGGCGATCATCGCGCTCATGACCAAGCTCGGCGGGTCCGCTTTCGTCATCGAACCGGACGCGCGGCGCCTGCTGCGCACCGGCGCCGTCAACCGTGTGGCCGGGGCGGATCCCATCTGGCAGACAGTATACGCCGCCGTCAACGTCCGCACCCGGCATGCCCACCAGCACCGGCGCATCACCAGCTTGATGCAGACACTTCTAAACGGCTGACGCTCCCTTTCGCAGAATACTGGAAAAAACACCTCTCGACACCCGCATTGCCATGGTCCGGCTTCGAGCGCATGATCCGCCATCTGCCGGATGCGCCGCTGTTGCGATGGTGTCCGCCGGTTCGCGAGGCATGTGTCGGATGAACTGCACCGCCTGCGGTTTTGCGGTCGAAAGCGGCTTCGCCTTCTGTCCGAAGTGCGGAACGCCGCAACCGCGGGCTTGCGTCTCCTGCGGATATCCCTGCCCTCCGGAATTCGCCTTCTGTCCGAAATGCGGAGCCGCTCTTTCGGGGCCGAGCGGGTCTTCGCCGCGGCAACCAGCTCCGCCCGATCGAGCCCGCCCGCTCGAGCCGCCGATACCTTCCGTCACTAGTCGACGGGCCGAACCGAGAGCGGAAATGGAGGCCGACCGGCGCATCGTCACCGCGCTCTTCGCCGATCTCTGCGGCTACACGACACTGGGCGAACAGATCGACCCGGAACTGCTGCAGACACTGCAGAACGAGATCTTCGAGGATCTCAGCGCGGCCGTTGCCACGCATGGCGGCTACGTTGACAAGTTTATAGGTGACGCCCTGCTCGCTCTCTTCGGCGCGCCGGTCGCACACGAGAAAGACCCCGAGCGGGCGCTTGGAGCGGCACTCGACATGCAGCAGCGGATGGCGGGGATCGAGGAGCGCTGGCGGACAAGCCTCGGCCAGCCGCTGACGATCCATATCGGGGTGAACACCGGCCCGGTCGTCACCGGCGTCGTCGGCGCCGGCGACAGCAAATCCTATTCGGTCACCGGTGATACCGTGAACACCGCCCAGCGTCTGCAGGCGATGGCGGGACCCGGCGAAATCCTGGTCGGCACCGTCACGCGCCGGCTCACGCAGCACGCCTTCTCCTTTGCCTCCCTCGGCACCCTGCCGTTGCGCGGCAAGGCCGAGGAAACACCGGTGTACCGGCTGGAGGGAACAGTTGCCGCAGCCCCGACGGCGCGCGGCCTCGGCGGCTTCGGGATTCAACTCCCGATGATCGGCCGCGACGGCGAGTTGGCGAGCCTGATGCGATGCCTCGACGCCATTCGCGATGGAGCCACCCAGCTCGTCCGCGTCGTGGGAGACGCCGGCATCGGAAAGACCCGCCTCGTCGGCGCCTTCCTCGACCGGGTTCAGGCCGACCCAGAGCTGGCTGGCATCACCGTCCGCCAGACGGCCTGCTCCTCGTTGGGCGACCCCTCCTACGGTACGCTCGCAGCCATGCTGCGATGCGCCTATCAGATCGACGTCATGGACAACCTGGAGCGCTCCCGTGCCCTGCTGCACACCGGATTGACCGGCCTCGGCCTGCCTGCCGACGCAATTGAGCGGCTTGAACCTTTCTTCCTGTTCGTTCTCGGTTTCGGCGATGCCCACGGCGCGCTGAAACATCTGGAGCCCGATCAGTTGCGCCGGCAGATATTTCACGCGGTTCGCACGCTGTTCGATCGCCGCATGGAGCAGTCGCCGCTGCTCCTTGTCATCGAGGACCTTCACTGGGCCGATCGCGTATCCCTCGAGGCCCTGCGCTTCATCATGGACCGGATCGAGCGCCGCCGGCTGATGCTGCTTGTGACCCATCGACCCGGCTTCGAGACGGAAGCGCTTAGCTCGGCGCGTGCCAGCCAGACCACCCTTCGCCTTGATCTTCTGTCAGACCGGAACGCGGAATCGCTCCTGTCCACCGCATTCGGCCCGGATGTGCTGCCGGCCGGGCTTCGGAGCAGGATCATCGACCGCGCCGAAGGCAATCCGTTTTTCCTGGAGGAGATCCTGCGCACCTTGATCGAGACCGGCGCCATCCGGCGTAGCGAAGATCACTGGGCCACTTCTTCCGGCGCGGAGGAGACGGAAACACCGCTTGGCATCCAGGCGATGATGCTCGCGCGCATCGACCGCCTTTCCCCGGATGCGCGGCGGCTCGCTCAGGCCGCGTCGGTCATTGGCCACCGCTTCGACAGTCCCCTGCTGCGGGCCTTGCCGATCAATGTCGCTAACATCGAAGACAACCTTCAGCGCCTATGCGAAGCGGACATAATCGAGGAACAGGCGGACATCCGTGCGCAGGGGCCGCCGCGATACACCTTCCGCCAAAGGCTGCTGCACGAAGTCGTCTACGACAATCTGTTGCTGCGTCGCCGCACGGAATTGCACGGTGCAGTCGGCTCAGTGCTCGAGCGCCAATATGGCGAAACGCCGGAGCATCTCGAGCAATTGATCGAGCTCGGGCATCATTTCTCCGCCTCGTCGGATAAATCCAAAGGCGCCCGATACCTGACGTCGGCGGGAGACCTGGCCCGCAAGGCGTACGCGAACGAAGACGCCCTGCGCCTTTATGCGCGCGCGCTTTCCGCCGGCGAGGCAGCCGGTGGCGATGCCTGGCGCGTTCCCGGCGAGCGGTATGCGGACCTGTGCAATCTGACAGGGCGCCGAGAGGAAGCGCGAAACCGATACGACGCGCTGCTCAACGCCTGCCGTGAGGGCAATGATATTTCCGGCGCGGCACGCATCCTGCGCAAGCTCGGCAAACTCGCCTTCGATTCCGGCGAGCGCGACAGGGCAACGGCCTGCTTCACGCAAGCTGCCGAATTCCTGGAAGGCATCGACGCACCGATCGAACTCGCCCACCTGATGCAGCGGCAGGGCCATCTGGCATTCCGCACCGGCGATTGGGAAATGGCGGTGCAATGGGCCGAGCGTGCGTTGGAATGCGCAAACCATCTTCCAGCAGGAACCGATGCCGCGGGCAAAGCGGAGATCGCCCTTGCCGTCGCTCGGGCATTCAACACCAAGGGCGTGGCACTGGCACGCATGCATCGGACCGGCGAAGCCGTCCGGATGGTGGAACGCAGCGTGGAGGTCGCACTGGCCGCAAATCACCTCAACACCGCCTGCCGCGGCTACACCAATCTCGGCGTACTCTATACGACGATCAATCCGGGCCTTGCGATCGACGTTTGCAAGCGCGGCTACGAGATGGCGAAGAGGATTGGCGATCTCGGGCATCAGGCCCGCCTGCTGACCAATCTCGCCGTCGCCTACTGCACCTTCACCGACAGATGCATGCAGGAAGGGCTGCCGGCAGTCGAGGAGGCGATCGCAATCGATCGGGCGCTCGGCCAGCGAGACCACTTGCCGGTGCCCTTGCTGGTACTCGGACAGATCCGGCAATGTCACGGTGCATCGAAGGCGGCGCGCGAAAATTATCTCGAAGCGCTTGAACTCGTCCGCGACAGCGCGGAGGCACAACTGCTCTTTCCGTGCTATGATGGCCTTGCGACGCTCTGCCTCGACATGAATGAAATGGACGAAGCAGAGCGGTACTTCGAACTGGCGCAGGGGGTCTGCGCCAAACACGGTCTCGACCCTGAAGCGCTGATAGTCCTGCCTTTTCTCGACTAGCCGGAGGAACTTACCAATGGCAGAGCATGCAATGGAACGGCTGCTGAAACCGGGGGATCGCGCGCCGAACGTTGTTCTCGACGCGATCAACCACGGCGGCAAGGTAGCAATCGACGACTTTCGCGGCCAATCACCCGTCTTGATCGGCCTCTATCGAGGGCTTCAGTGCCCCTTCTGCCGCCGCCATATCGCGGCGTCTGCCCTGCTCTCCTCGGCGCTGCGCGAGAAGGGCATCGACAGTCTCACGGTCGTCAACACGCCGATCGACCGGGCGCGCCTTTATTTTCGCTATCACCCCATGCCCGGTATCATCACCGCCTCGGATCCGGAGAACGTCGCCCACCGGGCCTTCGGCTTGCCCAACCTGCAGTTCACCGAGAATGAGGACGACTGGCCATACAAGGTCTCCATGCCGACCGTGATGGCGATGCGCGTCGATATGCCGGGGGAGCTTCCCGAACCGATGAGTTGCTTTGACGCCGCAGCGTTCCTGAACAACCAGGACGGCTACGAGATGACGCCGGCCGACCAGCAGACGGACGAAAAATATGGCGGCCAACTCGTCGGCGAGTTCCTGCTCGACCGCGACGGCATCGTGCGTTGGTCCTTCACCGAGGTTGAAGGCGGCGGCAGCAACATGTTTGCCATCCCCAAGGCAGACGAAGTGATGTCGGTCGCCTCCCAACTCACCCACTGAGGGTTTCAGTGACAGTACTGCCATGCGCTTCCGGCACGGCAGTGCCAACCCGCTCACCCCCCTGCATAGGGTCACGCACGAAACAGCATCATGGCTCCGCGGGGTGGCCAAGACTAGAGCCATGCCCCGCAACAGGCATACCTCACCGAGAGTTGAACGCGCATGCGGATCGGTCGAAACAGCCGCATGTGCTAGAGTTTTATTGGTACCGATGGCCCGGAAACTGACTGGGTGAGCAGGTAGCTGATGGTGCGTACGGCGCCACGCGAGCCGTCCGATACCGCCGACCACATCCGATCGTCCGCTATTGCATGTTGTAAATGCTCCGCCTGCCCGCCCGAGGCGCGGCGGAGACCGGTTCGGAGACAAGGAGGTGCAGGATGTTAATTGCCGCACTCGCCATGCTTCTCAGTCTGTCAGCCTTCGCTGAAACCAGGGACGTCGCCGCAGCATCCGAGACGGCCGTCGACCTCGAGCTTGTGCTTGCCGTCGATATATCCGGATCGATGGACCTGGAGGAAGCGCAGATCCAGCGCGCCGGCTACGTGTCCGCGCTGACGCATCCTGAGTTTCTCGCCGCAGTTCACGAAGGTTTCAACGGACGCATCGCCATCAGCTATTTCGAGTGGGGCGGGGTCATCGGCCAGAACTCGCAGCTGCCGTGGACGCTGATCGCGACGGCCGATGACGCCGCCCGCTTCGCCGAACTGATCAAGAAACGACCGTTCGCGTCCCTGCGCGGAACCTCGCTCTCCACGGCCATCGCCTACGGTTCGAAATTGTTCGACGCCAACGGCTTTTCCGGCGCGCGGCGGGTCATCGACATTTCCGGCGACGGGCCGAACAATTACGGCGCACCGGTAACGCCAGCCCGCGACGCGGCAACATCCCTCGGCATCGTCGTCAACGGGCTTGCGATCATGGTTCGCCCCTCGGCCGCCTTTGGTCCGCTCGACCGCTACTATGCCGATTGCGTCATCGGCGGCCCCGGGGCTTTCGTCGTCGCGGTGCAGGAGCCGGAAGACTTCGCCATGGCTATTCGTCGCAAGCTGGTCCTCGAGGTCAGCGGCCGCCAGCCCTCGGCCCGCTTCGTTCCGGTTGCGAACGACACCGACTGCATGATCGGCGAAAAGCTGCGCCCCGCCTTCGAGCGGTATCCCGAACTGGACCGGTAGCCCGAACTGCAGGGGCGTGCCGCCAATAAGGTCGAATAGCAAAACATCGGCAAGTGGGCCGCGCCCTTTTCCGACCTATCCGGTGCGGAGGAGATTCGCTCGCGCATGAATGCACGGAACCAACCTATTCCTTCCTCTATGGAAATATGCTTTACTTGAATGAACGTTCAGCAAGATATAGGGGCGGTCATGAACACGGTTGTGCGCGACATCACCATTCCGAATGACTGGGACCGCAGCGGCCTGCCGGGCTGGTGCTACCACAGTGCCGCCCTGCTGGAACTGGAGAAGCAGCATATTTTCCGCGAGCACTGGCAGATCGCCTGCCACGTCTCCGATGTCGCCGAGCCGGGCAACTACATTACCCTCGACATCGTTGGCGAGCGCGCCCTGGTTCTGCGCGGCCAGAGCGGCGAGATCAAAGCGTTCCACAACATCTGCCGCCATCGCGGCTCACGGCTTGTGGCCGACGAGAAGGGCACCTGCCGCAACGCGCTGGTCTGCCCGTTCCATGGCTGGGTCTACAATCTCGACGGCACCCTTCGCGGGGCGGCTCGTCCCCGCTCCTTTCCGCCGATGGACAAGAACGAATTTGCACTGAAGGCCATCGAATGCGAAGTCTGGCAGGGCTTCGTCTTCGTCCGGTTCGCGCCCGGCCCGCAACCCTCGGTCGCCGAGTTGATGAGGCCGTTCGAGGCGGAACTGTCCTGCTATCGGCCCGCCGACATGGTGCCGGCAGGCGGCATCTACACCCAGGAAACGCCGGTCAACTGGAAATCGGTGCGCGACGTCGACAACGAGGGCTACCACGTAGCGATGGCGCACCCCGCCCTTCAGGACCTCTACGGCTCGACCTACTTCGACGAACCCTTCGTCAACGGCGTCAGCCGCTCGTTCGCCACCTACAATCCGCACGCCGGCCGGCGCTGGAGCGTCGGCCACTATATGAAGATCGCCCCGGAGAACGCGCGCCTCCCGCAACAGCTGCGCAAGGCCTGGATCTACTACGGCCTGTTTCCGAATTCCGTGCTCGCCGTGACGCCGGAGGCGGTGCAGTTCTATCAGGAGTTCCCGTTGTCCGTCGGCAGGACGCTGCTGCGCGGCGGCGTCTACCGCTATCGGGACGAGACGCGGGAACAGGCCGCTGCCCGCTATCTCGCCGCCCGCATCGATCGCGACACCCAGGCCGAGGACGTTCAACTGACGATCTGGTCAAACGAGGCGATGACCTCGGCTGCCTTTGCAGGCTTCTATCTGTCCGACCTCGAATACGGCGTACGCACCCACCACGACCATCTGCGCAAGGTGCTCCCGGTCATGACGCTGAAGGAGGCACCGGCTGAGAACGACATGCCGGCGGTGAACGCGGCGATGATGTAGTCTCCGACCTGCAGTTGTCACAACATCAAATTGGAGCAAGCAGCATTAAGCCTGTCCGTCATGCCGGGCTTGACCCGGCATCCAGCGCGCTCAAATTCTTGAGCGCAAAGAACTTTTTCCGCGCCGCAGACGCGGCGCCGCTGGACCCCGGATCAAGTCCGGGGTGACGGAAGGTCGTTTACGGCTATCGTTGTCTGTTAGCGGCCTCGGCCCGCTTTCGCGGGCCGAATGTGCCAAGGCCTGGAACGAGAAGCCCTGACGTTCACGCAATTTTCGTCGTCATCCGCGCCACAATCCCTCGCGCACCAGATCGTCCATCGTCAACTCGATGCCGCGGCGCAGGATCGTCGCCATGTCGTCGATCTGGCTCTTGGTGATCGTCAGCGGCGGGGACATGACGCACATATTGATGAGCGGTCGCACCAGAAGGCCGAGTTCCTGGCAATGATTGTCGATGCGCTTGCCGACCTCCAGGTCCAGTGTCAGCGGATTGTTGCTGGCGCGATCGGCGACGCATTCGACGCACGCCATCAGCCCGAGCCCGCGCACCTCACCGACCAGCGGCAGGTCTTCCAGCGCCTTGAGGCTCGCCTGGAAGTGACCGGACACGGCGCGCGCGTGGTCGAGTAGCCCGCCCTCGAGAATATCCAGATTCTTCAGCGCGACCGCGCAACCGACGGGATGGCTGGAATAGGTCAGGCCATGCGCGAACATCGCGTCGGAATGGTTGGATTGGCGCAGTTCCTCGAACAGCCGCCCTGCGATCATCACGCCGCCGAGCGGGAAGTAGCCCGAGGTCACCCCCTTGGCGAAGGTGATCATGTCCGGATCGAGCCCGAAGACATCCTTCGACGCGAAGACATGGCCAAGCCGGCCGAAGGCGGTCACCACCTCGTCGGCGATGAAGAGGATATCGTTGTCCCGGCAAAGTTCGCGCACGCGGACGAGATAGCCCGCCGGCGGGACGATCACACCGCCCGATGCCATGATCGGCTCGGCGATAAACGCCCCAATGCGCTCGGCGCCGACCCTTTCGATCACATCGCGGAACTCGGCCACGAGAATGTCGCAGAACTGCGCCTCGCTCGCACCCTCGGGCCGGCGGAAGGGATTGGGGCAGGCCAACTTGATCACCAGTCCCTCGGCACTGTCCATCCAGTCGTGGTCGCGCGGACGGCCATTCAGCGAGGCAGAGAGATAGGTGGACCCGTGGTAGCCGCCCTGGCGTGACACGATCAGCTTCTTGTCCGGCCGCCCCTTCACGTTGTTGGCAAACTGCATGAAGCGCAGCGCCGTTTCCACCGCCGACGAGCCGCCCGTCGTGTAGAAGACGTGGTCAACGCCGTCGGGTGCATGATCGGCCAGCCGTTTCGACAGCACCGCCGATGCCGCGTTCGTCGTGTACCACGGCGAATTATAGGACAGTTCCATGGCCTGCGCGGCCATGACATCGGCAAGCTCCTTGCGCCGGTGGCCGGCATTGACGCACCACATGCCGGCGGGACCATCGATCAGTCTGCGGCCGGCCGCGTCGGTGACATAGATCCCCTCGCCCGCCTGCAGTCGCCCGCGCGCCTCGGCGCCGATGGAGCCGGAGACAGGCCACGGCTGCACCAGATGGCGCTCGGCAAGCAAGGTCAGTTCGTCCGGCCCATCGCAAATCGCATCATCATTGCCGCCGTCTGCCCTCGGTATTGCAGCCATGCTCACCCCCATTTAAATTACAACAAAGCACACAAGGTGATGACAATAAAGAATTTTCTTCCATCATATTGAATGTTTGTTCAATCAATATGGCAGAAATAGCGCTTGATTTCAATGGCGATTTGCGCTCATCTTTGAGCTGGGAACAGCAAACAGCCGGAAAGGCGGGCGCGATGAACTCGGCAATCCACGCAAGCGGGCCCTGTCCCGACCGGCGAAAGCAACGATGAGCGCGGCGGCGATCGTCACGACGGCGGAAACGCCGTCCCCTTCCGCTGGCAGCCGGTGGCTGCGAAGCGAGGAGGCCAGGGGCCTCGCGATGATCTCACCGACCTTGCTGTATGCGCTCGCGCTGTTGCTCGTGCCGGTGCTGCTCGTCATCGCCTACAGCTTCTGGACACAGAACTATCTGGAAATCGACCGGACCTTCACCTTCGAGAACTATCGCCTCGCGCTGACCGAACCGATCTATCGCGACCTGTTCGTCCGCTCGCTGTGGATCTCGCTGCTGACTAGCGCCATCACCGTCGGTTTCTCCTACCCCATTGCCTGGTACATCTCGTTCCATGGTGGGGTGCACAAGAACCTCTGGCTGTTCCTTGTGACGATCCCCTGCTGGACGAGCTACCTTCTGCGCGTCATGTCATGGAAGGTGATCCTCGGCTACGGCGGCGTGCTGAACACCGGGCTCATGTCGGCGGGCATCATCGACCAGCCGATCACGTCGCTGCTCTACAACGCCAACGCCGTCGTCATCACGCTGGTCCATAGCTGGGCGGCCTTTGCGATCCTGCCGATCTACGTCTCGCTGCAGAAGATCGACCGGTCGCTGATCGAGGCGGCGCGGGACCTCGGCGACACGCCACTGCGCGCCTTCATGCGCGTGACCCTGCCGCTGTCGATGCCGGGCGTCATCTCCGCCTTCCTGATCGTGATGATCCCGACGGTCGGCGACTACGTCACGCCAAAGCTCGTCGGCGGCAAGGATGGCGTGATGATCGCCACCGCCATCCAGGCGCAGTTCGGCAAGGGCGCAAACTGGCCCCTGGGCGCCGCGCTTTCGGTGACGACCATGGTTCTCGTCTCGCTCGCCGCAGCCGTCATCGTGCTGTCGCTGCGCTATGGTGTGCGGAGGCTCCGCTGATGTTGCAACGGATGCGCCTCCTGCCCTTCCTGCCGATCTATGTGGCGGTCTACTTCGTCTTCCTGTACCTGCCGATCCTGCTTCTGCCGGTCTTCTCGTTCAACAACGCCGCAACCACGACCTTCCCGCTCGCAGGCTTCACGACCAAGTGGTACGCCTCGCTCTGGGGCAACACCGTCCTGCTGGAGGCGGCCCGCAACAGCCTCATGGTCGGCATCTGCGTTTCCCTGCTCAGCACGACGCTTGGCATCTGCGCTGCACGCGCCATCACGCGCTATCGTTTCCGCGGCCAGCACCCGGCCACCGGCCTGATCATGGCGCCGCTGTTTCTGCCCGAGATCATCGTGGCCGTGTCGCTCCTGATGATCACGCTGCAGCTCGGCCTTGAACTATCGCTCCTGACCGTGATCCTTGGCCAGGTGGTCTTCTGCATCCCCTATTCGATGTCCGTGCTCGTATCCGGTTTCGAGGGGTTCGATCGCAGCCTCGAGGAAGCCTCCTACGATCTCGGCGAAACCGCGTTTGGCACCTTTCGCCGTGTGACCTTGCCGGTCGTCGCACCGGCTATCGTTTCCAGCCTGCTTGTCACGTTCACCATCTCGCTCGACGAGTTCATCCTTGCCTTCTTCCTTTCCGGCACCGAGCCAACGCTGCCCGTCTACATCTGGGGCCAGCTTCGCTTCGCCGCCAAACTGCCGGCCGTGCTCGCGCTCGGCAGCCTCATGATCGTCGCTTCCGTGCTGCTTTTGACCACCGCCGAAGTCTTGCGCCGGCGGGCGGAGCGACGCACGCAGGCTGCACTTGGACATTGACAGGAGCCACCATGCCGGACCGTCCGATGCTCTCCATCGAAAACGTCTCCAAGTACTACGGAATCTACAAGGCGCTGGACGACGTCTCGCTGCAGATTGGCGAAGGCGAGTTCTTTTCACTGCTTGGTCCCTCGGGCTGCGGAAAGACCACGCTGTTGCGCTCGATTGCCGGTTTCGATGTGCCCACCAATGGCGAAATTCGCATCGACGGCGTGCCTTGCACGCTGTTGCCGGCCAACAGGCGCCCGACGAACATGGTCTTCCAGAACTACGCCATCTTCCCCCATCTCGATGTGGGCGAGAACGTCGCGTATGGCCTGAAGCGTCTGCGACTCGGCGCGGCCGAAGAGCGCAAGCGTGTTTCCGACGCCCTCGACCAGGTTCGACTGACCGGGCTCGACAAGCGCAAGGCGAACGAACTTTCCGGCGGCCAGCGCCAGCGGGTGGCACTGGCACGCGCACTCGTGATGCGCCCGAAGGTGCTCTTGCTGGACGAACCGCTTTCCGCACTCGACAAGAAGCTGCGCGAACAGATGCAGGTGGAACTGCGCAGCCTGCAGAAGGCTGTCGGCATCACCTTCATTCTCGTCACGCACGACCAGTATGAGGCGCTTGCCCTGTCCGATCGCATCGCCGTCATGTTTGGCGGTAGAATTGCGCAGATCGACACACCGAAGGAGATCTATCAGCACCCCCGGACACGCAAGGTCGCCGACTTCCTCGGCGGCATGAACTTCCTGCAGGCGAAGCTGCTCGGCGACCATTCGGGGAACGTCTCGGTCGAAACATCCAGGTTCGGTACAATCAACCTCAGCAAGCCGCAGGGTTTCACCGCGGCCAACGGCCATGTCACCGTCGGCATCCGTCCGGAGCGGCTTCGCTTACTCTGGGATGAGGAACGCGCGCCTCATGAGTTGACGGGAAGGGTGGAAAACCGCGCCTACTTCGGCGAGGTGACCTATCTCACCATCGGTGTCGAAGGACTGGAACAGCCGCTATCCATGGTCGAGACGAACGACTACGGCGCCGACGACCTGCCGATCGGTGCCGAGATCCGGCTGGCCTATGATCCGGATGCGTTCGTGCTTTTGGTGGAGGACGAAGCGGTGTCGCGGGTGGGATAACCCGGGAATCCGAGCGGGTTAGGCCTCGGCGCAAGAGCGCAATTGGCAACTGCCGCCGAAGCTGGCTTCGTGACGGAAACCGCTCCCGCTTGATACTTTCCGGTTGTTGGCGATTGGCCCCCGGGCCGGCAAAGCGACCAGGGGGCTCCAACTATGCTCTTCGCTAAGCATCCCTCGATGGTTTGCGGGGACCGAATACCGGACCCCGCCAGCTTGACGCCGAAGCCGGCCGCCGCTGCGATACCGGCATCAATAGCCCGATTTGATCTTCTCGAACTCGGCGATCATCTTCTGCCGCAACTCGGTCGGCATCGGCGACTGGAACAATGTGTTGGCCACAAACTTGTCGATGTCGCCATAGCCCTTCTGCTGCAGCATCGCCGGATCGACCGCAGCCATGCCCTTTGCATTGGAATGGCCGTAGCCCCAGGCTTCCACCATGTACTTCGAGACCGCAGGATCGGTCACGGCGTTGAGGTAGTCGTACACCTTGTCTTCGCTGCCCTCCCCGCCCTTCAGGTGTACGAAACCGCAAACCCAGGTCGAAAGGCCCTCCTTCGTGTCCTTCTTGATCGCGACGGGCACGTTGTCGGTCTGAAGCTGGGTCGAGGTGTCGTTCCAGGCCCAGGCCAGATCGACTTCGCCGCTTGCCATGGCCTGGCTGAGTTCGGTGTTGTCGGTCCAGTACAGGCGGACGTTCTTGTGCACCTGCCGCAGGAAGTCGGATGCCTCCTTGAACTGCTCGTCGGTCATCTTCGTCCAGTCCTTCACCCCGATGGCGAGGCTGGCGAGTGCATAGGCGTCATCCACGTTGTCGCCGATCGAGACACGATCCTTGAACTTCGGATCGGCGAAGACCTTGAGGGACTCGATCTCCTCCGGCTTGACGGCATCGGAGCGGTAGGTCAGGACCGTGTTGCCCCAGTCGAACGGCAGCATCCATGCGGTGCCGTCGGCCGACGTCATGAGGTCCTTCATCGCCTTGAAGCCGGGCAGCACGTCGTTCCAATACTTCAGCTTCGACGTATCCAGCGGCTCCAGCAGGCCTGCTTCACGCCATTTCACCACACTCTGCGAACAGGGATGGCTGATGTCCGCCTTGAAGCCGGAGCGCAACTTCTGGAACGCTTCCTCCTCGTCGCCGAAGAAGGCGAAGTCGGGCTCGCCACCGTATTTCTCCGTATAGGCGGGATGGATCGCCGGATCCTCGTAGCCCGACCACTCGAAGACGGTAAGTCCATCGCCGGCAACGGCCGGCATGGCAGTGGAGAGCGCAAGGGCTGTGACGAAGGCGGTTGTGACCAGTTGCCTGGTTCTGTTCGAAATGCTCATGCTGCTCCCCTTCTTGGTTGGCTATTTTGGTCCGTTTCGCGCGATGTGCATCGGAAAGAGCGCGACGATCGCTTCGATTGCTGCCGCGAGCGCGTTCTCACGCGTGGTTCCATCGCCCATCATCAGGCGAAGCCACAGCCCTTCGAGCGTGGCACAAACGGCAAGCGCCATCGCTTCCGGCGCATAGCTGTACCCGCCCTCTTCCTTGAGAGCTGTGCACAGCGAGATGACGGTTTCCTGGTACTTGACGTCACGCGCGCCGCAGAGCGCCTGGTAGGTCGGCCGCGACTTCGCCTCGCCCCAGAAGGCACACCAGGCCGCGAGCTTGCGCTTGGTGCAGATCTTGCGGTCGAAGTCGGCCGCAACAAGCGCCCAGAGCCGGTTCGCGGCACGATCGCCCGCCTTTTCCAGCGCCGAATTCCAATGGTTGGCATACTCGTCAGCCATGTATTGCAGCGTCGCGATGAGCAGGTTTTCCTTGCTCTCGAAATGGAAGTTGACGATGCCGCGCGAAAGTCCCGCCCCATCCGCCACATCGGCAAGTGTCGTCTCGGCATAACCACGCTTGGCCAGCGAATCGATCGTCGCTTCGATCAACTGCAGCCGCCTCGTTTCTTTGGAGGCCTTGCGTCCCTTTTTCTCGACTTCAGTCACTACCTTCTGCGCTGCGCCAGCCCGCATCTTCACCGCCGTTTTCGTTTTGGGGTCTCGCAGCGCCTCGTTCACGGATGGCCTCCGGCCGGCTTGCTGCCACGAAGATGAGTGGGGCAATGCTCGCCGGTGTCAAGCACCTTCTGCGTGGCAGTCCAGGTGCGAATGTTCTTGGCGACATACTCCTCGCCCACTGCCGCCGTCGCCTCGGCATGCAGCGAGCCCCGCAGACGCTCCAGCTCGCTGCGTGCGGTCTCGCGGTACCAGGCGTTGCGGCTCTCCGCCGACAAGTCGGTGAAACCCGCGGCGGTCATCGCCGCCATGTAGCGTTGCGGCGAGGCCATGCCAAAGCTCAAACCTTCAGCGGCAATATAATCCTGCATGTCCTGCGACGGCTCACTGTCATGCGAGATCAGCCAGTCGGACGCAGCAAGCCGGCCGCCGGGCTTCAGGACACGGAAAAGCTCGCCAAACAGCCATTCCTTGTCCGGCACGTGCACCATTGCATCCTTGGAAAAGACGATGTCGAACTCGGCGTCATCGAAGGGCAAACGCCCGGACGAACCCGCGACGAAGCGCACGCGCGATGACAACCCCTCCTGAACTGCGGCCGACCGGGCATGATCGATCACCGGCTGTTCGACATCGTAGCCGACCACCTCGGCCGGGTCGTAGGTCTTGGCGATATGCAGCGAAACGCCGCCGGCGCCACAGCCGAAATCGAGGATCGTCTTGCCGGCAAGATCGAGCCCTGCCAGGACGCGATCCACCTCGGCCGGCCCGCCGGGCGACAAGAACCCCTCCCCCCAGAGAACCTCGAGGAAGCGAATCGCCGCTTCGTCATATTCCGGTTCGTGCTCTAATCCTGACCCTGCCGCCGTCATGAGGCCTCCCGCCAGACTGCTTGCATGTTCATCGTCACCGCAGCAAAATTCTAGCGGATAATCAGGCGATTGCAACATGCTTGCTGAATGCTCATTCAAAATATCTGGACAAGGTTTGGCGATTGGTGCAGCCTTCCTCGCAGCGAGGGAGAACGTAGAATGCAAACATACGACGCCCTGATCGTTGGCGGCGGCCACAACGGGCTGGTGACGGCATGCTACCTGCAGCGGGCCGGACTGAACGTCGCAGTGCTGGAAAAGAACGGCTGGGTCGGGGGTGCTGCGACCAGCCGCGAGCTCGCGCCCGGCTTCGTCTACTCCAACTGCTCCTATGTCTGCTCGCTGTTTCGTCCGGAGATCATGCGCGATCTCGAACTGCCGAAGCACGGCCTGCAGGTCGTCGCCTATGAGGGCGGCGCGGTCTTCACCCGCGACGGTGATTATCTGGCTTCCTATCGCGACCACGACAGCCATCGCCGTGAATTCGCCCGCTATTCGAAACGCGACGCCGAAGCCTATGACCGCTATGCCCGCGACGTCACCCGGCAATGCCGCTTCATCCAGCCGCTCCTGATGCGCACCGCGCCCGATCCGTTCGGGTTCCGGCCGCGCGACCTGTCGGAACTGCTCTATCTGGCGAAGAAGTTCGGCGAGTTCAGCCCGAGCGAGATGGCCGAGACGCTGCGCTTCTGGACCATGTCGATCTCCGACTTTCTCGATGAATATTTTGAGACCGACGTGATCAAGGCCTATCTGGCGATCTCCGGCATCATCGGCACGGCGCTGGGGCCGATGTCGCCAGGCACGGCCTATGTCCTTCTGCATCACTACATGGGGGAGGTCGACGGCTCCGTCGGTGCCTGGGGCTATGCGCGCGGCGGCATGGGGGCCGTGACACAGGCCCTGTCGCGCTCCTTTGAGGCAGCCGGCGGCACGATCCGCACCGATGCCGAGGTGGACAAGATTTTCACGCGCGGCGGGCGCACCAGCGGCGTGGTGCTCGCCAGCGGTGAAGAGGTGCGCGCCAAGCTCGTGGTGTCGAATGCCGACGTGAAGCGCACCTTCCTCACGCTTGTTGACGAAGCAACCCTTCCGCAGGACTTCGTCCACCGCGTCAAGCACTTCAAGATGCGTGGCTCCTCCGGCAAGGTGAACATCGCGCTCGACAGCCTGCCGGAGTTCCCGGCACTGCCGCACGAATCCTCCTGCATTCGCGGCGACCTGCACTTCACCGATACGATCGAACGGATGGAGCGCGCCTATGACGACTGGAAGGCCGGCCGCTGGTCGGCCGATCCGATGCTCGACACGATGATCCCGACAACACTCGATCCGACCATGACATCGCCGGGCAAGCACTTCATGAGTTGCTTCGTGCAGTACTGCCCGCCCAAGGTCGAAGGCCGCGACTGGACGGATGCCGACCGGGACGCTTTCGCCGAAACCGTCGTCAGCCAGATCGCCGACTACTCGCCCGGCTTCCGCGACCGGATCGTCCACATGGAGGTGCGGACGCCACGCGAACTCGAAAACGAGGTCGGCCTGACCGAAGGCAACATCTTCCAGGGCGAACTGACATTCGACCAGTTGCTCTTCAACCGACCGGTCCCGGGCTACGCCCAGTACCGCAGCCCGATCGCCGGCCTCTACATGTGCGGCTCCTCCACCCATCCGGGCGGCGGTGTGATGGGGGCACCCGGACGCAATGCCGCGATGGAAATCCTTCGCGATCTCAAGCGCAGCCCCGAGCAGATGAGCAAGGCCCATGACGTCATTTGATGTGCCCGCCAGGGTCACTACGAACGCCTACGACGCCATTGTCATCGGCGCCGGCCACAACGGCCTCGCCGCCGCCGCCAAGCTCGGCAAGAGCGGCCGGAAGATCCTTGTCCTCGAGGCCGCGAGTGCTCCGGGTGGCGCCGCCCGCGGCCGCGAATTCGCCCCCGGCTTCCGCTCCGCCGGCCTCGCCCACCTCGTCAACCGGCTCGACCCGGAGGTCGCCCGCGACCTCGGGCTGACGCTTGCGCCGAAATCCGGCGCGGCCATGCCGACCGTCGTGCTCGATGGAGCGAATGAGCCCGCGGTGCTGCGCGGCGCCTATGGCGAGACGATCGACGGCGTTTCCGTCTCCGAGGCCGAAGCCTTCGGGAAGCTGCGGGAAAAACTCGTCTATCAAGCCGGCATCCTGAAACGCTTCCTGCGCCGCCCGCCGCCTCAGCTCGGCGCAATCGGCATCGGCGACATCTCGACGCTCGCCGCGGCCGGCTTCGGTCTGATCCGCAAGGGCCGTGCCGAGGGTCGTGACTTCCTGCGCATGCTGCTGATGAACGTCGCCGACGTCGCCGACGAGTACCTGGAGGACGACCGCCTGAAAGGGCTACTCGCCTTTGACGCCACGCTTGGCATCCATCTCGGACCGCGTTCACCGACGTCGCTGCTCGGGCTCTACTATCGCCTGACGGGCGAAGTGTACGGGAAAGCGGGCGGCCAGTTCATTCCCGAAGGCGGCATGGCGGCGGTGGCGCCTGCCTTCCTGAAAGCCGCTGAAAAGACCGGCGTCACCATCCGCTGCGGCGCCCGCGTCGGCCGCATCCTCGCCGATCGCGGCAGGGCAAGCGGCGTCGTGCTGGCGGACGGCGCGGAGTTCGCCGCGCCAGTGATCGTGTCCGCCGTACATCCGCGAACGACCTTCCTGCATCTGCTCGATCCGGCCGAGAGCGATACCGGCTTCCTCCGCTCCATCAGCCATATCCGCACGGCCGGCAACGTTGCCAAACTCGACCTCGCGCTTGAGCGCATGCCGAACATTTCCGGCCTCACGGGTCGCGACCACAACGGCCGGATCGTCATCGCCCGCTCGATGGAGCACGTGGAGACGGCCTTCAATCCGGCAAAATACGGCGAGTTCTCCCCCGACCCGGTCATGGAGATCGTGCTGCCGAGCCTGGCCGACCGAACGCTCGCGCCAGACGGCGCCTGCACGCTTTCAGCGTTGATCCAGTATGCTCCGTACAAGCTGAAGATGGGCTGGGCAGCAGGCAAGCCCGCTTTCCTCCGAATCGTTCTCGACATCCTGGAACGCCATGCACCCGGCATCGGCAAGACGATCATTGCGGCGGATCTGAGCGCACCCACCGATATCGAAACGGAATACGACCTGCCCGGCGGGCATTGGCACCATGGGGAGCTTCAGGCCGACCAACTGCTGATCAACCGGCCGACCCGTGCGGCTTCCGGTTATGCGACGCCGATCGACGGCCTGTATCTTGCCAGTGCCGGAGCGCACCCCGGCGGTGGCATCTCCGGGCTCGCCGGCTGGAACGCCGCACGGCACATTCTGTCGGGAGCCAAACGATGAACGCGCTGACCCAGCCCCAGAACACTACCGAATCCCGCCGTGCCGCACGCAACCACATCCTGATGCCGCGCCTGGAAACACCGTTCCATCCCCGCCTCACAGCCCTCGACGAAGTGAACGACTGGTACAACTGGGCCGGCTACAAGGCGCCGCATTCGCTCTTTGACGAGGAACTGGAGTATTTCGCCATCCGCTCGACGGCGGCGCTCTTCGACATCTCGCCGATGGTGAAATATCGCATCGCCGGCCCGGACGCCGAACGCTACGTCAACCGCCTGACTCTGCGTGACGTGCGAAAGCTCGGCATCAACCGCGTCCACTACACCGCCTGGTGCGACGATCACGGCCACGTGCTCGACGACGGCACGCTGTTTCGGCTCGGCGAGCAGGATTTCCGCCTCTGTTGCCAGGAGCGCCACCTGCCCTGGCTGCTCGACAGCGCCATCGGCTTTTCCGTCGAGATTCGAGAGGAGACCGAAGAGATCGCCGGCGTAGCGTTGCAGGGACCGACGAGCCATGCCGTGCTGAAGGAGGCCGGCTTTGCCGGCGCGGAGCTCCTCAGGCCGTTTGAGATCGGCACCTTCGCGCATGACGGCGGGACGGTCACCATCTCGCGGACCGGCTTCAGCGGCGATCTCGGCTATGAATTGTTCGTGCCGCGCGCGGCGGCGCTCTCGCTTTGGGATCGGCTCTGGAGGGCCGGCGCCGAGCACGGCATCCGCGCAATCGGCTACTCTGCGCTGAATCGCACCCGCATCGAGGCCGGCTTCATCGTCGCCAATGCCGATTTCGTCACCGCCGAGGGCGCCCTTCGCTCAGACCGCGTCCGTCTGCCCGACGAGATCGGTCTCGACTGGCTGGTCGATCCGGACAAGCCGCATTTCAACGGCAGAAAGGCCATCCTCGAGGCGCGGCAGAACCAAACTCTCAAGCACATCCTGGTAGGCCTTGAAATCGAAGGGAATATCCCTGCCGAGCACGCGATCGTCTACCATCGCCGCAAGCACGAGGCCGGCCTTATCACCGCCGCGATCTGGTCGCCGACGGCGAAACGCAACATCGCCATAGCCAGCCTGGACCGTCCCTACGGCACGAAGTTCGTCAGCGATCTTTGGGTGGAAATCTATGCCATGCGGGAGCTGCGCTACCAGAAGATGATGAAACGCGCGACAATCGTCCCGCGCCCATTCGTGAAGCTGGCGCGCCGCACCGCCACGCCGCCAGGATTGCGGTGATCCGGGAATGGCTGCGCGTCGCCTGAGAATGCCTGGGTGAAGCCTCATGGACAAAGACAGCCGCCACAACTGGACCCTGCTCCGCACCCCGACCGGCATCGATTGGTCGGGCCGTACCCGCTATGCGGCAGCCATGTACTTTTTCCAGAAGGGCGAGATGAGTGCGGAGGTGCTGGAGGTCTACCGCATCTGCTCCCGGCTTGATTCAGAGGATCCGATTTCGGTGCTAAAGCGTTGGAAAATAGGTGAAGATTGGATCGGCCGGCTGGAGGCTGGACCGGACTACAGCATGTCTCGCGAAAGTGGGAACCGGTTTCGGGACAAAGACATGCGAAAGAACAAGGAGCTAAAGCGTGATAAGCGAATCTGAAAGATCGCGACGCGCTTTAGCGGCAGCAACGGCCGTTCCTGTCGCCGTACCTCAGGAGATGTTCTTTTCCGGCCTGAGGCTCGCGATCATGCGCCGCACTCCCTCTCGCCCTTCCCTGGCGAGATCGAACCGGCGACCATAAAGCAGCCATTCGCTGCAGAGCCCCTTCATCATCCACCGGAGCGCCGACGAGGCAGACTTCGGCGTCCAGCAGGCACCGAGCTGCCCTTTCGCGGCCGCGCGCGTCAGCGCGCTTTCGAGCTTGCACATATGGTCGTCGTCGACATGCTGCTGTTTTTCCAGGACCGGCGCGAACTCGCCGGAATAGTCGCAGCGCAACAGGATGGTCAGGATGCGCTGGCGCTGCTCGTCGGTGGAGAGCGCGTCGAGCCAGCCAGCTGCCGCCCGCTCCACGACGGCGAGCACATCCGCATCCTCGGATTCGAGCTCGCGCGCGACCATGTCTTCCTGCGGCAGCGGCACGGACTTGTAGAGTTCCATGAAGAGAGCGGTCTTGTTGGCAAAGTGCCAGTAGATGGCACCGCGGGTGACGCCGGCAGCCTTCGCCACGTCTTCCATCGTCGCGGTGGACACACCCTTCCTGAAGAAGACCCGCTCGGCCGCGCATAGGATCTGCTGGCGCGTCGCTTCCGCTTCGGCTTTGGTCCGTCGCAATTATTCCTCCATCACTGCGGCACGCAGCCGAAGATGCGTGCCCAAGGGAATGCCCGCCTTGCGGCGGGCATTCGTGTCTTACTCGCCAGCGACCGGTGCGGCTTCCACCGCCGGTTCCGTCGGCTTCGTCTTGCGGCCGAACAGCTTCATGATGAACACGAAGAAGGCGGGTACGAAGACGATCGCGAGCACAGTGGCCGAGATCATCCCGCCCATGACTCCGGTTCCGATGGCGTTCTGGCTCGCCGCGCTCGCGCCCGACGCGATCGCCATCGGCAGAACGCCCAGCGTGAAGGCCAGCGAAGTCATCAGGATCGGGCGGAAGCGCAGGCGCGCGGCCTCAACCGTCGCCTCCTTCAGCGACTTGCCCTCGGCCCGCAGGTCCTTGGCGAACTCGATGATCAGGATCGCGTTCTTCGCCGACAGGCCGATAATGGCGATGAGACCGACCATGAAGTACACGTCATTGGACATGCTGCGAAGCATCACCGCCAGCACCGAGCCAATCACGCCGAGCGGCACGACCAGCATCACCGACAGCGGGATCGACCAGCTTTCATAGAGTGCTGCCAGCAGCAGGAAGACGAACAGGATCGACAGCGCGATCAGCGCCGGCGCCTGCGAGCCCGACTGGATCTCCTGCAACGACTGGCCGGTCCATTCGTAACCGAAGCCGTTCGGCAGTTCCTTCGCCAGTCGTTCCATCTCTGCAATCGCCTCACCGGACGAGTGTCCGGGCGCAGCCTGCCCCGAGATACGGACGGACGGATAGCCATTGTAGCCGACGATCTGCTGCGGACCACGAATCCACTCCACCGTGGCGAAGGAGGACAGCGGCACCATGCCACCGCTCGCATTGCGAACGTTGAGGTTCAGCAAATCGGCCGTCTGCATGCGCTTTTCCGCATCCGCCTGCACCGTCACGCGCTGCATGCGGCCGGCGTTCGGGAAGTCGTTGACGTATGCCGAGCCAAGGTTCGCCGAGATCGTCGAGTTGATGTCGGCAAAGGTGACGCCGAAGGTGTTGGCCTTCTCGCGGTCGATGATCAGGTTGACCTGCGCAGCGTCGGGCATGCCTTCGACGCGCAGGCCCGCTACCACCGTGCTCTGCTGGGCGGCGGCCATCAGTTGGTCGCGGGCAGCAGACAGGGCCGCCTGGCCCATGCCACCTCGGTCCTGCAGACGGAAGGTGAAGCCGCTCGAATTGCCGAGGCCCTGGATGGGCGGCGGCGAGAGCGAGAACGCCATCGCGTCCTTGATACCACCGAAGATCTGGCCGTTGGCGCGCTGCGCGATCGCTGTCGCCGAATCTTCCGGTCCGCGTTCCGACCAGTCCTTCAAGGTCACGAAGGCAAGGCCCGCGTTCTGTCCGGAACCGGAGAAGCTGAAGCCGGAAATGGCCACCACGCGGTCCACCGCCTTCTCCTTCATGAAGATCTGCTCGACCTGTTCGATGACGTCTGCCGTGCGGCTGGCGCTCGCCTCGGCCGGCGCCTGCATGTCGACGATCAGGAAGCCCTGGTCCTCGTTCGGCAGGAACGAAGTCGGCAGCTGGACGTAGGCATAGCCGAGGCCGACCAGCAGCGCCAGGTAGACGACCATCATCCGGCCGGAGCGCTTGACGACGCCGCCGACCATCTTCGAGTAGCCGTTCGCCGTGCGGTCGAACGTGCGATTGAACCAGCCGAAGAAGCCCCGCTTCTGGTGGTGTCCATGCCCGATCGGCTTCAGGAACGTGGCGCAGAGCGCCGGCGTCAGCGAAAGCGCGAGGAAGCCCGAGAACAGGATCGAGACTACCATCGTCAGACTGAACTGCTGATAGATGATGCCAACCGCGCCCGGGAAGAAGGCCATCGGCACGAACACCGCCGTCAGCACCAGCGTGATGCCGATGATGGCGCCGGAGATCTGGCCCATCGCCTTGCGGGTCGCCTCCCTCGGCGAAAGCCCCTCCTCCGCCATGATGCGTTCGACGTTCTCGACGACGACGATCGCATCGTCCACGAGGATGCCGATTGCCAGCACCATCGCAAACATGGTCAAGACGTTGATCGAGAAGCCAGCCGCAAACATGACCGCACAGGTGCCGAGCAGCGCCACCGGAACGACCAGTGTCGGGATGATCGTGTAGCGGATGTTCTGCAGGAACAGGAACATCACCAGGAACACGAGGCCGATGGCTTCGATCAGGGTATGGATGACCTTCTCGATCGACACTTCGACGAAGGGCGTCGTGTCATACGGGATCTCGTAGCTGATGCCCGCCGGGAAGAACTTCGACAATTCATCCATTTTCGCCCGGATGCCTTCCGAGGTCGACATGGCATTACCGGTCGGCGACAGCTGGACGCCGACCGCGGCAGTCGGCTTGCCGTTCAGACGTGTCGAGAAGTTGTAGCTTTCGCCACCGACCTCGATACGCGCGACGTCGCGCAGGCGCACCGACGAACCGTCGGGATTGGCGCGCAGCACAATCGAGCCGAACTGTTCGGTCGACGCAAGCTGTCCGCGCACGAGCACGGTCGCCGCGATCTGCTGGTTGATCGGGTTCGGCTGCGCACCAATGCTACCGGCGGAGACCTGGGCGTTCTGCGCGGAAATGGCTTTGGTGATGTCATCGACGGTCAGATTCAGGCCGACCATCTTGTCGGGATCGACCCAGATGCGCATGGAGCGCTGGGTGGCGAAGAGCTGCGCGCTACCCACGCCCGGCACGCGCCGGATTTCGCCGAGAACGTTGCGGCTCAGGTAATCGCCAAGACCGACGGCATCCGTGTTGCCGTCGTCGGAACTGAGCGCGACCACCATGAGGAAGCCGGTGCCGGCCTGCTCGACACGCATGCCCTGCTGGGTCACCGATCGCGGAAGGCGAGGTTCGACGCGAGCGATGCGGTTCTGCACCTCGACCTGAGCCTCGCCGATGTCGGTACCGGGGGCAAACGTCACGTTGATGGAGATGCGGCCCGAGGACTCGGAAGTGGATTCAAAGTAGAGCAGCCCGGGAACACCGTTCAGCTCTTCCTCGATCGGGCGGGTCACGCTCTGGTACATATCTTCCGGCGAGGCGCCGGGATAGCTCGTTCCGATCGAAATCTGCGGCGGAGCGACGTTCGGATACTGCGCGACCGGCAGCATCGGAATCGTGATCAAGCCCGCAATCATGATGAATATGGCGACGACCCAGGCGAAGATCGGCCTGTCGATAAAGAAACGTGGCATTGTTCAGGACCTCAATTCGCTGCGGCGGCCGGCTCGGCCTTCGCATCGCCCTCGGGCTTGGCGTCTGCGGTCTCCTCGGCCGAAGCCGGCGCAGTTGCCGCCGGTTTCCAATCCGACGGAGCGGCCGCGCCGCCGGGACGTGCCTTCTGGAAGCCCTCGACGACAACCTTCTCGCCGGACTGCAGGCCGCTGGTCACAACCCAGCGCTGGCCGACGACGCGGCCGACGGTGATGCGACGAAGTTCGATCGTGTTCTCGGCGGTGACGACATAGACCTGTGCCAAGCCGGCGCCGTCGCGCAGCACCGCCTGTTGCGGAACGAGGATGGCGTTTTTCTCGATGCCCTGCTGGATCTGCACGCGAACGTACATTCCGGGCAGCAGGTCGTCCGTCGGGTTCGGGAATTCGCCGCGCAGCGTCACTTGACCGGTGGTCGTATCCACCGCCGCCTCCGAGAACAGCAGCTTGCCCTGATGCTCATAGGCTGTGCCGTCGTCGAACAGCAGCTTGACGTCAGCCGAGTTCTCATCGCTCATCAGATCGCCTTCCTCCAGCGCCTTGCGCAGACGGATCAGGTCGGTCGCCGACTGGGTGAAGTCCGCATAGACCGGATCGAGCTGCTGGATGGTGGCTAGCGCCTCGGCGCCGTTGGCGCTGACCAGGGCGCCCTCGGTGATCACGGCACGGCCGATGCGGCCGCCGATCGGCGCGGTCACTTCGGAATACTGCAGATTGAGCTTTGCGGTCGCCAGACCCGCTTCCGCGATCGCGACATCCGCATCGGCGGCGGCAAGCTGCGCAACCGCGTCGTCGAACTGCTGGGCGGAAGCGACGTTCGACTTCTTCAACTGCTCCTGGCGGCTTGCCGCCTGCCTGGCCTGCAACTGTACGGCCTTGGCACGGCGCAGCGTGCCCTCGGCACTGTCGACCAGCACCTGGAAGGGCTTCGGATCGATCCGATAGAGCACATCGCCTTCCTTCACGATCGAGCCCTGCTGGAATACGCGCTCGACCACGATGCCGGAGACGCGCGGCCGCACCTCGGCCGTCCGCGTCGCGGCGATGCGGCCGGGCAGTTCGTTGGTGATGGGCGCTTCCTCGGTTTTTGTGGTGATGACCGCCACCTGGGCCGGCGGAAAGCCGCCAGCGCCTTGCTGGCCTTCTTCCTTCTGGCATCCCGCCAGCACAAGAAGGCTGCTCATAGTCGCAATCACGAAAGGTCTCGTCAAACGCATGGGTTCTTCCATCAAGAGGGTTGGCAGCGTCCAGAACCGTTGAGCATACGGTCGGAAGGCCTTGAAAAGACTCGATGCGGAAAGCCGGTCGCTCCCCGCATCGCAGATATACAATCAGTCATGTATGTTGGATCTTGCGGAAGCGCAATGGATTACTGCGCCGCACAATACCCCATATCACGGAATTGTGATGAGGGGCCTCAACGTATCGCCCGGCCTTCCGCATCGAAGCGATGCAGTTGTCCAGCGTTCGGCGTTGCATAGACAATGTCGTCGGATGCGTAGTGATGTTCGCCGAAAAGTCGAGCGGTCAGCAGGCCCACCTGGTCGCTCTGCAGATAGACGATCGTGTCGGCACCGAGGTGCTCGACGTGAACGATCCTGCCCATCCAATCACCTTGCTCTCGCGAAAGTGTGATGTGCTCGGGGCGAATTCCGAGCGTTTTGGCACCATTCTGGCCGAGCCGTTCCGCATCGATGAAGTTCATCGCCGGCGAACCGATGAAGCCTGCGACGAAGAGGTTGGCGGGCTGATTGTAGAGATCCATCGGCGAACCGACCTGCTGGATGACGCCGGCGTCAAGCACGACAATCTTGTCCGCCAGCGTCATCGCCTCGACCTGGTCGTGGGTGACGTAGATCATCGTCGCCTTCAGCTCGCGGTGCAGCCGCGCGATCTCCAGGCGGGTGTTGACGCGCAGCGCCGCATCGAGATTCGACAGCGGCTCGTCGAACAGGAACAGTTTCGGCTCGCGCACGATGGCGCGCCCGATTGCCACGCGCTGGCGCTGGCCGCCGGAAAGCTCGGCCGGACGGCGCTCGAGCAGCTTATCGAGCGACAGCATGGCCGACGCCTTCTTCGTCCGCTCCTCGACCTGCGCCTTCGGCGCGCCTGCCTGCTTCAGCCCGAGCCCCATGTTGTCCTTCACCGTCAGGTGCGGATAGAGCGCGTAGGACTGAAACACCATGGCGATGCCGCGCTTGGCCGGCGGCACGGCGCTGACCTCGGCACCGTCGATCAGGATGTTGCCGGAAGTGGCATCCTCGAGCCCGGCGATGATGCGCAGCAGCGTGGACTTACCGCAGCCGGACGGCCCGACGAAGATGACGAACTCGCCGTCTTTTACCTCGAGGTCGATGCCCTTGAGCACGTCGACCGGGCCGAAGGACTTGCGGACGGATTTCAGTTGCAGAGAGCCCATCGATGCTTCCTTCTTACAGCTTGACCGGCTTGCCGGTGCGCACGCTTTCGTCGGCGGCAAGGCAGATGCGCAGCGACTGCACCGCATCCTCCATGTGGCGCGACAGGTCGATGTCCTCGCGGATCGCCTTCAGCACATAGGCCTGTTCGCGATCGCAGAGCTCCTGGTGCCCCGGCTCGCCGGCCATCTTCAGGTCCTCGTCGGCCTTGAGGAACCGGCCATTCGGGCCGGTTTCGGCGTTGTGGACGCGGATCACCGCCGTCTTCGTGTGGGTGTCGATGTCGTCGGACTTGGCGTTCGGGTCCATGACGATCGAAACCGAGCCCTTCGGCGACATCACGTCCTTCACGAAGAAGGCGGTTTCCGAAATCATCGGTCCCCAGCCGGCCTCGTACCAGCCGAGCGAACCGTCGTCGAACAGCACCTGCAGGTGGCCGTAATTGTACATGTCAGCCGCGATCTCGTCGGAGAGGCGCAGCCCCATGCCGCGCACCTCGACCGGCCTGGCGTCGGTGATCTGGCACATGACATCGACATAATGCACGCCGCAATCGACGATCGGCGGCGTCGTCTGCATCAGTTGCTTGTGCGTCGCCCAGGTCGGCCCGCTCGACTGCTGGTTCAGGTTCATGCGGAACACGTAGGGACCACCGAGCTTGCGGGCCGCGGCGATCAGCCGCATCCACGAAGGATGGTGGCGCAGGATATAGCCGACCACGAGCTTGCGGCCATTGGCCTTCGCGCAGGCCACCACCCGCTCGGCATCGGCAACGGTCGTCGCCAGCGGCTTCTCGACGAAGACATGCGCACCCGCCTCCATCGCCGCGATCGCATAGTCGGCATGGCTGTCCGAATAGGTGTTGATCGAGCAGAGTTCCGGCTTCAGCTCACGCAGCGCCTCTGGGAAAGACGGGTGGATTTCGTAGCCTTCCAGCCCGGTCGGAACCGCAACCTTCGACCGATTGACGAGCCCGACGATCTCGAAACCAGGGTTTTCGTGATAGGCGAGCGCATGGCTGCGGCCCATATTACCGAGACCGGCGGACAGGACGCGGATCGGGGCGGACGAAGGGGTCATTTCACTGCTCCTGAGGTGATGCCGCGGATGAGCTGCCGCGAGAAGGCGAGATAGAGGACAAGCACCGGCAGGATCGCCAGCGAGAGCGCCGCGAGTACCGCGTTCCAGTTGGTGACGAACTGGCCGATGAAGATCTGCGAGCCGAGCGTGACGGTCTTCGTGGCTTCACTCGGCGCGAGGATCAGCGGGAACCACAGGTCATTCCAGATTGGGATCATCGTGAAGACGGCGACCGTCGCCATGGCCGGTCGCACCAGCGGCAGAACAAGACGGAAGAAGATCGAGTATTCAGAAAGCCCATCGATGCGACCCGCATTCTTCAGGTCGTCGGAGACGGTGCGCATGAACTCGGAGAGAATGAAGACCGCGAGCGGCAGGCCCTGCGCCGTATAGACCAGGATCAGCGCCGTCAGCGTGTTGACGA
Organism: Mycoplana sp. BE70; assembly: GCF_031455855.1. NCBI lineage: Bacteria > Pseudomonadati > Pseudomonadota > Alphaproteobacteria > Hyphomicrobiales > Rhizobiaceae > Mycoplana > Mycoplana sp. BE70. The sequence continues at coordinate 352,992 of NZ_JAVDTM010000004.1, forward strand.
GCCCGGTCGCCACCATGCCCTGCAGGATCGCCACCGTGCCGAGACGGATCGGGATCATGATGCCGAGCGCAAGATAAAGCCCCATCAGCGTGTTGCCCCGGAAACGGTATTCGGAGAGCGCGAACGCGGACATCGCACCGAAGAGCAGCACCAGGGCGATCGAGACGACGGTGACGATCAAGCTATTCTGGAAATAGGTCGCAAAGTCCCCCTGCCCGAGCACCGTGGCATAACCGACGAGGTCGAACGTCTCCGGCGTCGGCAGTTGCATCGGGTTACGGAAGATCGCGTTGCGGTTCTTGAACGAATTGATGAGCGTCAGGAACACCGGGAAGACGGCGACCAGCGTGTAGGCGATCAGCGCGAGGTGGACCAGCGCCATGCGACCGTAGGACGTGCGTGCCTTGGACATGACCGCCTCCCCTTAGAACTGGTAGCGGCGGATGCGCCGCTGGATGACGAAAAGATAGAGCGAGACGCCGGCGAGGATAATCAGGAACATCACCGTCGCAATCGTCGCCCCCATCGAGCGGTCGCCGAGCTGCAACTGGAAGCCGAAGAAAGTGCGGTAGAGCAGCGTGCCAAGGATGTCGGTCGAGCCGTCCGGCCCGGCGAGCGCCCCTTGCACGGTGTAGACCAGGTCGAAGGCGTTGAAGTTGCCGACGAAGGTCAGGATCGAAATGATGCCGATCGCCGGCAGCACCAGCGGCAGCTTGATCTTGAAGAACTGCGCCCAGCCGGTGATGCCGTCGCATTCGGCCGCCTCGATCACCTCCTCGGGAATGTTCAGGAGAGCAGCATAGATCAGCATCATCGGGATGCCGACATATTGCCAGACCGAGATCAGCGACACGGCGATCAGCGCCGACCCGGGCTTGCCGAGCCAGGGCGCGAACATCCACTTCAGACCAACGAGGTCCATGAGGTAGGGCGAGACACCCCAGATCGGCGACAGGATCAGCTTCCAGATGAAGCCGACGATGACGAAGGAGAGTAGTGTCGGCAGGAAGATCGCGGTGCGATAGAAGGCGGTGAAGCGCAGCTTCGGCAGCGACAGCAGGGCAGCCAGCGCGATCCCGATCGGGTTCTGCACCAGCATGTGGATGACGAAGAAGATGAAGTTGTTCTTCAGCGCATTCCAAAAGTCGGAAGCCCAGCGTCCATCGCCGAACAGAACGCGGAAGTTGTCGAGCCCCACGAAGGTGTATTGCCCGTCGACCGTGTTGTAGAACGACAGCCGCAGGGTCTCGAGGAGCGGCAGGATCATCACGGCCGAATAGACGACCAGTGCCGGCAACAGGAACACGCCGATGTGCCAGCGCCGCGGGCGGCGTACGACTTCCATTTCGTCCCGAGATGATGTGGCGTCCGTCATGGCCCTGCCCGTTCGTTGCGACCGATGGTTCGACTGTTACCCGGTGACGGATCGGCGTCACACGGCCGGTCCCGCCGCATGATGCCGCGCCGGAAGATCCCGGCAGATGACATTCAGCTTACACGTTTTTTAGCGAATGGCGCGGACCTCGGACCGCAATCAACAGGGCAGGCAATTGCCCCTCATCCGCCTGCCGGCACCTTCCCCACGCGAGCGGGGAGGTGGACCATGCCGCAACCGCGCACCCGCTGCCCTCGTAGCGCAAGAAGCGCCCAAAAACGCGGGCGAGGAGCGCTGCGCCAGTCCCCTCTCCCCGCCTGCGGGGAGAGGGCTAGGGTGAGGGGCAAGTCTGCCCCGCCCGACGCTTACTTCGCCGGCTTGTACCAGCTGTCGAGGCCTTCCTGCAGCTTCTTGGCGGCATCTTCCGGCGTCTGGGTGCCGTTGATGACGTTGGCGGACGCCGTCCAGGTCTCGTTTTCGAGGCTCGGCGTGCCGCGCGCCAGGATCTGATAGGTCGAGCGGATCGTCGGCTTGCACTTCTCGCGCCAGGAGACGAATTCCTGGGCGAGCGGATCCGTCATCTTCACCGCCGTCGAGTTCAGGCTGAAGAAGCCCGGCAGCGAGTTGGCGTACATGTCGGCAAATTCCGGCGAGGCGACAAAGGTCAGGAAGGCCTTCGCCGCGTCCGCATTCGCGCTCTTGGCGTTCAGGCCGATGCCGATGTCGTTGTGGTCGGAGATGTAGCAGGTGTCGCCGGCGTTCTGAACCGGCGGCGGGAATGCGCCCATCTTGAACTGGGCCTGGGTGTTGAACAGGCCGATTTCCCACGAACCAGCCGGATAGATGGCGGCGCGGCCGAGCGTGAAGAGGTTCTGGCTGTCCGGATAGGTCTGGGCCTCGAAGCCGTCGCCGAGATAGTCCTTCCACTTGGCGAGCGTCTTGAAGGGCTCGACCCACTGCGGATCGGTCAGCTTCTGCTCGCCCTTGATCAGCGCCAGGCGGCCTTCCTCGCCCTTCCAGTAGTTCGGGCCAATGTTCTGGTAGCCCATCGTCGCGGCTTCCCAGAGATCCTTCGTGCCCATCGCCATCGGGATGTAGTTGCCATCGGCCTTGATCTTGTCGAGGGCGGCGAAGAATTCAGCCTCGGTGGCCGGAACGGAGATGCCGAGCTGGTCGAAGGCGTCCTTGTTGTAGATGAAGCCGTGGATGACCGAGGCCATCGGCACGCAGAAGGTGGCCTTGCCGTCGTCGGTCGTCCAGGCGGACTTGGCGACGTCGGAGAAGTTCTCCATGCCGGCGAGTCCGGTCAGGTCGGCAAGCTGCCCCTTGTTGAACAGTTCGAGCGAGACGTCGAACGGGCGGCAGGTGATGAGGTCACCCGCGGAGCCGGCATCGAGCTTGGCGTTGAGGGCGGCGTTGTATTCGGTCGGCGCCGTCGGCGAGAACACGACCTTGATGCCCGGGTTCTTTGCCTCGAAGGCCGGGATGATCTTGTCCTTCCAGATCGGCAGGTCGTCGTTGCGCCAGCTTTCGATGGTCAGCGTCACGTCCTGCGCATGCGCGATCCCGGCGGTGCCGAGAATGCTCGTGGCAAGGAGCAAGCCCTTGATTGCGTTACGAGTCATCACATTCTCCCCTTTTGATGCGCACGCTGGCGCAGTTCTGATTTCGTTATTCTAGGCTCTTCAAGGCGCTTCGCAGGTTCTGCCCGGATTTGTCCAGCGCGGCCTTCGCCGCAGCGACGTCCGGCGCACCGGCGGCAATCAGGACCGCAACTTTGACCGATCCTTCAGCTTGCTCCAGCAATTTCTGCGCCTCGTCGGTGCCGACGCCGGCGATCCCGGCAACGATGCGGCCGGCGCGCGCCTTCAATTTGATATTGTCGGCCTTCAGGTTGACCATGTATCCGTCGTGGACGTGGCCGAGCTGAATTCCGACAAGCGTCGACAGCATGTTGAAAGCAATCTTTTGTGCCGTGCCCGCCCCCATCCGTGTGGAGCCGGCAATGACTTCCGGTGGCGTCTGCAGCAAAATGGAAATATCGGCATAGGCAAACAACGGCGCGCCGGGGTTGTTGGCAAGCGCGATCACCTGCGCCTCGCGTTCCCGCGCATAGTCCGCAATCGCGATGGCATAGGGGGTCGACCCGCTTGCGGTGACGCAGATGACGCAATCGCCCTTGCCGATACCGGCTTTTTCGGCGTCCGCAATCGCGAGCGCCTCGTCGTCCTCGTATCCGCCGGCAAGATCCTCAAGGCTGGCGGCCCCGCCTGCCAGCAGAATGACGATGCGATCCCGCGGGATCCCATAGGTGCCCGGAAGCTCGAGCGCATCGGCCATGGCCATAAGCCCGGAGCTGCCGGCGCCGACATACACCAGGCGCCCGCCGGATCGCAGGGCATTCGCCGCAAGCTTCGCCGCTTCGGCAAGATCTGCAATCGCCGCATCAACGACGGCTGCCGCGGCCTGCTGCGCCGCCGACAGGACCGCAAGAACCTCCATGGGACTGCGCGCGTCCAGCCCTTCGGCCTGCTCATGCCTGGCTTCGGTTCTGCCTGCCGTCATTGTCGTTCTCCTCGCGACAAGTTAATGCCAAAAAAATACCAATTGTCTATAGGAAATTAACTTCTGGTGGCAGAAAAATCGATGGCCAGGAAATTACCGTCACAATTCAATGCATTGAGTGATTAGCCGGAACAACGCTCGGTTTTCCGCTTGGTTAATGGTATTTTTTTGGTATTGTCTCTCTCGGAGGTGTTTCATGGCAGACTTTATCATCGGCATCGATGGCGGCGGCACCAGTTGCCGTGCCGCGGTCGCGGATCCGCATGGAGCCATCCTCGGCCGGGGAAAGAGTGGTGCTGCGAACATTCTGACCGACCCGAACAACGCCATAAACAGCATCACCGAGGCTGCCGAGGCCGCCTTTCGTGACGCCGGCATTCCGCCCGCGAACGTCGCCAAGGCCTGCGCCTTTCTCGGCCTGGCCGGAACCAATGTCGGCAACCTCACCCAGTATGTGCGCGAGCGGCTGCCCTTCCGCCACACGGATATCGACTCCGATGGCCTGATCGCCCTGCAGGGCGCGATCGGCGACTCGGAGGGCTCCGTCGCAATTCTCGGCACGGGTACGATCTTCATGGCCCGCAAGGCCGGCACGGTTCACTACATCGGCGGATGGGGCTTCATGATCGGCGACCTCGGGGGCGGCGCCCGCCTTGGCCATGCGCTGCTGCAGGAAGCGCTGCTCGCCCATGACGGCATTCATCCGCGTTCCGCCGTCACCGAAGCGATCCTGACCGAGTTTAAGAACGACCCGACCGCGATGGTCGAATTCGCGCGGCTCTCAAAGCCCGGCGACTTCGGCCGCTATGCGCCACTCGTCTTCCAATATGCGGAACAGAAGGACCCGGGCGCGCTGGCATTGGTCGAGGCGGCGGCAAGATCCGTCAACGAGGCGCTCGATGCGATCACGACAATCGGCGGCAACGAACGCCTTTGCCTGCTCGGCGGCCTGGCACCGCTCTACCCGGCCTGGCTCGAACCGCGCCACAGGGCCATTCTTGTGGAGCCGCAGGCCGATGCATTGACCGGAGCCGTGGCACTTGCCGCCAACCGCTTCCACGCCCGAAACGGGGGAGCGGCCGCATGACCGACCTCCTCGCCTCCATCCTGTCACCGGAACGCCTGCAGGCGGGCGGGTCCGGCCCGCTGTACCTGAAGCTGCGCCAGACGCTGGAAGAGGCGATCAATTCCGGCAGGCTCAATCATGGCGATGCGCTGCCGCCGGAGCGCGATCTCGCCGAGTATGCCAACATAAGCCGCGTGACGGTGCGCAAGGCGGTTGACGACCTCGTCAAGGACGGCCTGCTGGTGCGGCGTCACGGGTCGGGCACCTTCGTCGTCAAGCCGGTCTCGAAGGTACAGCAGTCGCTGTCGCGCCTCACCTCCTTTACCGAAGACATGGCACGCCGCGGACTCACCACGCGCGCGCAGTGGCTCGATCGCGGCCTGTTTCATCCATCGCCGGACGAGATGATGATCCTCGGCCTGCCCGCCGATGCGCTCGTGGCAAGGCTCGGGCGCCTGCGGATTGCCGACGACATGCCCCTTGCGATCGAACGGGCCTGCATCTCGTCCGAGTTTCTTCCCGATCCCGCCCAGGTCACGGGCTCGCTCTACGCGGCCCTCGACCAGCAGGGTTGCCGCCCGGTACGTGCCGTTCAGCGCATTTCCGCCTATAATATCAAGGAACCGGATGCCGCGCTGCTCGGCGTTGCCGCTGGTGCGGCCGGGCTGTCGATCGAGCGCGTCTCCTATCTCGCTTCCGGCAAGGTCGTCGAATTCACCCGCTCGCTCTACCGCGGCGACGCCTATGATTTCGTCGCGGAACTGACGCTACCGGACGCTTGAGCCGGCCGGTCCAAAGAAAGGCATGATCATGCAAACCAATATGCGTCGCGAAATCAACGAAATCCCGGAAGCGGCCGCCCGTGTGCTGGAGCAGCAGGCGCACGCAATCGCCAGTGCCGGCAAGGCGCTGAAGACGGCCGATCCGCGCTTCGTCGTTACCGTCGCGCGCGGCTCCTCCGATCACGCTGCCCTGTTCCTGAAATATGCGATCGAACTGACCGCCGGTCGCCCCGTCGCTTCGCTTGGCCCTTCGCTTGCCTCCATCTACGGCGCGAAGCTGAAGCTCGATGGTGCTGCGGCCATCGCCATATCGCAGTCCGGCAAAAGCCCGGACATCGTCGCCATGGCCAGCGCAGCAACAGATGCCGGCGCGCTCTCGCTGGCGCTGACAAATACCATCCCGTCCCCCCTCTCCGAAGCCTGCCGCCATGCGCTCGACATTTGTGCCGGACCGGAATTGAGCGTGGCGGCGACCAAATCCTACGTGAACTCGATCGTCACCGGCCTTGCGATCCTCGCCGAATGGACTGGGGACTCACTGCTCAGAAACGCTGTCCAAGCCCTCCCCGAGCAGTTCGGCAAGGCCGTGGCACTCGACTGGAGCGGTCTGATCGAGGACCTCGCCGACACCCAGTCGCTCTACGTCCTCGGCCGCGGACCGGGCCTTGCGATCGCCAGCGAGGCGGCGCTGAAGTTCAAGGAAACGTCGGGGCTCCACGCGGAAGCCTACTCGTCCGCCGAGGTACTCCACGGTCCCGTCGCCCTCGTCGGCCAGTCCTTCCCCGTCATCGCGCTCGCCGCCCGGGATGCCGCCGAACAATCCGTAACCGGCATGGCCGACGGTCTGGCCGACAAGGGGGCCTATGCCTGCGTCACCTCGGCTGGCGCGAAGTCGGCCAGAAAGCTGCCCTTCATCGCCACCGGTCACCCGATCACCGACGCGCTGACGCTGATAGTCCCCTTCTACGGCTTCGTCGAAGCCTGGTCGCGGGCCCGCGGGCTCGACCCCGACAAGCCGGTCAACCTCAAGAAAGTGACGGAGACAAGATGAGCGCGCAAACCGCTATCACCGCCGCCCGGATCTTCGACGGTGACCTCTGGCATTACAACAAGGCGCTCCTGATCGAGAGCGGCAAGGTGGTCGGCATTGTCGGCGGCGACGAAATTCCGCCAACTACGGCCCGCAAGCCGATGGACGGCGCCCGCATCGTCCCCGGCTTCGTCGATCTGCAGGTGAATGGCGGCGGCGGCGTCCTCCTGAACGAACAGCCGGATCTCGAAGGCATCCGCACCATCTGTTCCGCCCACGCCCGCTTCGGCACCACCGCCCTGTTGCCGACGCTGATCACCGATACACGCGAAATCACGATCCGGACGATCGCAGCCGGCAACGCCGCGCAGCAGGCGGGCGTAGCGGGCTTCCTCGGCCTGCATCTCGAAGGGCCACACCTGTCGATCGCCCGCAAGGGCGCCCACGACCCGAAGCTTATTCGTCCGATGGAAGCCGACGACCTTGCCCGCACCGTCGAGGCGCGCGGCAAGCTCGCAGCACTTCTGATGACCGTTGCCCCCGAGAGCGTGACGAACGACCAGATCGCCACTCTTGCGGAAGCCGGCGTCACCGTTAGCCTCGGCCACTCCGACAGCAGCTACGCCACCGTCAGTGCCGCGGTGTCTGCAGGCGCGCGCATGATGACGCATCTCTTCAACGCTATGAGCCCGCTCGGCCACCGCGAACCCGGCATGGTCGGCGGGGCGCTCGATCTCGGCCATATCAATGCCGGCCTGATCGCCGACGGTTATCATGTCGATCCCGTCTCGATCGGCGTGGCGCTGCGAGCCAAGAAGGGACCGGGGCGCATCTTCCTCGTCACCGATGCCATGTCCCCGATCGGCACGGACATGACGAGTTTCACCCTCAACGGCCGCGAAATCTTCCGCAAGGACGGACGCCTGAGGCTGGCCGACGGCACGCTCGCCGGCGCCGACATCGACATGGTCTCCTGTGTGCGCTTCATGCACGAACGTGTCGGCCTGGAGCTCGAGGAAGCGCTTCGCATGGCCTCGCTCTATCCGGCCGAAGCGATCGGCATGACCGGCCGCAAGGGCCGGCTGACGCACGGGCATGATGCAGATTTCACAGTACTTGATGATCGTCTCCGCGTCCTGGCGACCTACATCGGAGGCAAGCCCGTATTCGTTGCCGGTTCGGAATCAACTTCGTAGATATCCGGTTTAAGCCCTTGCGGGGCGCCGCTTTTCAGTTCTAGGATCATTTTCTCATACATCCAGACAGGGACTTCCCGGATCGCGTCGCAGGAGCTTTGACGAAGTTGGCCTCCCCCTTCGTGATCCGTCATGGAAATCCCAGTCACCCTAATGACAGGTAACCGCATGCAACTGATCTTCGACGGGCACAATGACGTGCTGCTCCGGCTGCTCAACAACATGCAGGGCGGAAGCGATCCCGTCGCAGAGTTCAGGGACGGCACCGACCATGGCCACATCGACGGCCCGCGCGCCCGCGCCGGTGGGCTCGCCGGCGGCCTCTGCGCCATCTACATCTCCTCGGGCCATTTCGAACTCCGCCAACCCGGAGAGAACGGCCACTACGCCACGCCGCTCGAAGCGCCGTTGGAACGGCAGCCTTCGCTCGACATCGCGCTCGCCATGGCCGCGATCGCCTACCGGCTCGACTGCGCCGGCGCCTGGACCCTGTGCCGGACGACGGCGGATATTCGCGCCGCCATCGAGAAAGGCAAATTTGCCGCCGTTCTGCACATGGAAGGCTGCGAGGCGATCGACAAGGACCTGGTTGCGCTCGAGACCTTCTATGCCGCCGGCCTGCGTTCGCTCGGCCCCGTCTGGAGCCGCAACAACATTTTCGGCCACGGCGTCCCCTTCGCCTATCCGATGGGCCCCGATACCGGCCCCGGCCTCACCGAAGCGGGCTTCGATCTCGTCCGGGCCTGCAATCGCCTCGGCATCCTGATCGATCTTTCCCACATCACCGAAAAGGGTTTCTGGGATGTGGCGAAGACCTCGGACCAGCCGCTGATCGCCAGCCACTCCAATGCCCACGCGCTGACGCCGGTCGCCCGCAACCTCACGGACAGGCAGATGGACGCAATCCGCGAGAGCCGCGGCCTCGTCGGCCTCAACTACGCCACCACCATGCTGCGCGCGGACGGCCAGGACAGCGCGGACACGCCGCTTTCCGACATGGTTCGCCATGTCGACCACATGGTCGAGCGCATGGGCATTGACTGCGTGGCACTGGGCTCGGACTTCGACGGAGCAACGATTCCCGCCGAGATCCGTGACGCCGCCGGAAACCAGAAGCTCGTTGCCGCCCTAGCCGCTGCCGGATACGGCGCCGACGAACTTGCAAAGATATGCCGGGAAAACTGGCTGAGAGTGCTTGGGCAGGCATGGCACGAAGCCTGATGCCCCGGTATTGAAACTAAAGGAAAACAAGGGAACGGATCATGACGATGAAAATGTTGAATGGCCGCGCAAGGTTGCTCGCAACGAGCGCCGCACTCTCGCTTCTGATGATGACTGCGCCGGCCGCACTTGCGGAAACGCCCAAGGACACGCTGGTCGAGGCGATGGCCTTCGACGACATCATCACCCTGGATCCGGGCGAAGCCTTCGAATTTTCTGCCGCCGAGATGACCGGCAACACCTACGACTTCCTTATCCGCCTCGATCCGGCCGACACCTCGAAGGTGAAGGGCGATCTCGCCGAAAGCTGGACGGTCTCGGATGACAGCCTGACCTACACCTTCAAGCTCAAGCCCGGCCTGAAGTTCGCCTCCGGCAACCCGATCACCGCCGAGGACGTCGCCTTCTCGTTCGAGCGCGCCGTCAAGCTCGACAAGAGCCCCGCCTTCATCCTCACCCAGTTCGGTCTCAACGGCGACAATGTCACCGAAAAAGCCAAGGCCGCCGACGAGCTGACCTTCGTCTTCACCGTCGACCAGCCCTATGCACCGAGCTTCGTGCTGAACTGCCTGACGGCAACCGTCGCCGCCGTTCTCGACAAGCAGCTCGTGACGGAGCACGCCAAGTCGGTTACGCCGACGGATGAGTACAAGTACGACACGGATTTCGGCAACGAATGGCTGAAGACCAACTTTGCCGGCTCGGGCCCCTTCAAGCTGCGCGAATGGCGCGCCAACGAGCTCGTCGTGCTCGAGCGCAACGACAACTACAACGGTGAGAAAGCAAAGCTCGCCCGCGTCATCTACCGTCACATGAAGGAAAGCTCCGGCCAGCGGCTTGCGCTCGAAGCCGGTGACGTCGATGTTGCCCGCAACCTCGATCCCGGCGATCTCGACGCGATCGCCAAGAACGCCGATCTCGCCGCCACTAGCGCGCCGAAGACGACCCTCTACTACATCAGCCTCAACCAGAAGAACGAGACGCTGGCCAAGCCGGAAGTGCGCGAAGCCTTCAAGTATCTGGTCGATTACGATGCGATCGGTTCCACCCTGATCAAGGGCATCGGCGAGGTTCACCAGACCTTCCTGCCGAAGGGCGTTCTCGGCGCACTCGACGAAAACCCCTTCGAGAAGAACGTTGCCAAGGCGAAGGAACTGCTTGCCAAGGCCGGCGTTCCGGACGGCTTCACCGTCACCATGGACGTGCGCAACACCCAGCCGGTGTCCGGCATTGCCGAATCTTTCCAGCAGACGCTCGGCGAAGCCGGCGTGAAGCTTGAAATCATCCCGGGCGACGGCAAGCAGACGCTGACGAAGTACCGCGCCCGCAACCACGACATGTATATCGGCCAGTGGGGCATGGACTACTTCGATCCGAACTCCAACGCCGAGACCTTCACGTCCAACACCGACAACTCGGATGAAGGAAAGAACAAGACGCTTGCCTGGCGCAACGCCTGGGACGTTCCGGATCTGACGGAGAAGACAAAAGCTGCCCTTCTTGAGAAGGACAGCGCCAAGCGTGCCCAGATGTACGAGGAACTGCAGAAGGCCGTGCTCGAGACCAGTCCCTTCGTCGTCATCTTCCAGCAGACCGAAGTGGCCGGTTACCGTGCCAACCTGAAGGAATTCAAGCTGGGGCCGACCTTCGACACGAACTTCGTCTGGTCCGTCTCCAAGGACTGATCGGAAAGAGAAACCTTGTCTCCTATTCCAACACAAGCAGGGGCCGGGCGCACAAGCGCCCGCGCCCGTTCGCTGTTCCTCGCCACGGTGCGTTTTCTCGTCATCGTGGTGACCACCTATCTTGGCCTGCTCGCCGTCACCTTCTTCATCGGCCGGGTCATCCCGATCGATCCGGTTCTTGCCGTCCTGGGCGACCGCGCGCCGCAGCGGGTGGTCGACCGCGTGCGCGAGGAGATGGGCCTCAACCTGCCGATTTACCAACAGTTCTTCATCTACGTGAAGGGCGCGCTGCAGGGCAATTTCGGCACGTCTGTTCTCACTACCAACCAGGTGATGGACGACATCCGCCGCGTCTTCCCGGCGACGATCGAGCTCGCGACGCTCGGCACGATCATCGGTGCACTGTTCGGCATACCGCTCGGCGTGCTTGCCGCCGTCAAGCGCGGGAGCCTCGCCGACCAGATCGTCCGGGTTATCGGGCTGATCGGCTATTCCGTGCCGATTTTCTGGCTGGCCCTGCTGTCACTCGTCGTCTTCTACGCCAAGCTGCAATGGGCGGCGTTTCCGGGCCGCGTCGACGTCGTCTACGAATATTCCTTCACCCCGGTGACCGGCTTCTATTTGATCGATGCGACGATGCAGGGTGCCTGGGACGTGCTGTGGGACCTGATCCGCCACATCGCCCTGCCCGCCGGCCTGCTCGGCTATTTCTCGCTCGCCTATATCAGCCGCATGACCCGCAGCTTCATGCTCAACGAACTGAGCCAGGAATATATCGTCGCCGCTCGCGCCAAGGGGCTTTCGGAGACCCGCATCATCTGGGGGCACGCGCTGCGCAACGCCGCCGTCCCGCTCGTCACTGTGATCGCGCTCTCCTATGCCGGCCTTCTCGAGGGCTCGGTGCTGACGGAGACGGTCTTCGCGTGGCCGGGCCTCGGCCTCTACATCACCAATTCGCTCCAGAACGCCGACATGAACGCGGTGCTGGGCGGGACGATCGTCATCGGTTCCGTCTTCATCGCCATCAACCTTCTGTCGGATCTGCTGTATCGGACACTTGACCCGAGGACGCGCACCCGATGAGCGACATGATCTCCCCCACCCCGCTCAGCTGGCGGGAATGGCTGATGACGGAGCGACCCGGCTCACGCACGCAGGCCCGTCTCGGCCGCACCTACACGACCTGGCTGCGCTTCTGCGAAAACAAACTGGCGCTCCTGGGGCTTCTCATCCTGCTGCTGCTGCTGCTGACGGCGGCGTTCGCCGATCTCCTTGCGCCCTACTCGCCCTACATCGGCAACCTGAAGGACGAGCGCCTGCTGGCCCCGAGTGCGCTGCACTGGTTCGGTACGGATGATCAGGGCCGCGACATCCTTTCGCGCGTCATTTACGGCTCGCGGTTGACTCTGTTCGTCGTCATCCTGGTGGCCATCATCGCCGCCCCGGTTGGGCTGCTGATCGGCACCGTTTCCGGCTATGCTGGCGGCTGGATCGACGCGGTGCTGATGCGGATCACCGACATCTTCCTCGCCTTTCCAAAGCTCGTGCTAGCGCTCGCCTTCGTTGCGGCGCTCGGCCCGGGCATCGAAAATGCCGTGCTCGCGATCGCCATCACCTCCTGGCCGCCCTATGCCCGCATCGCGCGGGCGGAAACGATGACCTTCCGCAATGCCGACTACATCTCGGCGGTGCAACTGATGGGCGCTTCGCCGATGCGGATCGTGCTGCGCCACATCATGCCGCTGTGCATGCCGTCGCTGATCGTCCGCGTCACGCTCGACATGGCCGGCATCATCCTCACGGCCGCCGGCCTCGGCTTCCTCGGCCTTGGTGCGCAGCCGCCGCTGCCCGAGTGGGGCGCGATGATCGCCTCCGGCCGCCGCTTCATTCTTGACCAGTGGTGGGTTGCCGCCGCCCCGGGTGCGGCGATCCTGATCGTCAGCCTCGGCTTCAACCTGCTCGGCGACGGCCTGCGCGACGCGCTCGATCCGAAGGAGGAAGGCCGGTGAAGCCCCTCCTCGACATCGAAGACCTGCGCGTCACCTTCCCCGGCCGCTCCGGCCCGATCCAGGCGGTGCGCGGCGTCTCCCTGAAGCTCGGCCGCGAACGGCTCGGCATTGTCGGCGAGTCCGGTTCCGGCAAGTCGCAGACCGGCCGCGCCATCATGGGCCTGACGCCGCCACAGGCGACGGTCACGGCGAAGAAGATGATGTTCAACGACATCGACCTTCTCACAGCCAGCCCGAAGCAGCGCCGCTCGCTGCGCGGCAAGCAGATGGCGATGATCCTGCAGGATCCGAAATATTCGCTGAACCCGGTGATGACCATCGGCCGCCAGATCATCGAGACGCTGAAGACCCACGAGAAGGTCTCGCGCGCCGAGGCCCGCGACCGGGCGCTCGCCATGCTGGAGGCGGTGCAGATCCGCGAACCGAAGCGCGTGTTCGACCTGCATCCGCACGAGGTCTCCGGCGGCATGGGCCAGCGCGCCATGATCGCAATGATGCTGGTCGCCGGCCCCGAGCTTTTGATCGCCGACGAGCCGACCTCGGCGCTCGACGTCACGGTGCAGCTTGAAGTGCTTGCCATTCTCGACCGGCTTGTCGCCGACCGCGGCATGGGCCTGCTCTTCATCTCGCACGACCTGCGCCTGGTCTCGACCTTCTGTGACCGGGTGATCGTCATGTATGCCGGCAAGATCGTCGAAGAACTCGCCAGTGCCGACCTTGCGAACGCGCAGCATCCCTATACACGCGGGCTTTTGAACTCGTTGCCGCGCATCGGCCAGGATCGCCATCCGCTTCCCGTTCTCGACCGCAAACCGGAGTGGGCCCTATGACCGCGGCGCTCGAAGTCAAGGCGCTCGGCGTCGAATACCATGGGCACAAGGCACTCGATAACGTCAGCGTCTCGGTGGCGCGCGGCGAGTCCTTCGGCCTCGTCGGCGAGTCGGGCTCCGGCAAATCGACGTTGCTGCGTGCCGTCGCCGGGCTGGCGCCGGTCAGCGCCGGCTCAATCGCAATCGATGGCAAGGCGTTGCGGCAGGGCAAGCGCGACCGCGCCTTCTATCGCGAAGTGCAGATGGTCTTCCAGGACCCCTACGGCTCGCTGCACCCGCGCCAGACGATAGACCGCGCGCTCCTGGAGCCGCTCGCAATCCACGGTTTCGACAACACCGAGAACCGCATCGTCCGTGCGCTGGAAGAGGTCGGGCTCGGCAAGGGCTTCCGTTTCCGCTATCCGCATCAGCTCTCCGGCGGCCAGCGCCAGCGCGTCGCCATCGCCCGCGCGCTGATCGTCGAGCCATCGATCGTTCTGCTCGATGAGCCGACATCCGCACTCGACGCCTCGGTGCAGGCGGAAATCCTGAACCTGCTGGAGCAGACCCGCAAGGCCCGCAAACTGACCTTTGTCATGGTCAGTCATGACCTCGCGGTCGTCAACCACATGTGCGAGCGCCTGGCGATCATGCAGGGCGGCCACGTGGTCGAGACCCTGCCGGCCACAGCACTGGCCGACCATGCCTTCAAGGCCGACTATACCAAAAAGCTCTTCGAGGCGAGCGACGGTTTCACCCGCAGGGAGCAGGCCTGATCCCCTTCCCCTGCACGCGCGCTGCCCGGGAGGATTTTGGCAGCATCATGCTGCATGCACCCTGACAGGGTGGTCAACGCGGCAAGGAGTTGACGCTACGCGCAGCGCCAAGCGCTGCGCGTAGCGCAGAACGGCAAAGATTGATATGTTTCGATCAGCCGGGCGGCATCGGTGCCAATGTCGGTAGTGCCGCCTGTGGCGGGGAGCGACGCTGATGAGACGCCAGGTTTTGCTCTGCGCCTTCTCATTATGCCTGGCAGGCTGCTCACCGACGGCGGGCACGGGAAACTATCCCGAGCCGATTCCGGGGAGCATCACCTATGGTGGACAACCGCGCACGAAACTTAGCAAATCCCCCGTCGGCAGTTGGTTCCACCATCGCTTCACGGACCAGTTTGGCAATCTGGTCCAGGAGACCTACGTCATCCAACCTGACCGGTCGCTGCTGCTGGTGAACCGCCTCATCATTGTCGAAGACACACTGAGCGATTGACGGTCAGGATTCCGCCAGACGTGCATCACCCAGATCGACACCGAGAAAGCGCGCTGCGCCGTCAACGACGATCGCATGGTCGATGCGTTGTGGCACGCCCGAAACGGTGATGGCCCCGACACAGCCGAGTCCGTCGGCGAAGATGGGAAATCCGCCGCCGTGGGTGGCAAAATCGGATAGCGGCAGATTGTGCGCCTCTTCCTGGACGCGGTGCGAATACGCCAGTCGCCGCCCGACGAGATAGGAGGAATGCCAGAGACGCAGCACGGTGTTGCGTTTGCGGCGGATCCATTCCGCGTTGTCGGTCGTCGTGCCGTCAAGGACGCAGTGGAAGAGGATGCGATCGCGCAGCGAGATATCGATGGCAATCGCCGCGCCGCGCTCGACGGCGATCTCGCGCAAGATGCCGCCGAGCTTCCATGCGGCATCCGCGTCGAAGCGATTGAAACGCAGCAGGTCCTCCTGCCGCTCCAATCGCGCGATATCGCCCTTGAGATCTTCCGTCATCGTCGCCTCCCCTCGGCTGGATCTGTGGTGTCTGGGTAGCCCGCCATGAGCCTTCCTACAAGGGCCGGGCGCATAACCACACTCACGGCCGCCTGATGCAGCGAAAGCCGATATGGGTCGTGGCGGCATTTTCCTCGTGCGCATGCCGCGCTGCCGGCCTGTACCGCCGGCAGTAATTCGGCGCGCAGAGATGGGAGCCGCCCTTGACCACCCGGCGGGCGATCAGGATATCCGGCTGGCGCGGATCGCGGCTGCCTTCGATGCCGCCGCCGCGGGGGTTGACCGGCACGCAGCAACTCTTCTGTGCCGGCTCCGGATGGCGGGAGGACCAGTAATCGCTGGTCCATTCCCAGACGTTGCCAATCATGTCGTTGAGGCCGTAGCCGTTCGGTGGAAAGCTGCCGACCGGCGAGGTGCGCTCGAAGCCGTCCGGTTTCAGGTTTTCGGTCGGAAACATCCCATGCCAGGTGTTCGCCATGAAGCGGCCGTCCGGCACCAGTTCGTCACCCCAGGCGAACTCCGTGCCCTCGCGCCCGCCTTTGGCAGCAAACTCCCATTCGGCTTCGGTCGGCAGATCCTTGCCCGCCCAGTCGGCATAGGCCTTGGCATCCGCATAGCAAACTTGCACCACCGGATGGTCGTACTTGCCGCGGATATTGCTCTGCCGGCCATAGGGTCGGCGCCAGTCGGCGCCGAACCTGAAGTTCCACCATTGGGACGGATCGGTTCCGGAAATTCGCTTTGGCGGCTCGAACACGACCGAGCCAGCCCGCAACATGTGTGGCTGAGCGCCGGGATAGTCCTCGGGATTAGACCTCCGCTCCGCCACCGTGACGTATCCGGTCGCCTCGACGAAAGCCATGAACTGGCGGTTCGTGACGGGTGTCACGTCCATCCAGAAGCCATCGACCCGGACGGGGTGCGAGGGCGCTTCTTCCGGATAATGGTGATCGGAGCCCATCGTGAAGGTTCCGCCCTCGATCCAGACTTCGGCGGACGCCACCTTTGGACCGGCTTGCACTCGATCGTTCATCGGCCAACCTTCCACGCCCCAACACCATGCCGCGATAGCCACGAGGTTCGCCCAGTCCGGCCGGCAGATCAAGTGGCTTGCGGAATCATGAAGCTCGCCAGACTGGCGGGCAAGGCGTCACCAGCCCGGCGGCGCGGCATGCCGCATCCGAGGGAACAGGTCGGTCAGGCGAATGCGCTGGTGATGGCGGCGAGGGAAAAGCCGCCAAGGATGAAGGCCGCCCCCTTGTAGGAATGCCGCTTGATGCTGCCTGGAAGCGACGAACCAAGCGCGACCCATCCGATCCCGGCCAAGGTCGACAGCAGCACGAAGGACGCGATCCTCAACGTCACCTCATCGCCCGTCGTCTGCGGAATCATCATCGTGCCGACAATCATCGCCTTGGGGTTCAGTATCGTCGTGAAGAACACGCGCGCGTAAGCGCCGCTTCCGCTCTGCACCATATCAGGCGATGCCGACCAGAGCCTCACGGCCGACAGCGCCAGCCACGCGGAAGCCGCGATCTTCATGGCGGGCAATGCCCACCACAGGCCACTCACCATCGCCGCAACGAAGACAAAGAACGAAATCGCCAAGGCATAGCCTGCCGCTTCCGCCAGCGGCAACAGCCGGGCCTCTCGCAGCCCTCGGGCGGCACCGGAGGCGGCCAGGACCGTGTTGGTCGGGCCGGGCGTCATGAGGATGACCGCGGAGGTCAATAGAAACGTCGTCATCATGCGGTTTGCGAAGCCGTTGTGCGAGCGGGCGGATGCCCATCCAGATGCGATCGTATTAGCGCAAGCTCACCATCCCCACAATGTGCGCTTCGGCCGCATGGCGCGGCAGCCACGAATACAAAAAGGGCGCTCGACCCTTTCGGGGAGCGCCCTTATCCTGTCGAACGCCGGCGGCTCGGCGATCGCCGATACCACACTTGTCCGTTTTCCAGGCATGGCCAGGATATGTGGCGCCTCGCGCTCGATTTCAAGGAGAAGAGAATGGATGACAGGTTTCTGCTGGATGGCCCAAAGGACGCCGGGATCACGATTCTGCTGGCGCATGGCGCCGGCGCTCCGATGGACTCCGCATCCATGTCAGCGGCCGCCGGCGCGCTTGCCGACGCGGGCTTTCGTATCGCGCGCTTCGAATTCGCCTACATGGCGGCCCGGCGGACTTCGGGCAACCGAAAGCCGCCGCCGCGCGCCGAAACGCTGAAGCCGGAATACCTCGAGGCCATCGGGCAGCTCAACACAACCGGTCCCCTGATTATCGGCGGCAAATCGATGGGTGGGCGCGTGGCGAGCATGGTGGCGGACGACCTTCATTCGACCGGAAAGATCGCGGGCTTGCTGTGCCTCGGTTACCCGTTCCACCCGCCGGCAAAGCCGGAGGCGCTTCGTACGCGTCACCTCGCCAATCTTGCGACACCCACACTCATCTGCCAGGGAACCCGCGACGAGTTCGGGACCAAGGATGAAGTCGACGGCTACGGTCTCTCCGAGAGCATCCGGTTCCTCTGGCTGGAGGACGGTGATCACGACCTGAAACCACGAAAAAGCATCTCCGGATTTTCGACAGCCGACCATCTGCGCACCATGGCTCAGACCGTGCAGAACTGGGCGAACAGTCTCGGCACGTAACGGTCCGTGCCAGTGGTCAACCGTCGACGGAAGGATGCAGGACCGGCCTGTAACCGGCCACAAGCGTCGCCAGCGTCGACGGCGGCGTCAGAACACCGTCAATAGGGCCAGCTGCCGCCACGCGTCGGTAGCCGGACGGCGCCCACAGATATGGTAGGCCGTTCACAAGGAGATAGGCAGACGCCCCCGATGCGACGAAGGCGCCATCGGGCAACTCCTCCAACGGCACCGCAAGCGCATGCAGCCGCTTGCGACCGTGATCCAGCCGCTCGGCATGCAGGGTCGCGTCCATCTTTATGGCCGGCGGAGGCGCAACACGGTTGCCGATGCTCCAGGCGCCGCGAAACGCGTCGGCAGCAACTCGACGACACAGGAAACAGGGCCGGTGTCCGGCCGCAAGTGCCGTCGCCTCGTCGAGGAAGAACAGCTCCGTCCAGCTTCGCTGCGCCATCACGACACGCCGGATTCCCCTGTAGTCACATGTGCAGGTGATCCACGCCTTGGACGTCCATCGCCGCGCCGTGAGGGTGCGGGTGGCCGGGTCATGAATGATGCCGCGATTGCCGATGAACATGCCGCGCGCATCAACCGAAACGATTTCGCCAAACGGAGTGACACGGTTCTGCAACGGCAAGTCGTTTTCCTCCGGGTTCTACGAAGCGTGCTCGAGTTCGGATGCGCATCTGCAGGCCGAAAATGCGCGCATCGACAGCAGCGACGCCGAATGTTACGATCATAGCGTGCCGTGTGGCGACAATTTATTCGCTGCCGCAGCAACAGTTATTCGAACGACCATGCCACGCTTTGTGCAGATCCCCGGATTATGCGCAAGCATAGCCGACATTCGTCGCAAGACTGAAAAACCAGAGATTGCAGTCTAGATGCAAGTGTTGTCAGTCAGCTGAAGCGCGCGTACCCGGCTTTGGATCACGCGTGTGTTCCAGGGCCAGGGAGGCTCTTCGGCATGGTGACGCGGCGCCATCGTGGATCGACTGCCGATGCGGGCGCCACCTCCCGCAGAAATGGGCCTCGCCCACACGGCACTTCCAAACTCACTTTCCAGATACAGATTGAAATGCCGGGACCGCATGAGAGCGCACCGACCTCCGGAAACCAACCTGCCCCTCCCCTCCATAGGCCGTTCAAGCGCTGCTTCGGCAGCACGCCTAAAGCAGAACTGCCCGATGCAGCCCTCCTCTGCGAACTCGGCGCTGCGTTTCGCTTCAATGTCACCGATACCGAGGCCGAAACCGAGATTCCCGTTGGATACACCTACCTCTGCCAATTCGTTTTTCACGACCTGACGTCGATGGTCGCGGAGGCAGGCCGAGAACCGATCAACCTCCGTTCCGGCAGGCTAGATCTGGACGGCGTGTTCGGGACCGGCACCACAGACCCGACAAAGCCGGCGACGCCGATGGCCCTCGGCCGGACCGCACCTGGTGCCCGACCCTGCGACCTGCCGCGCGACGCAAGCGGCCGGTCTGTGATCGCCGACCCGCGGAACGACGACAACCTGGCGCTGGCGCAAACGCACATGGCCGTGATCCGCTTCTACAATGCCATTATCGCGCGATACCCGGGCATTTCCGAGCGCCAGGCGCGAGCGCTCGCGGTCACGCACGTCCAATCAATCGTCCTTCATGACCTCCTGCCGCGCCTGACCGATCCTGTCGTCTATGCCGACGTCATGCAAAACGGGCGCTCGGTCATCCATGTCGATCCGCAGGTCACCGAATTTTTAATCCCACTCGAGTTCGCCGCCGCCTGTGCCCGTTTCGGCCATTCAATGATCCGGACGGTCTACCAGCATTGGAATGCCGCAAATCCCGGCGCCATGCTCTTCGGCTTCTGGAAAAACACCTACAACAGCAGCGATCCACCTCTGGACGGCACGCTTGACGAGCCGCGGATACAGCTGTCCGACCGATGGATCGCCGAGTGGGAGCGGTTGCTGTCGCCGTGGCCGTCTTCATCCGGCCAGCCCCCCCTGCTCGCCTCCCGGATCGACACGGTGTTTGCCTATCCGCTGGCGCAGATACCGGAAATCGCCCTGCCGGCGCTCGCCTCCAGCAGCCTGCTGCCGTCCGCCAACATTGCTACGCTGTCGCTGCTGCGCGGTCTGTCTCTGCGCTTGAGTAGCGGCCAGACGGTCGCAAGGCAAGTCTTGGCCGCTGTCATGGATCGCGGCGGACCGACCTTCCCCGTCCTCACCGCCGACCAGATCGTGAAGGACGAACCGGAAGCCGTGCGAACCTTGCTTAGCGAGGCGCGGGGCGGCGCCAGAACGCTCGCCGAAAGCACGCCGCTGCTGCTCTACACGCTGAAGGAAGCCGCGATCTTAAACAACGGAATGCGGCTGGGGCCGATGGGAAGCCGCATCGTCATGGAAACCGTGCATGCGGCAATCGAGGCCGCGCAGCACTCGATCCTCGCACCCCGGTGGAAGCCCGATCCCGACCTCAAACCCACGGCCGCCGACCACTACACGTTTGCAGATCTGATTTCCTTCGCAGGCCTCTCAAACCAGTGACATGCCCAACAAAGGAAAGGACCAGGCAATGTCAACGTTCAAGGTATACCAAGGAAACGATGAAGTCGCAGGATCAATCATTGCAGCAACAGAATTCAATGGACTGTATACGCCCACAATAGATCCGACGAAGCTTTTCGAGGAGTGGATCAAGAAACTCATCAATATGGGAGGTGGCGTTCGCGTCACATATGGCGACAACGACTGGGCCGTATCTTTTCAGAGCAACAAGTTCATCGCGACAGACGCGGCCGGAACCCAGTATGATCTCAAGCTGAAGGGAGATGACGACAACAAGAATACAAAGAAGGTCATGATGATCAAACCGGGACAGAAGCCGGAACTGAACGATCAGTATCTTGCCAACATCGTCGCGAACATCAAGGCGGCGAGCCAACCGCAAGCAATGGCCTACCTTCTCGGAACGATCCTCTTGAGGCGCTGCCGCTGATCGCAGCCGCGGCAAGCCGAGGCTCAAATGGCCATCGGCACATCGTTCAACTCTGCAACGGCTGGTGGCGTTCGGCACCAGCCTAGCTGTTTTGGCACATCGAACAGCCGCCCCGCGGCGAACCGGGCGTGCGGCGGCCTCAGGCCCGGTACGACAACCCGCGCAACCGGCACGCCGACGCGGGCACGGGTCAGGTCGACCATGAGCAGGCGCAGGCCGCGGTCATGGCAGAGCGCCACGCAGGCATCGAGCGAAGCAGAGATTGCCGCATTCCCCTGTCCCTCGCTTCGTGCCGACGGCAACAAGTGCGGCATCGAATGAAAGCTGACCGAATTCAGCCAGAACTGGAACGGATCGCCGGGCTCGGTCGGTATCGCCTTGCGCATCTCCAGCGACAGCAAGCTCTGCATCATTTCCGTCAACGCCGACGTCGCCGCACGCTCGGGATCGAAATGCGCGCTCGCACCGATCGCAACACTGCCGCCGGCTCGATCGGCCGAGATCGCCGCGCGCACGGGTATGCCGAAATCGGACGTCAGGTCGAGAAGATGGCAATCGCGCCCCTTGTCGGCGAGCCATTCAAGGATCTCCCTCGCCGCGTCGGCCTCGGCAGGATCGGCGGCTGGACGCGCGTGCTTGCCGTACCACCACAGCGCGATCGCGTCGCGTTCCACCAGTTCAAGAAATCCGGCGATCACGGCCTCGTCGAGCGCCGCGCCGGCAGCGCAGCCATTGCTGTCGGCCACGGCGAAGGCGCCCGCCTCGCCCGTCTCGGCATATCCCAGATAGGTTTGGGCAGCGGTGACGAGCTTCGGCGCGCCGCCATTTGGATCGACCGCCTCAACCCAATCGACGATTTCTTCTTCATCGAAGCGTTCCGGCAGCCAGTCGTATTCACCGTGCCTGGCGTTCCATTCCTGCCGCTTTTCGTATTGAGCTTCGCTCGCAAGCAGCAACGAAACCGGGTGGACGGCGCGCTCCTTCACCATCCCATAGGACGCGCTATGAAATGCCTCGTCTCCCCAGCGGCAGGACGACACGAGTTCCGCCGCCTCGCCCAGGCAACTCACCTGCGCCTGTTCGGCCGTCAGGCCTCGGCCCGAGGCAATCCGTCCTTTTTCGGGCGTGGCCGCGGCCGGAATTTCGAGCGGCGCGTTATCGGCGACCCGTGGCAGCGCCACGTTCAAGGCCACCGGGAAATCCACAGGGCTGACCAGGACCGGGTCGAATGCGGTTGCGATGAAGTCATGCGCAGAACCGTGCATCGGATCGCCTCCGCCAGCCAACCGTCCAGACCAGCGAGGCCGGATCAGGGCGGCATCGTAGCCGGATTCACGGCACCACAACAGCGCGCAATTTCAGGTCGCCTCAATCGCCATAGATGTCGAAGGAAAAATACTTCGTCGTGATTTCGTTGTACTTGCCGTTTGCGCGGATCCCCTTGATCGCCGCATTGAGGGTCTGCCGCAGCGCGGCGTCGTCCTTGCGCAACCCCAGTCCGGCACCCAGCCCAAGGATCTCCGGGTCGTCCGGAACGTCGCCCTTGAACTCGCAGCAGGACTTTCCCGGGTCCGCCGCCAGGAACGCATCAAGCCCGATCGCCTCGGCCTGGATGGCATCGATGCGCCCGGCGACCAGATCCTGCTGTGCCTCGTCCTGCGTCTGGTAGATCTTCACCTCGGCGACAGAGTCGGCGAAATGCTTGCGCGCATAGTCTTCGTGGGTCGTCGAGGCTTGGACCCCGAGCACCAGCCCCTTCAGCCCCGCCGGCGTCGCGTCCATCTTCTTGCTCTTCAGGCCGACGATGCGCACGGGCGACCGATAGTAGCGATCGGAAAAGTCGATCAGTTTCTTACGCTCGTCGGTAATCGACATCGACGCAGCAATGACATCGATCTTGCCGGTGTTGAGCGCCGGGATGATGCCGTCCCAGGCGATCGGCGTCAGCACGCAGTCGAGCTTCGCCTCGTCGCAGAGCGCGTTCACGAACTCGATCTCCCAGCCGACCCACTTGCCCGACGCGTCGAGCGAGGCGAAGGGCGGATAGGGCTCCGCAGCAATACCGATCTTGATCGGCTCGGCGCGCACGGTCGACACACCGAGGGCAACGAGCGCGAACGAAAGTGCAATCATCCTGATCAGGCTTTTCATCTCACCCTCCCGTCTATTCGGTATTCAGCCCGGCAATGCGAAGGCCATGCACAAACCGCTGCCTGCACTTCTCGTCCTTGAACGGCAGACCGTGGAGCACCCACGAGACGATGCCCGGATCGTCCGGTGCTGCGTCCCCCCATTGCCGGCGCACCGAGGCAAGGAATTCCGCCGAGGCTTCGCCCGCCTCGCGCGGCCGCCCTAGATGCGCCAGCGCAGCCGCACGCCACGCGTGCAGGTCGAGCAGGCTTCCGGCGCCTCTTTCAGCCGCCGATACGCTCCCCGCGTAGTCCTCGGCGATGAAGTGGATGCCGGCAATGTACCCCCATTGATAGGAAGCCACCACCGGCGAGAGTTCCAGCGCCAGCCGCTCAAGTGACGCCGCCTTGTCACTATCACCGAGAAAGGCAAGTCCGTGGGCGCAGGAAAGCAGCGTGCGGGGGTTGTTGGGATTGAGCTCGAAGGCAAGGTCATAGTGGATCGCCGCCTGCTCGAAGCGGCCGGCCATGATACAGGACCAGGCAAGCGTCAGGTGGGCGCGTGTTTCGAGCGGATCGAGCTGCACAGCCGTCTGAGCAAGGCGGAGGGCCTCGGCCGCAAGCTGTGGATCGCGACGAAATCCCGGCACGATCAGGTGGCGGACATTGAAGATGCTGGCGAGGCTGGAATAGGCCGGGGCGAACTGCGGCATCGTCTGGATGACCTCACGAAACAACACTTCCGCTTCGGCTTCCGCCTCCGGGGCCCAGCGCAGCAGCAGGTTCTCGCCGCGCAGCCAGGCGTCGTAGGCGGAGAGCGAGAGATCGCGCCGCCCGTGACTGCCAGACACGCGCTCGGCTGAAAGGTAGATATCCAGCGTCGCCGCGATCCGTCGCGCAATCCCTGCCGAGGTCTGGATCCAGTCCTCCAGCGCCAGCGGGAAACGCTCGCTCCAAAGGACGTGGTTGCTCTTGACCTCGATGAGCGTGACGACCACCACGCCCTCGCCCACCGGCGAGCGTGCGTCGAGCATGTAGTCGATCGTCGCATTGCCCGGCTCGGCCAGCGCATTGTCCTGATCCTCGATGATCACCCATTCGCGGAACTTGGTCAGGCACCCGATGATATCGGCACGGAACCCGCTCAGAAGATGGGCCGAGGCGATCATGGCGTCGGGGGCAACGAACGGGCGGACTTCGATGACCGGCAAGCGGCCGGCCTGCCCCTTTGCGATGACCGACGGAGCCGCGATCGCGCCTGCCCCGGAGCGACCGGACCGGATAGCGGCGACGATCTCCTCGGCCTCCGGGGAAGGACCGATACCGAACTCGGACGACAGCACGTCGGCGAGCGCGCGATAGACGCGCAGCGCCGCCGCCCCCTGCCCCTCAGAGGCATAGGCGCGCATCAGCACGCAGGCGGCGCGCTCGTGACTTGGGTCAATGGCGAGCAGCGCAGTTGCGGCATGCTTCATCGACACCACGTCGCCGCCGAAGCGCTCGATGCATCGCTCCAGTTGCTCGACAAGGCGCTCTCGCCAGCGATGCCTTGCCACGCGCAACCATGACGCGAAAACGTCATCGACATGATCGAGCCCGGCCAGTATGCCGTCCGGCGAGACACGGCCCTCCAGCAAGGCATTCGAGACTGAGCCTTGTGCCAACGCCTCGCTGATCGAGAGCAGGTCGACGTCCAGGCCGGCGGGCGCCACGCTGACCTTGTCGCTGCCGCTCGTCAGAGCATCCGAGCCGGCTCGCCTGAACGCCTCGCCGATCTGCTTTAGAACAGCGGCAAGCGCGTGCCGCGCCGCCATGCGGTTCCGGTCGCTCCAGAGAAGTCCGGCCAAACGCTCCCGCATCTCGCCAGAGCGATGGCTAAGAACGAGATAGCCGAGCAGCGCCCGTGCCTTCAGCGAACCGGGTGTCAACTCTTCACCGAGGGAACTCCGGACGGAAAACTGATCGAGGACCGAGATCGTCAGCCTGCGGAACAGTCGGTCATCCCGAACCTGCGCATTTTCCTCCCCCGCTTGGACCTGATAGGCAAGAACAGGGCGAGGGATATTCTTGAGGGCCTGGGGGCCGAGACTGCGATAGGTCGCGGCGACTTGGCGATGCACCTGGTCAAACACCGCCTGCGAGATGCAGATGCTGCCCGGCTCAGCGAGCGACTGCAGGCGTGCGGCGACGTTGACGATGTGGCCGAACAGTTCTCCGTCGCGAAATTGGACCTCACCAAGATCGATTCCTATTCGAAAGTCTATTCTTCGATCGGGGGCAAGGGCCGCATCCATCTCGCGAAATCGGCTCTGGACCTCCAAGCCAAAGCGAAGCGCTTCAACCGCAGATTCGAAGTCCGCGAGCGCACCATCCCCCATCGTCTTGAGGACTTCACCTCTGTATTGAGGCGCAAGCGTGCGAAATACATCAAAACAACGCTGGATGGATTCAACCGTCGACGGCTCGTCCACCGCCATATGCTGGCTATACTGCACAGCATCGGCAAACAGGATAGCTTTTAGCATGCTGTGCCGCATAGTTTCCTGCCGCTGTGTTGGCTGCAACTAACCGACAACTGTAGGTCCCAGTACAAATTACGTTGGGCTCAGCGAGAAAAACACCGCTCCAGAGTTGCACAGACTAAAGAAAGCACGCCGGCTCCGGTGAAACTTCAGCCGGCACATCACCGCACGCCCAAGCATCGCCTCAAGGCAGCGGCTGATGTAAAATGCCCGCTTTTGCCGAGCACGGTGCATGAGGCAACAATGAAACAAGGGATCGTCCTGTTCGTTCTGGCTGCCCTTGCCTCTTGCGCGACAAACGAGTTCGAAAGTGGCGAAACACCGGCTGGCCACATCGAAAAGCAACAGGGCCGCTCCGTGGAATGGCTGAAGCAGCACTGCCCCGATTGCCTTGGCCGTGGACCGAAGGCCCGCCCGTGAGCCCGGGACGGGCTTTTCCGCCCTGCGAGCGGGCCGCGGTCTTTTCCCGTTGCGGCCGCTATCGCTACACGCTCGACCGACGCTGGTCCGAGGATGGCGGGCAACTCGTCTGGATCATGCTCAATCCGTCAAGGGCGGACGGCGACGTCGACGATGCGACCATCCGGCGGTGCATGTGCTTTACCCGGTTCTGGGGCTACGGGGCGCTGATCGTCGTCAACCTCTATGCGCAGTGCGCCACGAAACCCAAGGAACTGATGGGCGTTGCAGACCCAGTCGGGCCGGATAATGACTTCCACTTGGCTAGAATTTGCGCAGCACTTTCATCGGCACGCCGCCGTGCCATCATCGCCGCCTGGGGGGCACATCCGCTGGCACAGGCGCGTGCAGGGCAAGTCTTGTCGATTGCCGGCCGCCACATCGACTGCCTCGGCCTGACCGGGACCGGGTATCCGCGGCACCCGCTCTACGTGCCGGCCACGCAACCACGCGTCGCCTACTGTCCGCCGGCGATGCCCTTCAACATCTAGGCGGTGTGGACGGACTGCCGCACGTCGAGAAAAACGAAGCGCAGTTCAGCGGCCGTCGTTTCCATCGCGGCAGCATTCACCTTGGTCAAATCCGTCAGCTCCGCCTGGCCACAGCACCGAAGACTGGATCCATCTCATGGTTCGATTCTCGCACCGATGCTGCTTTGGTTCGATTGCGGCCGGCAAGCTTGGCTTTGTAAAGGAGCTTGTCAGCTTCTTCGTAGAGCTCTGCGAACTGCGCATCAGCATTTGGTGGCGCATCCGTCATGCCCATGCTGGCAGTCACGGGTCGCCCAAGTCCTGGAACGGCATTGGCGACGACCGCGGGAATCGCCTGGCGCCGGCGCTCCGCCCGAACCTGGGCATCTTCTCCCCGCACAAGCAGCACGAATTCCTCGCCGCCGAGGCGGAACGCATGAACCTTCGGGTCCGCCTGGAGCGCGTCGGCCACGGCTTTCAGCACGGCATCGCCGACCACGTGGCCGTGAATATCATTGATCGGCTTGAAGTGATCCAGGTCGAGCACGGCAAGTGTGCGGTAGCCGTCGGCTCGGAACTTCGCAAAATTCTGCTCGATTGCCCGCCGGTTGAGCAATCCCGTCAGTGCGTCACGTTCGGACAGGCGCTCGAGCACGTCAGCTTCGAAGCGTGCGTGGTCTCGCTCGCGCTTGATCGTCATGAAGCGGTCTGCCACGCCGAGCGTGGTGAACAGGACTTCGCATACGCAACCCACATAGAACAGGAGCATGGCATCGCTGCTCTGCAACCAGGGAACCACGCCCGTAACCAAGCGCACCAATCCGGCCAAAACTATGGGCATATAGCCGACCGCCTGGAACTTGGCGGCGCGACTTCCGCGCCGCAGCGCGTCGGCAACCGACAATATGAAAATGACGACCACCGGCGCAAAAGCCGCCGTGTACACTGTCGACTGAACAGAGCGCCCCACGAACGGAAATGCCGCGTGAGCCGTGCTGAGAAGCATCGCCCAAGCGGCGCAATAGAGCAGCGCCCGACGCAGGAACGGATGCATGCTGCCGGGTTCGATGAAACTGTGGGTGAACATCGCTCCGCAAGCGACCGAGAGACCGAAGATCACCGTCGTCATCCAGCTCAACGTCATGGCCGGCGGATCGAAGAGAACAACTGCAAGACTGGAAGTCACCAGGATGGTCAGCAGCAAGGAGATAGTGAGCATCGAATGCCACAGCACGAATGGCTCGCGCAGGATCCGGTAGAAGGCCGCGTTGAAAATGAGCGGCATGGACAGCATTCCGGCAAGGGTGGCCAGGAGGAGCAGGGAGCGCAGAAAGTCCGGGCTCAGAACGAGGTCAGACGGTGACAGATAGGCTCTCTCCAGCGTCATCCGGTGGCTCGGCAGATCGAACGCGACAACGACCTCTCGTGTGTCGCGGGTTATCTCCGGCAGAGCGGCCTTGAAGTACCCGCCAGACAGGGCGCTAGACAGGTCACCCGCCGGCACAGAGGTCTGGCGCATTGCGCCGTCTCGATCGATTGCCAGCAGATGCACAGCCGTGAGCGCACTTCGCCTTGAAAAGAGGTATTGGGGAAGAGCATCGTCTGGACCGATTTCAAACCGCAGCAGCGTCCGCTCGCCTTCGAGCGAATAGGTCCGATCTCCGCAGGTCCAGCGCCCGGGCGAGCGGATGACGGTGACCAAGGCGTCCGATAGACTGCTGGACATCCAGCACGAGCTGCGAATGTTCACAGATTCAGCAGCGCCAAGGGGGGCAGCGTGCAGAGATGCAAGCATTACGAAGCTCAGCACCGTCGTCACGAGTGCTTTTCGGAGGACATTCCAGGACATGGATTGACGCTACACGCCAAGCATTGAAATGCGGTTACCGACCCCGAATTAGTCGGCACGCCATGACTGGGACAAAGCTCAAGGGCAATTGTCTCCACCGCCTCGGATTGGCCATAGACCGTTGCATCGATCAGACGCAGCCGTCCATCGGCTGCGTCCGAAAGTTCTTATATATGGATCAGGCCCGATCGAAACGATCGGCGTTCATCACCTTGGTCCACGCCGAGACGAAGTCCCTCACGAACTTCTCCCCTGCGTCGGCACTGCCGTAGACTTCGGCGAGGGCCCGAAGCTGCGAATGCGAGCCGAAAATGAGGTCGACGCGGGTGGCGGTCCACTTCACCTCGTCTGTGTTCCGGTCGCGTCCTTCGAACACGTCCCTGGCCTCAGAGACCGCCTTCCACTGCGTGCCCATGTCGAGCAGGTTCACGAAGAAGTCGTTCGTCAACGTGCCCGGCCGCGAGGTGAAGACGCCATGCGTGCTGTCGCCGGCATTTGCGCCGAGCACGCGCAGGCCGCCGACGAGAACCGTCATTTCCGGTGCGGTCAGCGTCAGCAGCTGCGCCTTGTCCACCAGTGCCATCTCCGGCGGCAGGCGCAGCCCGCCGCGGACATAGTTGCGGAAGCCGTCCGCCATCGGCTCGAGCGGGGCAAAGGATGCCACGTCCGTCTGTTCCTGAGAGGCATCCATGCGGCCCGGCGCGAAGGGTACCTTCACGTCGTAGCCGGCATCCTTCGCCGCCTTTTCGACCGCAGCAGCGCCGCCAAGAACGATCAGGTCGGCAAGCGAGACCTTCTTGCTGCCCGACTGCGCCCCGTTGAACTGCCGCTGGATCGCTTCGAGCTTCTCCAAGACGGCCGCCAGTTGGGCAGGCTGGTTGACCTCCCAGTCCTTCTGCGGCGCAAGCCGGACGCGTGCGCCGTCCGCGCCGCCGCGCTTGTCGGAGCCGCGGAACGTCGATGCCGAAGCCCAAGCGGTCGACACCAGCTGCGGCACCGACGGCACCGCCGCAAGGATCTTGGCCTTGAGCGCCGCCACGTCCTGCTCGCCGATCAGTTCATGATCAACCGCCGGAATGGGATCCTGCCACGACAGCACCTCCTTCGGGACGAGCGGGCCGAGATAGCGCGCGATCGGGCCCATGTCGCGGTGGGTGAGCTTGTACCATGCCCTGGCAAACGCATCGGCAAACTGGTCGGGATTTTCGAGGAAGCGCCGCGCGATCTTCTCGTATTCCGGGTCGAAGCGCAGGGCCAGGTCGGTGGTCAGCATGGACGGAGCTTGACGCTTCGACTTGTCATGCGCATGCGGCACGGTCCCAGCGCCCATGCCATGTTTCGGCGTCCACTGGTGTGCGCCGGCCGGGCTCTTCGTCAGTTCCCATTCGTAACCGAACAGGTTCCAAAGGAAGTTGTTGCTCCACTTGGTCGGCGTCGAAGTCCAGGTAACCTCCAGACCGCTACCGATCGTGTCGCCGCCCCTGCCGGTGCCGAAGCTGCTCGCCCAGCCGAGGCCTTGCTGTTCGATGTCGGCGGCTTCCGGCTCGGGCCCCACCGCAGCAGCATCACCGGCGCCATGGGTCTTGCCAAAGGTGTGTCCGCCGGCGATCAGCGCGACGGTCTCCTCGTCGTTCATCGCCATCCGGGCAAAGGTTTCGCGGACATCGCGTGCCGCGGCAAGCGGATCCGGATTGCCGTTGGGACCTTCCGGATTGACGTAAATCAGGCCCATCTGCACGGCCGCGAGCGGGTTGTCGAGGTCACGCTCGCCGCTATAGCGCTCGTCGGCCAGCCACGTGCCTTCCGGCCCCCAGTAGATATCCGTTTCCGGCTCCCAGACATCCGCGCGCCCGCCAGCAAAGCCAAAGGTCTTGAAGCCCATCGACTCCAAGGCGACGTTGCCGGTCAGGATCATCAGGTCCGCCCAGGAGATCTTCCGGCCGTATTTCTGCTTGATCGGCCACAGCAAGCGGCGCGCCTTGTCGAGGTTGACGTTATCCGGCCAGCTGTTGAGCGGGGCGAACCGCTGCTGGCCGGCGCCGGCGCCACCGCGCCCGTCGCCGATCCGGTAGGTGCCCGCGCTGTGCCAGGCCATGCGGATGAACAGCGGCCCGTAGTGACCGAAGTCGGCCGGCCACCAATCCTGCGAGTCCGTCATCAGGGCGTGAAGGTCCTTGATCACAGCGTCGAGGTCGAGGCTTTCGAACTCCTTGGCATAGTCGAACGCCTCGTCCATCGGATTGGACAGGCGTGAATGCTGATGAAGTACCTGGAGATCGAGCTGGTTCGGCCACCAGTCCCGGTTCCCCTTGCCCGCCTTCGTGTGCGCGACCGGGCACTTGCTCTCGATCTTCTCAGTCTTTGTATCCATTTCAATTCTCCGGTCGTGGCTGCGTTGGTTGGACTTGCTGCACAGGAAGTTACCCCCAAAAGGCGGTCGATTCCATGGCCGTGTAGGGGATGGGTCACTGCCGCCGGCAATCTGTTCGACGCCAGCGAACGAGACTTCTCCTCCCCGCCTTCGATCTGTAGCAAACCAG
Source organism: Mycoplana sp. BE70 (assembly GCF_031455855.1). Taxonomy (NCBI): domain Bacteria; kingdom Pseudomonadati; phylum Pseudomonadota; class Alphaproteobacteria; order Hyphomicrobiales; family Rhizobiaceae; genus Mycoplana; species Mycoplana sp. BE70. Next base: position 384,111 of record NZ_JAVDTM010000004.1, read on the forward strand.
CCCGATAATCCGAAGTTGGATTTCCTGATAACTGTGATAAGAGATAGTTATGATGAATTTGACGCTGAAACAACTTCGCTACTTCGAGGCGCTCGCCCGGCACGGTCACTTCGGCCGCGCAGCGGATGCCTGCGCGATCTCCCAGCCAGCGCTGTCGGTGCAGATCAAGGAACTGGAGGAAACACTGGGCGCCGAGCTATTCGAACGAGGCGCCCGGCAGATCCGCTTGACCAGCTTCGGCGAGGGGTTCGCCGAGCGTGTCCGCGATATACTGCGCTCCGTTGACGAGCTGGAAGATCTGGCGCGCGCGTCGCGGCAGCAACTGGTGGGACGGTTGCGGATGGGCGTGATCCCGACGGTGGCGCCATACCTGCTGCCCAGGATCATCGGCGACCTTGCGCGGCTGCATGACGGCTTGGACATCCATGTGCGAGAGACCCAGACGCAGAAGCTGATCCAGGAATTGACGGAAGGCCGGCTCGACACGGCCATCGTCGCCCTGCCCGTGTCCGAACCCTCGCTCACCGAGGTTGCCCTGTTCGAGGAAAACTTCGTGCTCGTGCGGCCGGGCCACGACGCGGGAAAGCCGGTGCCCGATCGCGAGATGCTCGGCGAAATGCGCCTGCTCCTGCTCGAAGAGGGGCATTGTTTTCGCGAACAGGCGCTGTCGTTCTGCAACCTGCAATCGGCGCGACCGCGGGAACTGCTCGACGGCAGCTCCTTATCGACGCTCGTCCAGATGGTCGGCGCCGGCATCGGCGTCACCCTCATTCCGGAAATGGCCGTTGCTGTGGAAACACGGTCAGCGCCGGTTTCCGTCGCCCGTTTCGAGCCGCCTCAACCTTCGCGGACGATCGGCATGATCTGGCGGAAGGCGAGCCCGCTGTCCGAACAGTACCTGCGCATCTCCGAAGTAGTCCGCCAATCTGCCGTCGCACTACGCCAGCAGAGAACTCCAAGAAAGCGCGGATCTTAACGAACATCACAGGGTTTGCCGAGCCGTCACCCATGCAGTGGGCATTTCGGCCTCCGTGAGCCGTGTCTCCGGTTATTTGGCGTGTTCCGGTTTGCCTTTGCGCTTTGTGGAAGCAAACTCTTCGAGCTGTTTCTCGGTCATGGATTTTTCCATTTCTTTCGAAGCACCCTTGAGTTCGCTCTTTTTCATATCGCCGCGCTTCGCAGCCAGGGCGGCGCCGGCGGCCTTTTGTTGGGCTTTTGACTTTGCGGGCATGGGAATGCCTCCTCTTTGACAGGTAAATGGAAACAGCTTGGACGTTGCCTGGTTCCGCTCCGGCAAACATTTTTGGTGATCCAACGGGTTGGGAGGAACAAAAGTTGCGGCCTGCAATTCCTCGCCAAGGTCCAGGCGCAGGAGGCCGACCATGCACGATAATGAGATGCTGAACCGCGCGATCGAGATCGCACATGAAGCGCACCAAGGACAGCTGGACAAGGCCGGCGAGCCATATTTCGAGCACTGCAGGCGCGTCGCCGAAAACGTTGCGTCCACCGATGAGAAGACAGTCGCCTATCTTCACGACGTTGTGGAGAAGACACGCTCCTGGTCGATTGACCGGCTCGCGGCCGAGGGCTTTCCAAGCCCCATCCTCCAGGCCGTTCAGGCGCTGACACGATCACCGAACGAGAGCGACGAGAACTTTGTTCGCAGGGCCATCAGCAACAGTTTGGCCCGTGAGGTCAAAATCGCGGATCTGAATGACAATCTCATACAGGTTTTGCAGGTGGAGGGTGATGTTGAACGCGTGACGCGCGAGCTCGCGATCGCGAAGGCGGACTTGAGAGCGGCGTAGCCACCCAGCAGAGGCACTCGGGCAGATCCGCTTTCCGAGAGGCCCGTCCCCGCAACAGCAGCGCTTCTATCGCCGCGCGACAGAGGTCGGCATCGTCTGCGATGCGATATCGTTGTCGCTGGAGCGCAGCAAGAAACCCAACAGCCGATTTTCCTCCGCCCGCAGCCCCGCAAGGGCCCGAGGTTCGCCGAGGTCCGGGGGCGAACCATCGCGCTCTGCCAGTGCAATGATATCCGGGTGAATGTAGCTTGAGCGGCAGATTGCCGGCGTATTGTGCAGCGTAGCCGCGGCCGCTTCGCACATCCGGCGGATGGTGGGCCTTTCTCCCCGTTCCAATGCGTCCCGCGCCGCCGCAAAGGCTGCAACGCTCCCCGCCCAGGTCCGAAATGTCTTGGCCGTGATCCCGGCGCCCAAATGCTCGGCCAAATAAGCGTTCAACCTGCCGGAATCAATCGGATGAACCGTACCGTCTTCTTTCCTGCAGACAAACAACTGCCGCCCCGGCAGGTCGGCCACAGCCTCCAGGATTCGGTGCAGCCGAGGATTACGAAGCACGCGACGTATGCGCCTGCCACCCTTGGCGACGAAACTCAGTTCAATCCGTTCCTCGTCGAGTCGGACATGGCGCTTCAACAGGGTGGTGGCTCCGTAGGTGCGATTTTGCACGGCGTAGGCCTGGCTTCCGACCCGCAGATGCTCCTCGTCCAGCAACGTGACCAAACCCGCCAGAACCGTATCGGCGCTGTAGACAGGTCCCTCGAGGTGTCGTCGGACGATCCGCCTGAACCGCGGCAAAGCTCTTGCGAACGGAATCAACTGTCCGAATTTGTCGGTGCTGCGAAGTGCCTGCCAGTCGTTGTGATATCGGTACTGTTTACGGTCGCGCGCGTCGTAGCCCGTTGCCTGCAAATGGCCGTTCTCGTGCAGGCAAATCCACACATCCGTGTAGGCGGGTGGCAAACCAAGCGACGCGATCCTTGCCTTTATCGCCGGATCGCTCACCGCTTCGCCGCTGGGCAAGCGGTAACAAAACCCACGCCCGCGCTTCTCTCGCCGGATGCCTGGTTCGCTGTCATTGACATAGACCAGGTCAACATCCGGCGATACTCGGTCAAACGTGGTCTCTTTTATCTCAGGGGCGACTATGGTTCCGCACGCCAGCGACGGCGCTCCTCATCAATTTCCGTAGCGCTATATGGAGGGGAGGACTCGTCGAAACGGCTCCATCCCGCCTCCCGATATGCGAGGCCGCGCGAGGCAACATCCACGCGGTTGGCATTTTGAAGAATGTCCTCCGCCTCGGCCATTTGCGTGTCGCTGACCTTGGCAACGACCATCGCCCCACCGCGACGGACACTTTCGGCATAGATGTCCGCCTCTTCCTCGGAGATACCCGCGTTTATCAACGCGCCGATAATCCCTCCGGCTGCGCCGCCAGCGGCGGCACCGGCCGCTGCGCCAGCCGCAGTTGCCGCCAGCCAACCTGCTGCGACAACAGGCCCGACGCCGGGTATCGCCATGAGCCCCAGTCCGGCCAGCAGTCCCCCTGCACCGCCGGCGAGCGCGCCGAGGCCGGCCCCCGCCCCTAGCCCTTCCGCGGCGTACGACTTGTCCGCGCCGCCAGCGTGGGAAACAATGCTGATGTCGTCAGCCGGTATCCCCGCGGCCTCAAGGTCGGTGACAGCGCGCCGGGCATCTTCGTACGTGTCGAACAGTCCTGTTGCGGTCCTCATGGCAGTGCTCCTCGTCTTCAATTGGCAACGATGTTGCCCTGGTAGTCGAGCGAAACGACGACGGGCTTTCCATCCTTGATCGCCTTGGCGCGCCATACGCCGGTGTCGTCGAGGGCCAGATCCGAGATGCCGGTGTAGCCGGCGTCGCCGATCCGCGCCTTGGCTTGATCTTCTGTAAAGCTGTTCTCGCCGGTCACCGGTGCTGCCGGGTTCTGCTCGCCCGGCGTCACGATCGCAGGCTTGTCACCCGGCTTTGCGGCCGGTGCGTTGCTCTGCGCCCAGGCAGCGGGCGCTGCCACAATTAATGCAATGGCTCCAAAAACGGCGGTTTTCATTGTCCGTTCCTCGTTCACTGGTGTCTGACCTGGGGCATAACCCCCACCGAGATTTGTTTGTTCCAGCACCATCATGGGTACCGGAGCACACTTGGAACCCAACCCTGGTTGAGGAGTTCCTCGCCTAGCCGCGGCGCGAGTGGGCGGCCGTTAAACTTCACGACTGGAAAAAAGGATGATGTCGATCGCGTTCGCTACTGCCGCAGTTGCCGCACTGATCATCGACGCATTTTTTCCATGCGTCGCGGCGGCTGATGGCTGTGGCCGCGCATCCTGGTATGCCCTCCATTCAAAGACGGCTTCCGGTGAGCGCATGAACCCGGCGCACCTGACGGCAGCCCACAAGACGCTTCGCTTCGGAACGAAGCTGAAAGTCACCAATGCCAGCAACGGCCGCAGCGTCGTCGTACGCATCAATGATCGCGGACCGTTCGTGCGCGGCCGGGTGCTCGACCTGTCCAGGGCGGCTGCGATCCAGATCGGCATGATCCGAAGTGGCCACACCAAGGTCTGCTTCCAGCAAATCCCATTGAGGTCGCGCAGCGGACGTACGCCTCTGTGTTCCGCTGCATTTGGCTGCAGTGGCAGCTAGGCTGGCCCGCTTCATCGGCGGCGCGGCGCGCCCAGCACCAAGCACGGTCAAGAGGAAGCTCTGACGCCGGCAACCATGACTGATGTTGGTGACGCCTAGCCAAGCGATCCGACAGGTCGTCGGGTCGTTCGCGGTCTCCTCTCGGGTCGGTACAACTTATCTACACCCTTTGGTGGGCCCCGCATCCATTTTGGGAAACTCAAGCTGCGAACAGGCAGGTTGATCCGGGGATTAGAAGCGCGCCATTCTGAAAATTCCACTCACGGTGTGCCAGGACGGGGGGCAAGCCCAACGAAGGAGCCGAGTGATGTTCTCATCAACAGACAAGATCAATCGCGCGAGACGCCATTTTCTGGGGCTTGCTGCATCGGCTGGCACCAAGATTGCGACGGTCGGTGGCCTGGCAGCGCTTCCATCGCTGATCGCCGGGCTAGCCTCAGCGCACGGCGGGAGGGGTAGAGGTCGCCACCGCTGCTTCTTGCGTGGAACCATGATTGCGACACCGGCGGGCGAAATCGCCGTCGAAAGTCTAAAGGCTGGCGATCTCGTTCGCACCGCCCGCGGCCGATCGATGGCAATCAAGTGGATCGGTCGGCAGGCCTTCGGGGTGTCCCGGAACAGGGAAGCCCTGCCTATCCGAATTTCTCGCCATGCCCTGGAAGACAACATGCCGCATAGCGATCTTTATGTCTCTCCCCATCACGCTCTGCTGATCGATGGCGTGCTGATCAGGGCGAAGGATCTCGTCAACGGGACAACGATCGCCCCTGCCCTGCCGGTGGGGCGTGACACCATCGAGTACTATCATATTCTGCTCGATAGCCATGAGGTGGTGGTCGCCGAAGGCGTACCGGCAGAGACGCTTCTTCTCGAGGCAGACAATCACGAAGCATTCTCGAATTTTGCCGAAGTCATGCGTCTGTTCCCGGATGGGACGATACCGGCAATGGCACCTGTGGCACCGATCCTGCATTGCCGCGGGCGTGATCATCTTAGAGCCCTGCTTCGGTTAGCGATCCACCCCTTCGCGGCGGACAACGACCCGATCGACAAGATCCATGTACGGCTTGCGAAGCGGGCCGAAGTTGTTGCGGCCTAGCCGATCGAATTGTGACTTTCCCAATGGCTCGGCGTCAACTGCGCCGGGCCTTTTGATGTCCGCGATTATCCGCTTCAGAGGACGAAGTCCGCCTTGCTCATTGCCAGCGCGAGATCTAGCACCATCGAAAAGTCGGCCTTTCCATCGCCGTTGACGTCGCCGTGGATGTAGGTGTCGCCGCGTTTGATCTCGTAGCGCAGTTCACCGGCCTTCTTGTGGAAGGCCTCCGTGCCGATGAAGGTGAAGGCCTGGTCGCCGCCGGTCTTCGTGCTGGCGTCGATCGCCTTGAGGTCGATCTTATCCTTCTGCGTGCGGTTGAAGTCGTAGATGACGTCGCTCGCAGTCACCGTGGAGTCACCTATCGCCGCGAAAACGAAGGTGTCGGCCCCGGATCCGCCGTAGAGTTTGTCTGCTCCCGCACCGCCATGGAGTCGGTCGTTGCCGGCTTCGCCCATCAGCGTATCGTTGCCGGCACCACCCTTCAGCGTATTGATCCCTGCGGTTCCCTTGATCACGTTGGCAAGCCCGTTGCCAGTGCCGTCGATGTTTCCCGTCCCCGTCAGCGCAAGGTTTTCGACATTGGCTGAAAGGCTATGGCTGACGGATGCTTTGACGAGATCGATGCCTTGGTTTGCTTTCTCCACTACGGCATCGGCGAGATTGTCGACCATATAGGTGTCATTGCCGCCGCCGCCCTGCATTTTGTCGGCACCGGACTTGCCGTCGAGAACGTTGTTGGCGGCGTTGCCGACAAGGACATTGGCCAGGCTGTTGCCGGTGCCGTCGATCTTCCCCGTGCCGGTCAGCGTCAGGTTCTCGACGTTTGCGCCAAGGGTGTAGGAGATCGACGCCTGGACGAGATCGGTGCCCTCATCAGCCTTTTCGATCACCTTGTCACCGGTGCTGTCGACGACAAAGGTGTCGTTCCCCAGGCCGCCGGACATCGTGTCCGCGCCGACGCCGCCGTCCAGTAGATCCTTGTCCGCACCGCCGTTGAGCGTGTCGTTGCCGACACCGCCATAGAGCTTGTCGTTACCCGCTTCGCCGTCAAAGGTGTCGTTGTCGATGCCGCCGCGGATCTCGTCGTTGCCTTCTCCGCCATAGACCCAACCCGACAGTCGTCCGTTCGTGCCGTTGTAGACGTCATCGCCACGGTATAAAAAAATGTCTCCGTTCATGCGGCCGGCGTTCGTGATGAGATCCTTTGCGATGGCATTGCCTCCGCTGTACGAGGAAGCCTTTCCGGAAATGGTCCCGCTGTTGTCGACTGAAATGATCCCATCGATCTCGGCCAAGCCAACTCTGACAATGCCGTTACTGCTGCTTGCGATCGTGCCGGTGTTTGTGATCTTCGACGTCGTGTCACCGTAGGAGCACATGATGACGCCCGAGCTCCACCCCCATAAATCGCCGGCGTTGATGAGCTCGCTTCTGGTCCCGTTCATACGAACGGCGGCCGAAGCGAAATCGTACCCTCTCACAACGCCGCTTGCCGCGATGCTCACGATGTTATCGGCATCATCCCTCGAATCGCCGATATCGATCGCGACTTCCGGACCGAGAACGGTGCCGGCAATGTCCACCCGGTGCTGACCGCCTGTGCCGAGAATCGTGGCGTCGACACCAACTGTGGCCTCTGTTCGAGCGACCGTCACCCCGGCGGCAACATAGAGATCGTCCCAGTTTGCAAGAGTGGCTTGTACGCCTGCGCCGATGGAGTCTGACGTGAAAAGATGGAATGCCATGTGCACTATCCTCGTTTGTATTGCATTGCGAGGTACTACGTCCGGGTGCACTCAGATATTCGTGGCCTTCTGCTAAAAACGATGTATTCGTTCCCCACAGCACCGGCGTGGAGGCTATTTCGACCGAGGAAGCACATGGTTTTCTGATGTTTAGACAACGACCGAGTGCTCGACGGACTGGTGTTGTCGGGAGGCCGGACGAAACCGGCAGCAGCCGATGGGACACGCGCCCGCACCCGCCTCTACCAACGCCGACGTTCATTCACCTGTCAGGAAGAGATGCACACCATGCCGGTCGGGGCCCCAATCGGGGCACCGGCTTGACTTGGCGGTCGAGCGTGACCGGCGGGAGCTGAGCTTCCGCCGGTCGCTCGATCGGTCTACGCGAGTAGTTCCATTTGGCTATCGCAATGATGGCAGGTGAAGGGTATACCTTAACTGTGGCGGCTCCCTTCCGCCACTTGCTTCCAACCGTGCTTTTGCCCGGCGTTTGCCCACAACGCCGGGCACTTTGGGAAAGCCGCTCAGTTGTCGCATTGTCCCCAAGTCTTCCAGAGGACATCTGCCATGACCAAGTCAACAATCGCCGGCATCGGCATCATCTGCATCGCCATTTCGATGCTTTCCGGATGCGCCAATACCATCAGAGGAATGGGGCAGGACACCGCCAACACTGTCAACGCGACGCAGTCTGCTGGACGGTCGGTCGAAAAGGCCGCCCAATGACGGCATGCGTCGGCGGAGCGCCGCGTGGTCTACCGGATGAGACGCCGGATGCTGCGCCCTGCTCAAAAGCGGGCAAGCCGCTCGTTCACCGCAACGAATCGATCGCTGATTCTTGTAAACTCGTCGCTTCCGCCCGGAACTCTGGTCGCGTCACCGACGTTGGGGGAGTTTCACCGGAGGTGGTCGCCATGCGAAATTTATGGATTGCACTTGCTACGACGACGATGCTTGTCAGTGCGGCTCACGCCCAGACGGCACAAACAACGACGACCGAGACCTTCGTCTCGGCCCAGCCGACAGACGTCCTGAGCTACAACCTCATCGGCCTTAACATCACCAACGATGCCGGCGAGACGATCGGGGAAATCAAGGACCTCGTCATCGGCGAGGGCAAACTGAACGGGTATGTCGTCTCGGTCGGCGGTTTTCTTGGCATGGGTGACCACTACGTCATGGTCGGCCCGTCGGCGGTAAAAGTCACCTACCTGGAAAACGACAAGAAGTGGACGGCCGTGATGAACGCGTCCAAGGAAGAACTGAAGAAGGCCCCTGCATTCAAGTACGAAGGTCGCTGGGAGCGCTAGCGGCGCCCAAAAAATTGCCCGCCGCGGTTGCCGCGGCGGGCGGGCCTATCGGGTCAGTAATAGGGCGAGACGCATTTCGCTCTGTAGCCGACCTGCGGGACATACGTGTTGTCGTACGCCCTGTAGGTGCGATAGCGCGATGCGCACCATTCGACATGAGCTGAGGCGTAGTTCGACCGCGGCGGCGGAGGCGCATATCTCGGAGGGCTTGCAATCGCCCCACCGATGATGGCCCCGGCTCCGAACGCAGCCAGCGGATACCACCAACCATCATTGTGACGACGATAGCCCGGTCGATGGTCTCTGTAGCCCCTGTGACCGTTATGCCAGCCATGGCGTGGCGGAGCGCGCCGATAGTCATGGCGCCGGTCATGACCGTCGCGCCGGTGCTGGACCTCGTGCACATCAGCGGTTGCGCTCGCATGCGGAGGAGCGACGTTGAACGGTGCTGCACCGGCGGGCAAAACGCCCGAGAAAGCGGTTAGCGCAGCCAAGACGACAACAGAGAGTTTTTTCATTTTCTGCCCTTTCAATTTGCGCCCCTAAAATGCGTGCGCCAGTTGAACAGGGCATGAACGGCTGCTGAGGGCCCTCCTCACAATCTCGTGAGGCATTGCGTCGAGACGATTGCAGGGAGCTTGAAATCCGTGAGCATGCAGCTTGCTTTGGTCGTCGACCGACGGGCCGCATTACAGAACGGCCAGGCGAGCCTGCATTGCCACGCTTTGCGGTAACCGAACGACGCAAGAGTGCCGCAAAGCCTTCCTCGCCGCATGCCGGGAGGCCGGAGTGTTCCTGGCAGAGTTGCCTCCCATCGAATAGCTGTGCGCTAATGGGGCCGCTACCCGCCTTGCCTTCCTCCTGCTTCCCGGCACGGGCAGTTTCCCCTCCCAAGCCCTAAACCCGCCTTGGCGGGTTTCTTCTAGCCTGAAGGGCGGTCAATTGATCGTCACGCCGGAGTGATCGTCTGGAACCGTGAAGTTACCGCGTATATTGCACAGAGGGGTGTATATTATTATTAGTGGATACGCGTTTGCAAAACGCGATTCCCTAGTCATCGTTACGTACTGTTTTCTTTGAACGCACAAAGAGAACTTGGAGATGTGCCATGCGCTTAGCAATAACAATCGCTTCGATAGCAACGATAGCGCTCGCTGCTTCGCCGACTGGAGCACTATCCAGAGAAAGTGGCTCCCATCACGAACATAATGAACATGCCGAGCATGTTTTTCACGACAGTAACCTGATCGGTCATACAAACCAAGGCCAAGATCACTACGTCGACGAGTTCTGCAACCGGGCTTGGTGCCCGTGGCCCGCGCACTAGTCGATGCAAACTACACCGAACGCTAGCACTTTTGCCGAGATCCGCTGTCGGTTGGACGAGTGATCGCCAACCGGCAGTTCCGCGAGTGCGGTTCAACACAGGGACCGGCCGATTGCTCTAACTGATTGCAGGCTCTTTCTGGCTATCGCGCCTAGGCTGAGCCCCCAGGCGACAACATTTCCGCTTCACATCAGGCCCTTATCTTGCTTGACGACGCTCATTTTTGGGCGCATCGGGTAACCGTTGCGGCGCTTCACACCGCAGTTTCTGAGGACATGTAAATGGACCCCTCTAGTCGAACATCGACCGCGTTTTGCCGAACTGTCCGGTAAGGGATTCATTCGCTTGATCCTGCTCCGGATGGCGATAGCCCTGAAGGAGCGAATATCATGCTGCAAATCTTCGTCCGCGAAGCAGATCACATCGTCCTGAGCGAGAACAATAGTCTCGTCCACGTCGAGGCTGCACTTCCAGCGTTGTGGTACGACCTTATCCGTCCATCATCCGCCGAGCGCCACCACGTGGAAGAGGCTCTGGGGATTTCAATCCCAACGCGCGATGAGATGGAGGAGATCGAGCCATCCGCCCGCCTCTACCAGGAAAGCGGGGCGGAGATCATGACGCTCACCGCGCTTACGAACCTCGACGGCGATGGGCCAGTCAAGACCCCGGTGACCTTCATCCTGAAGGACCGGACACTCGTCACGGTCCGATATGCCGACCCGAAACCGTTCCAGATGTTCGTACATCGCGTCTTGAGGTCGAACGGCTCGAGCAGTTGCGCTTCTGGAGAAGAAGTCATGCTCGGGATCATCGAGTCCATCATTGACCGGATGGCCGACGTGCTCGAGCGCATCGGCAATGAAATCGATCTCATTTCGCGCGAGGTGTTCCGGAGCAAATCCAAGTCCTCGATCAAAATGACCAGCAATCTGCAATCCCTTATCGAGCAGCTTGGACAGAAGGGAGAATTCTTGAGCAGTGTTCGGGAGAGCCTGGTCAGCATATCTCGGCTGGTCGCCTACCATGTTGCCGTCGAGCATCCGACGACGAAACCATCCAAGGAAGTGCGACAGCTAACAAAGCTCCTGCAACGCGATGCAAGTTCACTGGGCGATCACGCTGCCTTCCTGTCGGGGAAGATCAACTTCCTGCTCGATGCAACCTTGGGGCTGATCAACCTTGAGCAGAACCAGATCATCAAGATTTTCACGGTGGCGTCGGTCGTGTTCCTGCCGCCAACGCTAGTGGCCTCGGTCTACGGTATGAACTTCGAGATCATGCCAGAATTGAAATGGGGCGCTGGGTATCCCTGGGCCATCCTGCTGATGGTCCTCTCGGCAGCCCTTCCGTTCCTCTATTTCAAGCGTCGAGGCTGGCTGTAGCGGCAAGGTCGGGCAGCTTATTCTCGCGTCGAGCCCATCGTCTCGACAGGAACTTGGACGAAGCCGCCGCGACGATCCGGTTGTCTCCGGAATCGCTGACAGCGAGACCGGGGACAGCTCTGTCAACTGCAACTGACATCAATTTGGCGTAGTTTGGTGGTGGCATGATCCGAGCACCATCGGAGGATATCGCTATGATGTCTCGTGTTGCACTCCTCGCCTCAATCACCCTGCTCACCCTTGGAAGCGTTTCGATCGCAACGCCGGCGGCTGCCCTCACCATGAAGGAGTGCAGCGCGAAATACAAAGCCGCGCAGGGGAGCGGCAATACCATGAAGTGGAACGATTTCAGAAAAGCGGAATGCGGGCCGGACGCCACCGCTGAGCCGGATGTTACCCTGAACGCAAACGACAACTCCGAGCCTGAAAAGCCAACGATGAAGGCACCTACGGGCGTCCAGTTCCCTTCGAAAGTTTCGACCAAGTACTCCAGTGAAACACCCGGAAAAGCACGCATGCACACCTGCGTAGATGCCTACCATCAGAACAAGGATGCCAATACGCTCAACGGGTTGAAATGGATCCAGAAGGGCGGCGGCTTCTACAGCCTGTGCAACGCGAAGCTTAAGGGATAGGCCATCCGCAGACAGCAGATGCATTAGGCGTATAGCGCACTCAAGATTCGCGCACGTCACTTAAAGGTAGAGCGGCGCTCTATGCGAACGCCGCTCTGTTTTGCGTCAATAACCGCACTCATGCGCCGACTTCATCGCATGTTCGGCTTCCGCCATCGTCTTCCATGCCGCGCCTATCTGCATTTCAGACTTGCCGTTTGGCTTGTGTTCCGAAATCGTGCACTTCCCGCCGGGCTTGTGTTGTACGAAGTATTCGGTTGCTGCGAAGGTCGACCCTGCGCTCAGTATCATACAGGCTGCTAAAACAATCCTGAACATGACGTTCTCCTTGCTTGGGAAACGCCGCTCGCTACGGCGGCGGTCAGTATACTCCGGCTCGGCAGTCAGAATTCTTACATCCCGTTAATCTTGATCACATTATGGGGACCACGCAGCCGAAACCCCGTCAGAGCGCGACATCTCCAAGGGTTAAATCTCTGTAATCTGCTTGAAAGAGCAGGATTGGGGGGCCAATTTTTGAGTCTTGGCCAAACCCAGAGGCCGCCATGGTCAGCCTACGCGCCATCCTCATCGTTATCTTCATCGCGCTCTTGGACGCGGCAGCAATCGTCTGGATCACGTCTGGCGCCAATTCGCCGCTCGCCGCAACCGGATCAGGTGAGGCCTCCGGGGCTCATGATGCTGTTGTCGCCGAAAAGCAACGGAACCGGGGCCCGGTCGCGCCGCGGACCGATGGTATTGCGGTGCAAGCAGCGACCGTTGAAAGTCGTGATTTTCCGGTTGTTTTGCATACATTCGGCAACGTCGTGGCGCCCGACACGGTTGTCGTCGCAGCGAGGGTTCCAAGTCAAATCACGGCGATCCCCGTGAAAGACGGGCAGATGGTCAAAGCGGGCGATCTGTTGTTCAGCCTCGATGACCGTCAGGCCAGGACGGACCTCGCGCGGGATCAGGCGATCCTTGCAAAGGACCAGGCTTTGCTCGCTGCCGCGAATACCGAGCTTGTGCGAACACGTACGCTTCGTGATGAAAGCACCGGCACCCAGCAAGCCTACGAGACCGCCCTTTCCGTGCAGCAATCCACCGAGGCTACCGTGAGCGCGGATCATGCAACGATCGAGGCCGACCAGGTCGCGCTCAGCCTCATGCAGATCACCGCACCCATCGACGGTCGCCTTGGCGCACTGCAGGTGGCGATCGGCGATCTTGTCGGACAGACCGGAACGGCCGCGACAAACCTCGTGACGGTCACGGCCATCGACCCGATCGACGTCAGTTTCCGCCTGCCGGAAGAAAAGCTGCAAGCCTTCAAGAAACGGCTCGACGCCGGCAGGCCGCCAGGCGTGGAAGCGAAGGTCAGCGGCACCGATACGGTCATTGGCCAAGGTAGGCTGGATTTCATCGATTCCGCCGTCGATACCGCGTCCGGCACGATCATGATGCGCGCCAGCTTCCGCAATGACGAGCAGAAGCTCTGGCCTGGTCAATATGTGGACGTGAACGTCGAAGAGGAAACGCTGCCGCAGATTCCGGTCATCCCGACGGTGGCGGTGCAGTTCGGCCAGAACGGTCCCTACGTGTACCGGGTGAAGGACGACAAGACCGTGGAGACGCGTTCCGTCATCGTGGCAACCGACGATGGCACGCTTTCGGCGATCCGCACGGGACTGGCCCCCGGAGACCAGGTCGTGGTCGAAGGACAGTCACGGCTGAAGCCCGGCGACAAGGTTACGATTACGGCGGCCGGCGCGAGCCCGTCGGCGATGGACTGATGGTTTCGGTCGGGACCAGCGGCTTGCCGCATGGTGGTCCCGGCCCATGGAAGTGAATGGCCATGGCGCTTTCGGAGTTCTGCATCCGTCGTCCCGTTGCAACGATCCTTCTGTCGGTTGCCCTGGTGATCGCCGGCCTGTTCGGCTATGCCGCCCTGCCGATCGCAGCCCTGCCGCGCACCGATTTTCCGGTCATCAATGTTTCGGCAAGCCTGCCGGGTGCATCCCCGGACATCATGGCGACCTCGGTCGCAACGCCGCTGATCAAGCAGTTTGCCACCATTGCCGGAATCAACACGATCTCGACGACCAACGCGCTTGGCTCTACCTCTATTTCCATCCAGTTCGATCTCGGCCGGAACATCGATGCCGCTGCCGCCGATGTGCAGGCGGCCATCACCCGCACGCTCAGGACCTTGCCGCAGGACCTGCCGGCGCCGCCGAGCTACCGCAAGGTGAATCCAGCCGATGCGCCCGTGCTGCTGCTCGCGCTGAGAAGCGAAATCGTGCCGCTGACGCAGCTCGACGCCATTGCCCAACAGGTCATCTCGCCGACGCTGTCGACGCTGGAGGGCGTCGCCGAGGTATCGATATTCGGCAGCCAGCAGTACGCCGTGCGCATCCAGGTCGATCCCGATGCACTCGCTTCCCGGGGCATCTCGTTGAACGACCTCAAGTCTGCGGTCGCCGCGGCGAACGACAGCTCGCCCCTCGGCACCGTGCAAACCAGCGGCCGGCAGACGTCGATTGTCGCAAACACACAGCTCGACAACGCTGCAGCCTTCGCCAAGGTCGTCATCAAGAGCAGCGACGGCAAGGCCGTCCATCTCGGCGAAGTGACGAAGGTCATCGACTCGGTCGCCAACAACCAGACCGCCAGTTGGTCCGACGGCTCGCGCGCCATTATCCTGGCCATCCAGCGCCAACCGGACGCAAACACGGTCGCGGTGGTCGACGAGGTGATGGCGATGCTGCCGTCGCTGCGCCAATCATTGCCCGCGCAAGCGTCGATCAACCCATTGGTCGACCGCTCGGTCTCGATCCGCGGCGCCGTTCGGGACGTGCAGTTCACGCTCGCTTTGACCGTCGGCCTGGTGATCCTCGTCATTTTCGCCTTCGTCCGGCGCCTGTTCGCCACGGTCATCCCCGCGCTTGCCGTGCCGATCTCGATCATTGCCACCTTCGCGGCGATGTATCTCTTCGGCTTTTCCATCGACAACATTTCGCTGATGGCATTGACGCTGTCGGTCGGCCTCGTCGTCGACGACGCCATCGTCATGCTGGAAAACATCGTTCGCCACATGGAGGAAGAGGGAAAATCCGCCTTTGCGGCCGCACTCGACGGCGCGCGAGAGATCGGATTCACCATCGTCGCAATCTCGCTGTCGCTGGTGGCTGTGTTCATTCCCGTGCTGCTGATGGGCGGCGTGATCGGCCGCATCTTCAACGAGTTCGCCATCGTCGTCACGGTCTCGATCCTCGCCTCGGCCTTCGTCTCCCTGACCCTGACGCCGATGCTGGCCGCCCGCCTGCCGGACAAGGTGGACAGGCGCACCGGCGGCGGCCTCGCCGGATGGCTGGACAAGACATTCGAGCATGCTTTTAACGCCCTGCTGAAATCCTATGACCGGGCCCTTGCGGTCTGCCTGCGGTTCCGCGGCCTCATGCTCGTGCTGTTCCTCGCCACCCTGGGCATCACCGCCTATCAGGTCGGCACGATCCCCAAGGGCTTTTTTCCGCAGGAGGATATTGGCCAGTTGCAGGTGACAACCCGCGCCCGCGAGGACGTGTCCTTCGCCGCAATGTCGGACCTGCAGGCCAAGGTGGAGGCCGTGTTTGCCGCCTCACCCTATGTCACCCATGTGGCAAGCTCGGTCGGCTCGGCCGGTGGCGCAGCCGCCAGCCTCAATTCCGGACGGCTGTTCGTGGAGCTGAAGCCGCAGAAGCAACGTCCGCCGCTGCCGGTCATCCTGTCCGAACTGCGCGCACAGCTCGCCCCCATCCCCGGCATCCAGACCTTCATGACCCCGGTCCAGAACCTTTCCGTCGGCTCGCGCGCATCGGCCAGCCAATACCAGCTCGTCGTCCAAAGTCTCGACGAGACCATGATGAACCTGTGGGCGGAGAAGCTGTCCGAAGCGATGCGCGGCGACCGGGCGTTCTTTGCCGATGTCAACAACGACCTCCAGAACGATGCGCCGCAGACGCGGCTTGTCATCGATCGCGATAAGGCATCTGTGCTGGGCGTCAGCGCCAGCGAACTGCGTTCGACGCTCTATGACGGCTTCGGCACCGAGCAGATCTCGACGATCTACACCCCGAGCGACAGCTACGACGTCATCGTGGAACTCGATCCGAGGATCAACTGGTCCGCCGGGAAGCTCGCCGAGTTGCAGGTCGGCACTGCCGGCGGCGGGCTTGTGCCGCTCGGAGCCTTCGCGCGGATCGAGACCGTGCCTGGGCCGCTGACCATCAACCAGCTCGGTCAGCTCCCGGCCGTCACGATCTCCTACAACCTTCCAGAGCATGTGGCGCTCGGCGACAGCATCCAGGAAATCAACCGGTTGAAGGACCGGATCGCCATGCCGCCGGCCGTAACCACGCGTTACTACGGCACCGCACAGCTTTTCCAGGATGCCGCGGCCAACCAGGGCATGCTGATCCTCGCAGCGGTGGTGACCATCTATATCGTCCTCGGTGTGCTCTATGAAAGTTTCATCCACCCGCTGACCGTGCTGTCCGGCCTGCCGTCGGCCGCGTCCGGCGCATTGCTTGCCCTGTGGCTGTTCGGGTTCGATCTCTCCATCATCGCCGTCATCGGCTTGCTGATGCTGATCGGGATCGTCAAGAAGAATGCGATCATGATGATCGACGTGGCACTGTCGCTGCAGCGCGAGGGCACGCCGGCGGAAGAGGCGATGCGCAGGGCCTGCCTGATGCGGTTCCGGCCGATCATGATGACCTCCGTCGCCGCGATCATGAGTGCGCTGCCGATCGCGCTCGGCAGCGGGACCAGTGCCGAGCTGCGTCAGCCCCTCGGTGTGGCCGTCGTCGGCGGACTGCTCGTCTCCCAACCCCTCACCCTGTTCGTGACTCCCGTGATCTATCTCACCATGGAGCGTCTCAAAACCTCGGTTGCGCAGCGGTTCCCGAGGCACCGCCGGACGGACCGTGACCGCGGCAGGGTTGCACTTGACTAGGGGCTCGCGAGGCATTTCCCTAATGCGATGGCCTGATGCGCACACCGATCGATTTCCAGGATGTGAGACAAAAGGGCAATGACAACTGAAAGCCATTCGGCGGGCGAACTTTCCAACGGCCAGGTCGGTCAATTCTTCATCCGGTATCGGCTGTATGTAACGGCGGCAAGCGTCATCGCCGTCTCCGGCCTGGTAGCGGCGGCCATCTACCGGCTGACTTCGGAGGTCCGTTATGAGGATGTGCTGGCAGCCCTGACGGCGACGCCGTGGTCCGCCATTGCGCTTGCCATCTTCTTCACAGGCTTGAGCTTTGTAGCCCTCGTCTTCTACGACATCAACGCGCTGGACTACATCGGACGCAAGCTGCCTTTGCCGTCCGTGGCGGCGAGTGCGTTCGTTGCCTATGCTGTCGGAAACACGGTCGGCTTCGGACCCCTGAGCGGCGGGGCCATCCGCTTCCGCGCCTATTCGCGGCTCGGCCTCGCGCCCGGCGAAATCGCCCGCGTCATCGCTTTCGTCACCCTGTCATTCGGCCTCGGGCTCCTGATGGTCAGCGCATTGTCGACACTGACCGTGGCCCCGCAGATCTCACGCACGATCGGCATGAACCCGGCCTGGCTGCAGGGGGCGGCCCTCGCGGTCGTTGCAGTCATGGGGCTCGTCCTGTTCCTGTCGCGCAACGGCAGGACCGTTCAGCTCAAGGGCTTCACCCTGCGCTTGCCCGACAGCCGGACATCGTCCCGCCAGTTTCTCGTCTCGGCCTTGGATATCGCAGCTTCCGCCTCCGCGCTCTATGTCCTCTTGCCGGAGACACACGTCAGTTGGCCGACGTTCCTGGCAATCTATGCGACCGCTGTCGGCATCGGCGTGCTCAGCCACATGCCGGCCGGCCTGGGTGTTTTCGAAACGGTGATCATGGCGGGCCTCTCGAACGCCATCAGCGTCGACCAACTCCTTGGCAGCCTCGTGCTGTACCGGCTCATCTACTACGTCCTGCCGCTACTTCTGGCCGTCGTCCTGATGCTGGTCAGCGAGATGCGCCAGCTCGCGTCGAGACCGTTTGCTGCCGAGGTCGGACAGATCGCGATGCGGCTGTCGCCCGCCCTGCTTTCCGCATTTTCCCTGCTGCTCGGAACGATGCTGATCTTCTCGAGCGTGGTGCCGACGCCCGATGCCGACCTCGACTTTCTCGCGACGATTCTGCCTTTGCCCATCGTGGAAGCGGCCCACTTCATTTCGAGCCTGTTGGGCCTCGGCTTGTTCGTGACATCGCGTGGCCTCGGGCTGCGGCTGGACGGTGCCTGGTGGATGGCACTCGTCTGCGCCGCGGCGGCACTTGTCCTCGCCTTTCTCAAGGCGATTGCGGTTTTCGAGGCTGCGCTGCTGGCGCTGTTCATCATCGCCCTGCTCTTCAACGCTGGCCGCTTCACCCGGCCGGCATCGCTGATCAGGCAAGCGCTCGGCCCCACCTGGCTCGCCGCGATTGCCGTCATCATCGTGGCCGCCCTCGTCATCTTGCTGTTCATCTACCGCGACACCGAGTACACCCATGAACTCTGGTGGCAGTTCGAGTTTTCGCAAGGAGCGCCGCGAGGCCTGCGCGCGTTGCTCGGTCTTTCGATCGGCGCCTCGGTGGTCGCAATCTTCAGTCTGCTGCGCCCGGCAGCCTATCGACCAAAACCGCCCGCCCCCAAGGAGATAGCGCGCGCCATCGATATCGTCGCGAGGCAGGGCGTTGCCGACGCAAACCTCGTCAGGATGGGCGACAAGAGCATCCTGTTCTCCCAGTCGGGTAACGCCTTCATCATGTATGGCATCCAGGGGCGCTCGTGGATCGCGCTGACCGATCCAGTCGGCGCGAAGGAGGATTTCGACGAACTGGTCTGGCAGTTCGTCGAGACTGCACGGACGGGCGGCGGGCGCGCGGCCTTCTACCAGCTCTCGCCGCTGCTGCTGTCCTCCTGCGCCGACGCCGGACTGCGGGCATTCAAGCTCGGGGAGCTTGCGGTCGTCGACCTCGCGCGCTTCGATCTGAAGGCCAGCGGCTTCTCCGGCCTGCGGCAGTCCTTCAATCGCGGCGTGCGCGAAGGCCTGTCCTTTTCGATAGTCGAAGCGTCAGATGTAGCCGGCATCATCGACCAGTTGCAGGCGATATCCGATGGCTGGCTCGCGCATCACAACACGCGGGAGAAGACATTCTCCCTCGGCGCCTTCGAGCGTGACTATGTGATGTCGCAACCCGTCGCGGTGGTCCGCAAGGAGGGCGATATCATTGCCTTCGCCACGTTGCTACTGACCGACTTGATGATCGAGGCCACCGTCGACCTGATGCGATTCAGCCAGGAGGTGCCGAGAGCGACCATGGACTTTCTCTTCGCCAGCATCCTGAACCATTCGAAAGCTGCGGGCTATCGGACGTTCAACTTAGGGATGGCGCCGCTATCCGGAATGGCGCGCCGCGAGGCAGCGCCTGCCTGGGACCGCATCGGCGGCCTGCTGTTCGAACACGGCGAACGCTTCTACAATTTCAAGGGCGTGCGTGCCTTCAAGTCGAAGTTCCATCCGCGCTGGGAGCCGCGATATCTCGCCGTGTCGAACAGCACGGGAGCCGCTCTCGCGCTGATGGATGTGACACTGCTCATTGGCGGCGGCATCACGGGAGTGCTGAAAAAATGAGAGCACCAGAGTTACTTCTGGCCTTGGTGACGGGCCTGCTACCGATCGGCGCTCTTGCCCAGCAGCCGCAAACCTTCGACACGGGCATGATCCCTGGCGATCACATCCTGTTGCCGGACGGCGAGCCGCGCGCCAACGTGTTTCTGATATCGGATGCCGACGGCTGGGATGCCGTCGAGCAGGCGAAGGCCGAGGCGCTGGTCGCGAAGGGAGCAGCCGTCGTCGGCATCGACTTTCCAACCTACCTGAAAGCGCTGCGCGCAGATCCAGGGGATTGCGTCTACATGATTTCCGACGTGGAGGCGGTGGCCCATCAGGTGCAGCGCGCAACCGGCGCTGCCAGCTACAAGCCGCCGGTCGTCGCCGGTGTCGGCGAAGGCGGAGCGTTGGCGCTGGCGATGATCTCTCAAAGTCCTGCCGCAACGATTGGCGAAGCGGTCGCGATCGATCCGCAAGCCGGCATTCCGCTCGACAAGGTCCTCTGCACGCCCGCCGCGAAGACGCACGGAGATGGAAGAACCATCTACGGTTTTATTGATGGCGACCTGCCCGCGGCGGTTACCGTCCGTTTCTCCGCGGCTGCCACGCAGGCCGGCCGCGATCATGTCGAACAACTGGCCAAGGCACACCCGGATATCGACGTGAACGACGTGGACGCGGCGGCGACGGATGCCCTTTTGCAGATCCTCGCCGATCGCATCGATGTGTCCGGCGACAGCGGCGACCCGCTCGGCCTGCCGATTACGGTGCTCGAGACGAGGCCGACAATGGACGCCATGGCGATCATCTATTCGGGTGACGGCGGCTGGCGCGATCTCGACAAGGAGGTCGGCGGCGCCTTGCAAGGCATGGGAATCCCCGTGATCGGCGTGGATTCCCTTCGCTACTTCTGGTCCGAACGAAAGCCGCAGGAAACGGCGGACGATCTGGCGCGGATCATCGAGGCCTATCGGAAGGAATGGAACGTGCGGCACGTGCTGCTGGCCGGCTACTCGTTCGGCGCCGATCTTCTGCCTGCCACCTACAATCTCCTGTCCGAAAAGGACAAGGCGCGCGTGCCGCAACTGACCCTCATGGCGCTATCCCGACGGGTCGATTACGAGATCTCGGTCGAAGGGTGGCTTGGCCTTGCCAGCGGCGCCAGCATGGGTGATCCGGTCAAGGACATCGGGAAGATCGACCCCCGCATTGTCCAGTGCATCTACGGCAGGGACGAGGATGACGACCCTTGCCCGACCCTCCCCACCAAGGGCGTAGAAGCGATCGGCATCGACGGCGGTCACCATTTCGACGGCGCCTACCAGGCGCTGGCCCAACGCATTGTCGACTCGCTCAAGGCTAGACTGGCCAAACCGCAATAGTGCGGCGGCTGGACAATTGAACGCCTATGGCGGTCAGATAAAGCACGCCGCTTCTCAGCGGTCATGTCGCGACACAGCCGCGACATGACCGCTTCATGGATAAAGCAGTGCCTCACTGGACGGGTTCGATTTCACTCGGCCGCCAAGTCTTCGTAAAAAACGGTTCAAGTGGGCTATAGAGGCGCAGGATCGTGAACCACCCCTTTTTCGGGTCGGTCTGGATCCAGTTGCCACGCGGAACGCCTTGCGGCTGCTTAGGCGCAAACGGCTTTCATCGTTGTCATAAAATCTGTTCAGTTGCCTTGGTTGGCGAAGGGAGTCAGCTAGTCTAATGACCGGATGAATTTCCGGCTTATAGCCGTTTGCAAACGGCGGCTCACTGAACCTAACCAAATGAAGTCGTTCGGCACGGTCGACTGTTTCAGCCCTATTTATTGCAGCCGACGGAAGTAAAATGTTGCATAGCTTGGTTCAGACTGAAAGTTACTGGCTTCTGGCGAATTGAAATCAACTTCAAACTCTCCAGCCATTTTGCAACGGCAACCGAACTATATCGAATGTGCAGTCGACCAGCCATGCATTACGGATTCTCCGTCACTGATCGGTCAGGAGGGCACTGGGAGCGGCAAGCTTGGTTGTTCGTTCGATGGCTGCTTTGGGCGCAAGCGGACAAACCCATCCTCACGCGGCAATCCTTTGAGCTGACACCGAGCAATCAGGCATCAGCATCTTGAGCCCTTCCACCAGCATATCCGACGCCTCTTCAAGTGCGTCGTCTGGCATTGTCTCAAGGCTTTCCAACACGAACCACATGCGGCCAGCGGCAGCCTCCAACCGGGTGCGCGTCCCCTGTCGCCAGTTCCAGCGCCGGCAGGTGACGCCGACGTCGTCTCGCCAGATGACCTCTCCAGGAAGGGGGCGCTCGATCGTCGTCTCGCCATTCATGACGGTCTCGAACGTCTCGGTTCCGTCGGCCAGGGTCAAGAACGGAATCCCAGCATAGGCGTCATAGTTTTCGCCACCGACGGGAATGGCATATTTGAGACTGACGGCGTTATAGAGATCGACGACGGGATTGATCGAAGGGATTATTCCATCCTTCAACACCCGCTTTCTCAGCGATTGCGCCGAACATGGTGTGCGATTGGGCTTTGCTCCGAACCGGGTATAGGCATCGGCCCAACTGGTCAAATGAGCGTCAGCCCAAGCTGGACCGCCCTGCAAAACGTACTGGCAGACATCCGACAGAAGCCCGGTCGGAAGGCTCCCTTGTCCAACGTTTGTCGCATCGACATGAATGCTCATTGCTCTGAAACCGGGAGCGATTTCGCTGATCCGTTCGTCGATCACGGGGGCCTCAAACATCATTGCTAACTCCAGAATTCCACTCAAAACTCGATCGCTCGTCTCAGACCGGGATCATGCCAGAAACGATCTGATCGGTGGGGTTGCGGCTATCGCCAAGTCCCTGTTTCACCCCCTTACGATCGGCCTCGGGGCGGTTCTGGCTCATCTTTCTTTTCCCCTGCAGCGAAACGACGGGCATGCGAATGCCAATTATGCCGCGGAGCTGAGCACTGATGAAACCTTCGGGAGCGTCAGTGACCGCCCACGGCAGCGGGCGTGCTGCCTCGTGAATGGCAGTGAGGCGTGACACCACCTCAAGCAGGCGGTCGGCATCCTCGAAGAACTCGACCGGTCCGCTTGCCTGGACGGCCGTGTAGTTCCACGTCGGGACGACCTTCCCGTGCTCGGCTTTTGAGGGGTACCAGGACGGCGTCACGTAGGCGTCCGGCCCCATAAAGACTGCAAGTCCATGTCCGATGACAGGAGCCTGCCACTGCGGATTCGGCCGCGCCAGATGCGCATAGAGGACGCCCATTTCTCCCTCAGCCTCATCGAGGAACATCGGCAAGGGTGTGGCCAACGGGCCATCGGGAGTGGCCGTGATGAAATTGGCAAGACGGCATTGCCGTATCATTTCATAAAGCTCGGTCGTGTCATCCACGGCAAAGGCAGGTGGGGTGTACATAAGCATCTCCTTGACGTGAACGCATTATTCACATCAGGTGGACCAAGATACACTGCCAGTTTTGGTATATTTCATTGGTCCAGTCTGGAAAAACCTCACGAGAGATCGGTGCGTCCCGCCGCATCTATCTGTCTCTGCGCGATCAGATCACGTCTGGCGTTTACGCTGCGGGCGACAGATTGCCCTCGAGCCGCGCGCTTGCGGACGAGCTCGGCGTGTCCAGAACCACGGTCACGGCCGCCTATGACCAGTTGATCTCTGAGGGATACATTCAGGTGCGGCAGGGCGCAAAGCCAACGGTTACAGCCGATGGGAGACCTTCGTACGCCAGATCCGTACCGCCAACTCGGGAAATTACTCCCCAGCTGTCCGCCTATGCCTCCCGTGCAATGGCATTGCCGAAGCATATCAGCGCCGATCAGGCTATGCTTCAATACGATTTCCGATATGGCGACGTCGCTTCATCGGACTTTCCCAAGCTGGCGTGGCGGCGTGCCCTGAACGCCGCAGTTTTGGCGCACCGAGAGCGGCTTGGCTATGAGCATCCAGCCGGGAATCTGGCCCTTCGCCAAACCTTGCAAGGCTACCTCTGGCGAGCCCGTGGCATTGAATGCGATGTCGCCCAGATCGTCATCGTGAGCGGTTCCCAGCAGGCGCTCGACTTGTGTGCGCGGGTGCTTGTCGATGACGGAGGCCGGGTCGTTCTCGAGGAGCCGTGCTATGCAATGGCCCGAAACGTGATGCTTGCGACGGGCGCAGATCCCATCGCCATCCCTTGCGACAAGGACGGAATGGACACCTCCCGCCTTCCCGATCCGAAGGGTGTCGCACTGGCCTTCGTAACGCCCAGCCACCAATTTCCGCTGGGTGGCGTCTTACCCTCCGGACGTCGGAAGGCCCTGATCGAATGGGCGGTCGCCGGCAACACCTACATCATCGAGGACGACTACGACGGGGAGTATCGATATGACGTGCGTCCAATTCCGCCGCTGTGGATGACCGGTCAAGATCGAGTCATCTATGTCGGCACCGTCTCCAAGACGCTGTCGCCGACACTTCGGCTTGGTTACATGGTATTGCCTGACACACTGGTGGAGCCCTTCGTCCGCTGCAAGCAGATCACCGATCGGCATAGCGCGAGCTTCGAGCAAGAGGGGCTCGCTTCAATGATCGAAACGGGCGCATATGAAAGCCACGTTCGAAAGATGAGGCGACTGAACGCGGAAAGACGTGCGATTTTCCTCAAAGCTATGGCCGACGCGTTTGGCGACGAGGTCGAGATCGTCGGAACGTCGGCGGGTCTCCATGTCGTCGTATGGTTCAACCGCATTGCGGCCAGCGATGAAGAGCGTTTCGCCGACTGCGCGAGGCAAGAAGGCATAGGCATCTATCCGATCTCACGCCTGTTCGCGGCTCCGACGGATCAACGCGCGGGGTTTATCTTCGGATACGCCTCCATGCCCGTTACGTTGATTGGAAAGGGCGTAGATCACCTGGCATCGGCCTACCGATCCAGACTACGGCTGGATTGACCGCTGGAATGCACCAGAAGCGGAAATCGCATCAGTGCGCAGAGCTTTGAGAGCCCCACTCCTCTCAAGGACACGGATGGTCTAATCGGGAAAACGGTATTTAAAATGCTCGATCTCGGGGCCGAAAAGCCGTTCGACGCGTTCGCGGTCGCCCGGTTTATAGTAGTTGCAAATATCGGGCCTCGTTGGGCTTGCCTTCGCTCTTGTCAGAAAGCGATCATCAAACGGCAGGCAGAGTATGTCGCATATCAAGCGTAGATCATCCGAGAGGCGCTCCTGCCGCCCTACGAAATTCACAACGATCTTGTCGTTGTGGGTGTAGAGCGGCCAGGATTGCCAGTTAATACGCTCCCTCTCGGCGGCACCTTCTTCAATCAAGCGGAGCATTTTCGAGAAGCTCGGTCGCGTTTCCGACTTCCTGTAGTGCCAATTGTAAAGAGAAACGGCACGCTCGAACGGGTTCCGCACGAAGCAGAACTTAAAATACTGTTTCCAGGCAGAAGGATCGAAGGCCTCGATTTCGCGTGCGCCTGAGTGATCCGCGAGCTTGCCTGCAAAGCGACGGCTGAGAGCAGCCCCGGCCAATGAATCGACTTTGCCGTAGCGGCCGAGCGTTTTCGCGATCTTTAATGGAGAGAGATGGCAGAAGATAGCTATCAATGCCAGCCGATTTGCACTCGCTCCATTATCGAGCGAATCTTTCCAGGACCCGAGTTGCATATCCCATGGCCCGAATTCGCGAGCAAGATAGGCGGAGATCGTACTGCCTGCGGTTTTGGGTACGTGGATGAAAATGAATTTATGGCGACGGGATATAATCATTGCCTCGCCAACTCCTTAACCGGGAACGTTGAACCCGCGAGTGATCATACGACCGCAGCAAGCTGACACCAATATCCGCCGTCGTAACGCTCGCCCATGGTTTAGTTTTAATCATCTCGGCCGCACCTGACCTTTTGAAATTAGGATTGGAGACGGCTGCTGGGCAGGAATTCTCGTTGACCCTCTGCCGGAAGGTGCCGTCGGTGCCCTTCTCACTATGGGCAGGAGCGGCGTCGTTCTATGCCTCTTCATTCCCGTCGTGTCGAATTTCGATGCCTTAAAACTTCGCGACCGTGCACCGGCTTTTCTCCTGAAGCACCGTCTTTTAGATCATCGATCCTTACCAACGCTCGATTTCCCATTAATTTTATAGAAATCATCAATTGGGGAAACGACGATGCATTTTCCATCACGCCTCATCGCAGGTGCAGCGGTCTCACTCGTGCTCGGGAGCGCGGCATCTACGGCCGCCCAGGAGTTCAACTGGCGGCAATTTGAAGGCCAGACGATCAACGGCATCCTGAACGAAGGGCCTTTGGTCAGCGCTTACATCGAACCGCAGTTGCGCGAATTCGAGGATTTGACCGGGATTACGGTCCGGCTTGAAAAGCTTGCCGACAGCCAGGCGCGTCAGAAGCTCGACATCGTGCTGTCGGGCAAGGATCCGAGCGTGGATTTCTTCAACGTCCAGATGGATGAACGCGGCGGTGCTTACACCGTCGCCGGCTATCTGGAAAACCTTGAGGGTTATCTGGCCAATCCGGCGCTTACCCCGGCGGACTACAATTATCCGGGCGACTGGGCGAAGGGGTGCCTGGCCACCACGAAAGTCGTGAAGGATGCACCGCTCAACAACCTCGTCTTTTCGGCCCAGGCACAGCTTCTCCACATTCGCGAGGACCTGTTCCGGCAACATGGCGTCAAGATCCCCGAAACGCTCGATGAACTGGAAGAGGCAGCGAAGAAGCTGACAATCCGCGACGCAAACGGAAACATCGAGACCTACGGCTTCATTTCCCGCGGCGCTGGTCTGCAAGCCACGGCGAGCTTCGGAACCTACCTGCGCAACTTCGGCGGTTCCTGGTTCAGGGAGGAGAATGGCGTCAAGACCGCGAATTTCGCGTCGAAGGAATCGATCGACGCCTTCGAATATTACGGGCGGTTGATCCGCGAGTACGCGCCGCCGGCCGCTCTCACCAATCAGCACGCCGCCAATGCAAATCTCTTTGCGTCCGGCAAGGTCGCCATCCTGTCCGAACTGAACTTCTATATTTACAATTTCAACGATCCGGCACGTTCGCGGATCGCCGGCAATGCGACCACGATCCTGGTTCCTCGCGGTCCGGCCGGCAGCTATCCGAACATTCCGACGACCTCGTTCGCCATATCGAGCTTTTCGCAAAAGAAGGATGCAAGCTGGCTTTTCCTCGCCTGGATCACCGGCAAGGAGCAGCTCCTCTATGCGCAGAAGAACGGAACTCCCGTGTGCCGTGAGTCGGCCTGGGTCGACCCGAGTTACCAAGCGCCGTCGCCTGCCTGGGGCGAAGCCAGCCGCCTCGCGGTTCAGTATGGCCGGGCACTTGCGAAGCCGCCGGCAATCGCCATCAACGAAGTCCGCGAAGCCGTCGGCAAGGTCATCGACGTCGCTATTCGCGACGGCTCGCGCGCCGCGATCGAGGCGGAAGCCTCCAAGCAAGCTGCAATCGTCGATGAACTGATCGCAAGGACGGAGAAGGACAGCCTTTTCACGGGACCAGAGCAAACTGGCCAGCCATCGGCTCCGATCGAAGCCCAACGCCGCCCGATCGAGTTGATCGGCTTGGCCAACTAGGTCCTGACCGATGGTGGACCAAGCATATCATGGCACTTCCGTGCGCGGTTTTCCGCGCGCGGAACGTGCTCGGCCCGCAAGGGCGGCGCTGGAATGGGTCGATCGCAACCTTGCGGTCATCTTCAACATCCCGACGGTCGCTGTGCTGATCGCACTGGTCGCCATTCCGGCGGTCATGGTGGTCTATTCGAGCCTCACCGACTGGCATCTCTATCTCGCCGACCAGAGGCAGTTCGTCGGCTTGGACAACTATGTCAGCGCCTTTCGTGACGAGCGCTGGATCACAGCCATTTTCCAAACGATCTATTTCGCTGGTGGCTCGGTGATCCTGCAGTTCGTGATCGGATTTGCGATTGCCCTGCTGTTCAACCAGAAATTCAAGGGCAACAGGTTCTATCGCGGCATCTTCATGCTGCCGATGCTGGCCATGTCGACGGCGATCAGCCTTGTCTGGCTCATCCTCTACAACAGTTCGTTCGGCCCGCTGAACTACTGGCTGGTCTCGCTCGGGCTTTCGTCGGTGGAATGGCTCGGCGATCCCCGCTGGGCCATGCCCTCGCTGATTGTGGTCCAGGTCTGGCAATGGACCCCGTTCATGACACTGTTGCTGCTGGCGGGCCTCCAGTCACTTCCTGACGAGCCCTTCGAAGCGGCCAAGCTCGACGGTGCAAGCGCCTTTCAGTCCTTCATCCATGTGACGCTGCCGCTGATGCGCGGGCACATCGTGGTCGCGCTGGTGCTGCGCTCAATCATCGAGATCAAGGAGTTCGATTCGATCATGACGATGACGGAAGGCGGTCCGAACGGAGCCACCGAAACGATGAACATGAACATCTATCTCAACGCCTTCTCCTATTCGCAACTGGGCATGGCTGCCGCCAAGGGAGTCATCTTCTTTGCCTTCATCCTGCTCATCCAGGCGCTGCTCTTGAAAATACGCGCCCGCCGCTGGTCGTATTGAGGACGTCATGCCCCACTTCAGAACGCTTGTCTTGCATGCGGCCGCGATCGCGGTGATCGCCCCCTTCACCTTCGTCTTTGTGTTCATGGTCTGGAATTCGTTCAAACCCGACTTCCTGTTCTTCGATCCTGGCGTGTGGATGTTCCAGCCGACCCTGATGCACTATCGGGACGTGATCCAACAGTCCGACCTGGTCGAGAACATCACCAACAGCCTGGTCGTGTCGGGATTTGCCACTGTCATCGGCATCGCTTGTGGACTGATGACAGCCTACACGATCGCCCGCTACAAACTGCGCAAGCTGGCGCTGGCAATCCTTTTCACCCGCATGATCCCATACATCACCATGCTGATCCCGCTGTGGCTGGTGTTTCGGGAGGCGGGCCTCATCAACACGATCCCCGGCCTCGTTCTCGCGCACCTGCTGATCACCATTCCCTTCGGGGTCTGGATACTGATCGCCTATATCGAGGATATTCCGAAGGACTTGGAAGACGCGGCATTGATGGACGGCGCCAGCCGCGTCCAGGCCTTCTGGCACGTCGTGCTGCCCCTGTGTCGGCCAGGCATCATCGCAACGGCCATCCTCTGCTTCGTGTTCTCCTGGAACAACTTCCAGTTTGCGCTGGTCCTCGGCGGCATGGACGTCAAGACCGCGCCGGTCTCGGTCTTCCAGTTCGCCAGCCCCGACACCGGCAGCATGGGGGCAATGCTGGCCGCGGCGACCCTCGTCACCATCCCAGGCTTCCTCCTGGTGATGTTCGCCCAGAAGCAGATGGCCGCCGGCCTGACGATCGGCGGCATCTCAAAATGACATCTCCAAAAAGCAAGGACAGGACTTCTTCATGAGCTCAGCAAACAACATTCTCGTCATCATGGCGGACGAGCACGCCAAGCAGGTGCTAGGCGCATATGGCAACACCATCGTGCATACTCCCAATCTTGATCGGTTGGCGTCACAGGGCACGCTGTTCGAGAACGCCTATTGCAACGACCCGATCTGCGTTCCGAGCCGGGCAAGCTTTGCCACCGGCCGCTACGTGCACCAGACCGGCCACTGGGACAATGCGCGCCCCTATACCGGGCAAGAGCCGAGTTGGGGGCACAGGCTTCAACAAACCGGACACGAAGCCGTGTCGGTCGGCAAGCTGCACTATCGCGATCCGTCCGACCCGACGGGCTTTTCCGATCAGATCCTGCCGCTGCACATCCTCAACGGGCAAGGCGATATTTCGGGCATCATCCGCGACCATCCCCGCCGCGCCGTCAGCAAGCTGGCGACCGACGCGGGGCGCGGTGACAGCACTTACCTGCAATATGATCGGGACATCCGTGACGCGGCGATCGGCTGGCTGAGGCAAGCTGCCGAAAAGCCCAGCGACAAACCATGGGCGCTGTTCGTCTCCTTCGTTTGCCCGCATTTTCCATTGGTTGCGCCGCCCGAGTTCTTCGACCTTTATCCGCTGGATTCGTTGCCATTTCCGACCGGGCGCGACCTGGCGGGCGACCATCCGGTGCTCGCCGCCATGCGCGAAAACATCAACTATGACAGCCACTTCCGCGACGAGGCTCACATTCGAACAGCGCTTGCCGCTTACTACGGCATGGTGTCGTTCCAGGACGACAATGTCGGACGTCTGCTGGCCGCGCTGGAGGAAACAGGTTTCTCGAAGGACACAGTTGTCGTCTACACCGCGGACCATGGCGACAATCTCGGCAACCGGCGCTTCTGGGGCAAGTCCAACATGTACGAGGAATCGGCAGCCGTGCCGTTGATCCTCAAGGGTCCGGGCGTTCCGGAAGGAAAGCGGGTGCGGACCAACGTGTCGCTGGTGGATGTTTTTCCGACCATCGTCGAAGCGGTCGGCGAGCAAGCGCACCCCGAGGACGCGCGATTGCCCGGGCGATCGCTTTTGCAGATCGCCCGCGAACAGGACGAAACCGACCGCACCGTGTTCAGCGAGTACCACGCCACAGCCGCCATCACCGGCATCTTCATGGTGCGGTGGGATCGCTACAAATACGTTCACTATGAAGGTTATCGTCCGCAGCTCTTTGATCTCGAAAGCGACCCGAAGGAGCAGAACGATCTCGCCGGCGAACCAGCCTACAGCGACATCCTGGAGGAAGGCGCGCGGCGGCTCGCCGCCATCTGCGATCCGGCGGCCATTACCGCGGAGGCTTTTGCCGACCAGCAAAGGCGGATCGACGCGCTCGGCGGTCGTGAAGCCGTGAAACAGATCAAGGGCTTCACCTACACGCCGGCACCCGGAGAAACCCCCGTCCTGGCCTGACCCGGCGACAGGGTACCCACAGTTGTCACCACAGTCGCCCGACGCATAGCGGCGGGCGCAATCCCAGGAGTAGAAATGTCCTCCGTCGCAATTCAGAAGATAGAAAAATCCTACGGCGCAGAGCCTGTCCTGCGAAGCGTCTCGCTCGATGTTCCCGATGGTGAGTTCGTGGTTCTGGTGGGCCCATCCGGCTGCGGAAAATCCACGCTTTTGCGGCTCATCGCCGGTCTGGAGGAAATTCAGGGCGGTACCATTACGCTTGGCAGTCGCCTTATCAACT
Organism: Mycoplana sp. BE70; assembly: GCF_031455855.1. Classification (NCBI taxonomy): domain Bacteria; kingdom Pseudomonadati; phylum Pseudomonadota; class Alphaproteobacteria; order Hyphomicrobiales; family Rhizobiaceae; genus Mycoplana; species Mycoplana sp. BE70. The sequence goes on from NZ_JAVDTM010000004.1 coordinate 414,844, forward strand.
CCGTGCCGCCGCGCGACCGCGACATCGCCATGGTCTTTCAGAACTACGCGCTCTATCCACACATGACGGTGCGCGAAAACATGGCGTTTTCCCTCAAGCTGCGGGGAGCGGACAAGCGGGAGCGCGAGAGAGCGGTTCGCAAGAGCGCGGAAATCCTCAACCTGGAACCCTATCTCGACCGCTACCCCCGCCAACTCTCTGGCGGCCAGAGGCAGCGCGTTGCCATGGGACGGGCGATCGTGCGCAATCCGCAACTTTTCCTGTTCGACGAACCCCTGTCCAACCTCGACGCCAAGCTGCGGGTGCAGATGCGCGCGGAAATCAAGGAGCTTCACCAGCGATTGCGGACGACCTCGATCTACGTCACGCACGACCAGATCGAGGCAATGACGATGGCCGACCGCGTCGTTGTCATGAATGGCGGACGCGTGGAACAGGTCGGGGCTCCGCTGGAAATCTATGATCGGCCCGAAAATCTGTTCGTTGCCGGCTTCATCGGTTCGCCGACCATGAATTTTGTCGATGTGACCGTTCGCCGTGACAACGGCTTGGCAAAGGCAGTCACCGAAGACGGCACGGTGCTGCCGCTGCCTCCAAATCGCGCCTTTGCGGAAGGACGCCGCCTCGTCTACGGGATTCGGCCCGAACATGTCGAAATCACGCAAGATGGCGCGAATGGCGAATTGCTGGTCATAGAGCCGACCGGGCCGGAGACGTTGCTCTACGTCGCCTTTGCCGGCGCTCATTGGAATGTCCTGTCGCGCGAGCGGCCGATTGCGCGAGCGGGGGACAGATTGTCGCTTTCGCCGCAACCGGAGCGCATCCATCTGTTCGACAAGCAATCCGGCCGGAGGCTTGACGGTTGAGCGGGTCTGATCCACGCGCCATAGGCGTCCAGCAGCAGAACACATGCTGCGTCCAACCGAACGCAAGCGTGATACCGATGTCGGCACCGTCTGGTGTACCGCAGGTCCTGGGCCGAAACCCCGCACCTGCGCGGGTCGTGCGGCTTTCGGGTGGGCCCTTCGCGATGGGCAGCGATGAGGAGCTTCTGCCGTTGGACGGCGAAGGACCGTCGCGCACCGTCACCGTGAAATCGTTCTCGATCGATCCGTTTGCAGTCACGAACGAGTGGTTCGGCGAATTTGTCCGGATAACGGGCTACGTGACCGACGCCGAACGGCTGGGCTGGTCCTACGTCTTCTTCGCCTTTCTCGGAGACACGCATCGACATTTCCTGTCCCCGCCAGGAACCTCCTGGTGGCGCAACGTGCCGGGTGCCTGCTGGCTCGCACCCGAAGGCGAAGGCTCGACGATAGCAGGTCGTGAAAACCATCCGGTGGTGCACGTATCGTGGAAAGACGCTGCGGCGTTCGCAGCCTGGGCTGGAGGCAGATTGCCGATGGAGGCGGAATGGGAGTTTGCCTCTCGCGGTGGGCTGGAACGGCAGCGTTTCCCTTGGGGCGACGAGGAACCAACAGATGCTCGTGCGGAACGCTGCAACATCTGGCAGGGAGCTTTCCCGACACGGAACACGGTTGCCGATGGCTTTGCCGGCACCGCCCCCGTGGACAGCTTCGCACCAAATGGCTACGGCCTCTACAACATGGTGGGAAATGTTTGGGAATGGTGCGCCGAAACCTTTCAAGTTCGGTCGCTCAAAAAGGCTGCGCGGGAAAGAAATCTGATCGCGCGCCGCGAAAACCGCAAGGTTCTGAAGGGCGGGTCGTATTTGTGCCACCGCTCCTACTGCTACCGGTACCGCAATGCCGCGCGCACGTCCAACACGCCTGACACCTCCTGCGGGCACATCGGGTTTCGCATCGTCTTCGACTGACGTTGCCCACGGCACGATTGCGTCGCCGTGTCCGAAAGGATGCAGCCGCCAATCGACTACCTATGGGCCTGCGGTCATCGATCCTCGTCCGCTTCGCGCCAGTGCATTACCCTGCCTTGACGGCAGTCGCATTCTCTCGTCACCGCTGGTCAGATAGGCTATTCTCTCCTTCTGCCGAAGTTGATTGTTGATCACTTGCATGTCGATGCGGATCGCTGGGGTCCTCTCCGAGCGCGTCGCTGTAGACCGAGGGGGCAGAAATGGAGGTTTCGGACCTCAGCCTCAGGCATCAAGTAAACCTGCTGAAGCGCGAGCTGGCCGAGACGATCGAACGTCAGGCGGCGACGAGTGAAATTCTGCGTGTGATCTCGACCTCACCGGACGACGTACAGCCGGTGTTCGACGCGATAGCGGAGAGCGCAGCAAGGCTATGCGCGGCGGAATTTTGTTTCGTATTTCGATTTGATGGAGAGTTTCTACATCCAGCTGCGTATCACGGCATTTCGCGCGAGGGCATCGAAGCGGTACGTGCCATGTTCCCGCAGAAACCCAATAGAGGCAACGTCACGGGAAGGGTCTTTATCAGCGGTGTTATCGAGCAGATTCCCGACGTCTTTACGGATCCTGATTATCAGGCGCTGCCGCTGGCGAAGATCGTGGCGTACCACAGCGCCATTGGCGTACCACTCTTGTGGAAGGGGCGTCCGGTCGGATCGATCGCCGTTACCCGGCGCGCAATCGGTTTCTTTCCAGAGCGGCAGGTCGAACTGCTGCGAACGTTCGCCGATCAGGCGGTGATCGCCATCGAGAACGTTCGGCACTCCAATGAGGCCAGGGCACGTAACCAAGAGCTCACCGAGGCACTCGAACAGCAGACTGCAACAAGCGAAATCCTGCGCGTCATCTCGACCTCGCCCACCGATGGACAACCGGTGTTCGACACGATCGCCCAGCGTGCCGCCCGACTTTGCGGCGCTCAACATTGCCACGTGTTTCGCTATGATGGCGAATCGTTGCATTTCGTGGCGCATCACGGGCTGAAACCGGAAGGCGCAGTGCCTCCAGCCCCGCCGCATCGAGGTAGTGCCGCCGGGCGTTCGATCCTCAGCCGATCGGTGGAGCAGATAGAGGACTGGCGCGTCGATCCCGAATACACGGCCCATACCGTCATCGGTGCTCAATCCTCGAACTACCGAAGCGTGGTAGCTGTACCGATCATGCGCGAGGGTGTTCCGATCGGAACCATCGTGGTGGCACGACCCGATCCGGGGTTGTTCCCCGTTCGCCAGGTCGCACTTCTCAAGACTTTTGCCGACCAGGCAGGAATAGCCATCGAGAATGCTCGGCTGTTTACCGATTTGGAGGAACGGAACCTCGAGCTGAAAGAATCGCTGCAACAACAAACGGCAACCGCCGATGTTCTCAAGGTCATCAGCCGGTCGGCCTTCGACCTCCAGACCGTCCTCGACACGCTAGTCGAGTCCGCCGCGCGATTGTGCGAGGCTTACGACGCGGCGATATTCCTCAAACATGGAGACATGCTCCACCTGCGAGCACACCATGGCCCAATTCCGATCGATTTCCCTGGCTGGGCTGTGGCACGGAGCTGGGTGACCGGGCGAGCCGTGGTTGAACGAAGTCCCGTCCATGTGCCTGATATGATCGCCGTGCCCGACGACTTTCCGGACGGATACAAGATGGCGGTCCGCATGGGCCACCGGACAACTCTGGCAGTTCCTCTGCTGCGGCAGGGCGAAGCGATCGGCGGCCTCGTCATTCGTCGGACCGAAGTCAGGCCGTTTACCAGGAAGCAGATCGAGCTCATCCAGACCTTTGCCGACCAGGCCGTCATTGCGATCGAGAACGTGCGACTGTTCGACGAAGTGAAGGCGAGAACAGCAGAGCTGTCCGAGGCGCTGGAGCAGCAGACTGCGACCGCTGAGGTCCTGAAAATCATCAGCCGCTCCGCATTCGATCTGCAGGCAGTGCTCGATACCCTGGTCGCGTCTGCTGCTCGCCTTTGCGAGGCGGACATGGCAACGATGACCCGACCGATGGGAGACGCCCACTACCCTGTCGCAGGTTTCGGCTTCTCGCAGGAATTCGACCACTATTTCCGAGCTCTCCCGCTGGAGCCAGGCCGCGCGAGCATCGTCGGGCGAACCCTTCACGAGATCCGACCGGTCCAGGTTGCCGATGTCCTCGATGATCCGGAGTACGCAATGCCGGAGGCACAAAGACTTGGCGGGTTCCGTACCGTGCTTGGGGTACCGCTCTTGCGGGAAAAAAAACCAATCGGCGTGCTCGCATTGACCCGCACGACCGTGCGGCCCTTTACTGACAAGCAGATCGAGTTGGCGTCAACCTTCGCCGATCAGGCCGTTATCGCCATCGAAAACGTGCGTCTCTTCAAGGAAGTCCAGGCGAGAACCGAGGAACTGTCGCGCTCGCTCGAGGAGCTCAAAACCGCGCAGGACAGGTTGATCCAGACGGAAAAGCTCGCCTCGCTCGGACAACTCACTGCCGGCATCGCGCACGAGATCAAGAACCCGCTGAACTTCGTCAACAATTTCTCGGCGCTGTCGGTCGAATTGATCGACGAGCTTCAGCAACTGTTCGACGGCGCGGCAACCGACGACACCACGCGCGCTGAGATCGATGAGCGCACAGCGATGCTCAAGGGCAACCTTGAAAAGATCATCCAGCACGGCAAGCGGGCGGACTCGATCGTCAAGAACATGCTCCTGCACTCGCGTCAGGGCGCAAGCGAGCACCGACCAGCCGATATCAATGCCATCGTCGAGGAGAGTCTCAGTCTCGCCTATCACGGGGCCCGAGCCGAAAAGCAGGGATTCAACATCACGCTGGAGAAATCGCTCGATCCGACAGCCGGGGAGATCGACCTTTATCCGCAGGAGATTACGCGCGCGCTGCTCAACCTGATTTCCAACGGCTTCTATGCAACCAGCAAACGCGCCGCGTCAGAGCGGGGCGACGGTTACGAGCCGACGCTTGCAGCGGTGACCAGAAACCTGGGCGACAGCGTCGAGGTCATAATCCGCGACAATGGCCTCGGCATTCCCCCAGAGTTGCGGGAAAGGATATTCAATCCCTTCTTCACGACCAAGCCTGCTGGCGAGGGGACGGGCCTCGGTCTGTCGCTCAGCCACGATATCATCGTCAAGCAGCATGCCGGTACGATCGAGATGGACACGGAACCTGGCCGATACACCGAGTTTCGCATCCGGTTGCCGCGGATTGCGGCCGTAATAGCGATACCGGAGGGCAGATCATGAGCCTTCTTATCCTGGTGGTCGATGACGAACCTGACATCGAGCTGCTCTTCAAGCAGCAGTTCCGCCATGACCTGCGCACAGGTCGCTTTTTGATGGAGTTTGCCCGATCGGCGGCGTCAGCACTCGAGCGGATCGCCAATGCGGCCGACGTGACGCTCATTCTCATACTGTCCGATGTCAACATGCCGGGGATGAGCGGGCTCGAATTGCTGCCCAAGGCGAGGAGCTTGCGGCCTGACGTGCCAGTGATCATGATTACCGCCTATGGCGATCCGGACACGAAACGAAGGGCCATCGAAAACGGTGCAGAAGCGCTGCTGACCAAGCCGATCGACTTTGTCGCATTGCGGGAAGAAATCGACATCCGAATTGGGCGCGCCGCATGAGCACGAACATACTCGTTGTGGATGACGAGCCGGACCTAGAGATGCTCCTCGTCCAGAAGTTCCGCAAAGAGATTCGCGACGGCTCGCTGCGTTTCCTGTTCGCCCGCGACGGCATCGACGCGTTGGCCGTGCTTGGGGCCAACACCGACGTCGATATCGTGCTAAGCGACATCAACATGCCGCGTATGGATGGCCTGTCGCTGTTGGCGAAGCTTCGGCAGAGGGACGAGGATCTGTCCACGATAATCGTCTCCGCCTACAGCGACATGGCCAATATCCGGATCGCGATGAACCGCGGCGCATATGATTTCGTAACGAAGCCGATCGATTTTCCCGATCTGGAGGCGACGATCGTCAAGACGATCCACCACGTGGAGGCGCTGCGCGAGGCGCAGCGCAGGCAGTCGGCGGCCGAGCAGGCGCGAGCATCGCTTTCCCGCTACTTTTCGCCAAATCTCGCCGAACGCCTGGCCAGGAGCGCCGATGCCCCTGATCTTGGTGGAAAGCGCCGGGAAGTTGCGTCGCTCTTTACCGATCTGACGGGGTTCACGACGCTGGTGGAAACGATCGAGCCGAACGTGCTCGGTCAACTCCTCAATGATTACATCGTCGGCATGACGGACATAGTCTTCGCCCATGACGGTACCGTCGCCAAGATCATTGGCGACGCACTCCACGTGCTGTTCGGCGCGCCGGTCGAGCAGCCGGACCATGCCAGTCGCGCGATCGCCTGCTCACTCGCACTTGATGCCTTCGCCCGGTCTTTCCGCGAACACTGGTGTCGGAAGGGAATAACCCTTGGCCACACGCGGATAGGCGCGCATGCCGGCACGGCCGTGGTCGGCAACTTCGGCGGAGGAAGGTTCTTCGACTACAGCGCCTACGGCGACACGATCAACGTCGCCGCACGCTTGGAAGCGGCCAACAAATCGCTTGGCACCCGTATCTGCGTGAGTGCCAGCCTCGCAGCGAACATCCAGCGGTTCTGCGGCCGCCCGGTTGGCGACCTCCTGCTCAGAGGCAGGGCCAAGCCGATCCGCGCTTTCGAGCCGCTTGAGGCCGAAAGCTATGCCAGCGCCGCAACACAGGCGTACATGGCCGCCTTCGAAGAGCTGGAGGCCGGCGATCCTCGTGCCGTGGCTTCGTTCGCTGCACTGGTTGGTCGCAACCCCGAGGACCCGCTTGCCGGCTTTCACCTGAAGCGACTGATGAACGGCGAATTCAGCACGACCATCGATCTCAAATATTGATCCGTCATCCCCCAAGATCGAGGACGAGCCCCTCACCCGCACCGGATCTTCTGGCGACGCGGATATCCCTTTTCGCAAGTCATGCGAAAGTTGTCTGAAAATACTTGGACGATGGGAATGGTGGGCCCGGAGGGAGCGCCACGCAGCTTAAATTTCAATAGTTTAGTAATTTGAGTCACGAATGACTCTAGCCCGATTCTCGCCACATTCCGACCAAGAAGGCAACGAATACCTCCCCCGGTCGCATGAGTTCGTCGGCATCCTCTGACAGCCCCGATATCGTTGAAAACCCACAAGGGGCATCGCGCACCCCGCACGGAGCGTTGGCCGATTTGGGGCCGATGGCCGACCGTCCGCTGCTGGGATACCAACACGAAAAGCGGACATCAGAGTCCTTGCCGCCAAGGTCTGGGATTAGGCCCCGAGACTGACAGGATCGCTCTTCTTCCTTCGATGGTGGACATCATACTCGACTTCCTTGGAAGGAGCGGACCCCACTACAATCAGCACATTGAGCGCCGACCACTGCAGGAAGTCAGTCGCCGAGTTCCTCTTCAGCGCATCGTCGCAACGCCAGAGCGTTAGTGATCGTTATGGTTCGATAACCGATATCGACCCAGCCGGCTTGCGCAAAGCGCTTGATTGCACCGTTGACCTGCTTGCGCGACGCGTTCGCCATGATGCCGAGATTCTCCTGTGAAACAGAGAGTGACGCACCTGATTTCCACGACATGCGATGCAGGACCGACGCCACTCTGGAGCTCGCGCTCTTTCTTTGCAGATCGTGCACGACACGCAGCAGGACGTCCGACGAGAGGATGGACATGACCCCGAAAGCCCGTATGACCTTCGGATCGGCTGCTGCCATCTGCTCCATCACATCCAGTGGTACGTGCATCACCCAGGTTTCGCTTCGGGCACATAGTTCGATTCGCCTTGGCTCACCGGTCATGAAACTGTCTTCGCCCGTCCATCCGCCGGGCAAAGCGATATGGATCAGGCGCGGCATCGAATCGAGAGGCGCCGTGTCCACGGTCACCGTTCCCGAGACCAGCCCGTAGATGCCTCCAGGCGGATCGCCTGGCCGAAACATGATCTGGCCAGCATCAAACTTGAGAAGCAACGCATTCTGTAGCAACCGCGCTCTGAAGGCTTCGGACATGTGAGCCAGCCAGCCGTCGCCGCATATGATGCGCTCTGCTGCATCCCGAGACATACGTACCATTTTTCCCCTCAATTGTCCGGTTTGACACAGTGCTTCGAGGAAAATCTATGTACGAAGTTTTCAAGTTTGGCAAAGCAATGTGGCGAAATGGAGAAGGAAACTATTGATCATTTTGGTTGACTATTAGCCACTGCTTATTTGGCTGCGCGCTCTGTCAATCTAGTGAATCCGTCAGTTTATTTCCTGCAATTATCCTTTTACGTTTGAGGATATTCGAATATATGCTTTCGCTATTTTTGACAGATCGTTAGGCGGGCCTCATATGCTAAAAAATATCCATAAATCTGCTCTGTTGTCGGCGATCTTATTTGTCGGCTTTGGCATAGGCTCGGCTGGTGCGGAAAGTGCATCCCAGCCGGAAATCACCGATCCTCATTTTCAGTTGGCGCCGGGATATCTCGCGGAAAAGGACTTGCCCGACAGCCTTGTGCTGCTCGGCCCGCCGCCGGCGGACGATAGTGCGGCGCTTGCGCGTGACGAAGAGTTCAGAGCCGCAACCATACCGCTGCGTGGTACGCCGCGCTGGGATCTGGCGCGTGCAGACGCTGATCTGCAATTTCCGCAGCCGGCGAAAAACTTCTCCTGCGCGATGGGCGTCGATATCACGGAGGAAAAGACACCTCATCTGTATCGCTTGATGCAGAAGGTCCTGACCGATGCTGGCCTGTCGACGTATGGGGTGAAGAATACCTACAATCGCACGCGTCCTTTCGTGGTCCACAATGAAGGCACCTGCTATCCCGATCAGGAGCCGCTGCTGCGAACCGACGGCTCGTATCCCTCGGGCCATACGGCGGCTGGCTGGGCCTGGGCGCTGGTGTTGGGCGAAATCAGCCCGAAACGCGCCGATGCCCTGATGAAACGCGGCATGGAATTCGGCCAGAGCCGCGTAATTTGCGATGCACATTGGCAGAGCGACGTCGATGCGGGACGCATCATGGGTTCGGCGACGGTCGCAAAACTGCATAACAATGCAGAGTTCCTCTCGGATGTCGCGGCGGCACGCGACGAATTGAAGACTGCCGGGGCGGCTGAGGCATCAAGCTGCGTTGCGGAGGAAGCCGCTCTGTCGGCGCGATAAGACAATAGGCTTCTGTACAATTTTCAGTATTCCACGAGCCGGTTGATGTTGCGTCCGGCCCTGCCCTCAGCAAACAGCCGCAATACGGTGGTCCCCATGCAAACAAGAAAAAGCCTCCTGCCTCTCGTGGGACTGCTGGCTGCAGCGTTTGCGACACCCGCTTCGGCGAACGGGCTACGCTCACCGGAGAAAGGCGTGCTCTGTGATCGCTACATGTGCGCCGACAATACGGGCGTTTCGCGCCGGTTGACGCAAAAGCACCTTGGCAAGAAGGCTGCAATAAAGCTGTTTTCACAAGGTGATTTCGACCGGACGAAGTTCACGTTTGCCAATGGCATCTTCTGCGACGTCAAAGAGCGGCTATGCCGCGAAGACAGATACTTCGATGCGAAAGGCAAGCGAAGTGGCGCAATCAGCAGGTCGTACACGCGTCTCCTGTTTCGCCGGTAAACATTCCTTCGCCGGCGGGCGTCGGCCGTTATCGAGGAGAAAATGAAGCTTTTTTCAGTATGCTCAATTGTATTCGCATCGGCTTTGACGCTTTCGCCTTCGGCGAATGCTGCGGACAAGCAGTTCCTGCCATTCCAGCCCGGAGCCGACAGCACCTCGTCCGGATGGCAGTTCAATGCCAGCCCGTATTTCTGGGCTGCCGGCATCGACGGAACCGTCGGGCAGTTTGGCCTTCCGCCGGCGAGCGTGAAGTCCGACTTCGGCCATATACTCAAGGATCTGGATTTCGCCTTCATGGGCGTGGCTGAGGGCAGATATGACCGTTTCAGCGTTTTCAGCGACGTTATCTACACGAAGCTGTCTGCAGGTGACCACAGCCCCGCCGGGATTTTGACGAACAAGATCGGTGTGACGTCCGAGACGATTTCGGGCCTGGTGGGAGGCGGCTACAGCCTGCTGACCAATGGCCGAAGCCATCTGGCCGTGACTGCCGGGGTGCGCTTCTGGTACGCGAGCACCCGGGTATCTTTCTCCGGCGACGTCCTCGATGGCGTAAGCCGCGAAGACAGCGCCACCTGGGTCGATGCGGTCGCAGGTTTCCGTGGAACGTATTTCCTCACGGATCAATTCTACCTCACGGGTTGGGGGAATGTCGGCGCCGGGCAGGCCGATCTTGATTGGGATGTCGCAGGTGCCCTCGGCTACCAAATCAAGGATAGCATTTCGGCAGTGGCCGGATATCGCGCGATGGGCGTCGACTACAGCTCCGGCGGCTTTGACTATGACGTCGTGCAGAAAGGCCCGATCCTGGGGTTGGTTTTCCATTTTTAGACGCAATGCAACGGCGTCTCCGTGAACGAACGCCTGGCATTGCAGCATATCTGACGTTTTGGCGGTTCTTTCACTGTAACGGCGGATGTTTTGCGCGCGTTAAGTCCAATTAGTGCTGCCTCGGCAGCAATCGAATTAATCTTACGAGTGGCAATTGACATGAGAAACTCAAGCAGCAGCCGGACGATTTCAGTTGAGGCTTCTATGATACCGAAATCGCTCCTGCTTCTGATGGCGGCGGCCAGCCTGGCCGGTACGGCTGCCGCAGAGGACGCCGATCTTGCCAAGCAATTGTCGAATCCCGTGGCGTCGTTGATTAGCGTTCCGTTCCAGTTCAACTATGACAAGGGCTATGGTCCCGCTGACGGCGGCAAATCGGTTCTGAACATCCAGCCGGTCATTCCGTTCTCGATCAACGAGGACTGGAATGTCATTTCCCGCACGATTGTTCCGGTCATCTCACAGCACGATATTGCGGGGAGATCGGGCAGCCAGTTCGGTCTCGGCGATATTGTGCAGAGCTTCTTCTTTTCACCCAAGCAGCCAACCGCCGGTGGGATAATCTGGGGCGCTGGGCCCGCCTTTCTGCTGCCTACGGGAACCGATCCGCTTCTCGGCGCAGAGAAATGGGGGCTCGGTCCGACAGGGGTCGTGTTGAAACAGGAGGGGTCCTGGACATATGGCGCGCTCGGCAATCACATCTGGTCTGTCGCCGGTGACAACAAGCGGTCGGACGTCAGCTCCACATTTCTGCAACCCTTTGTCTCCTATACAACGAAGAACGCTTGGACGATCGGGCTCGACACCGAGAGCACTTATGACTGGAAAGGCGCCCACTGGAGCGTGCCTGTCAACTTTACAGTATCGAAGCTCGCGGTGATCGGTAAGCAGCCGGTAAGCTTCTCGGTCGGCGCACGCTACTGGGCTGCGGCACCCGACAACGGTCCGGACGGTTGGGGTGTGCGTGCCGGCATCACCTTTCTCTTCCCCAAGTAGAACGCCACCCGTTTTCGATAAGAAGGTCGAAATTCCGGTTAGGAGTGTCGTCACATAAACACGCTGTCAGTGAGTGAGGCGCAGAGTTGGTGGGGGTGAAGAACACAGTTGCACTTTCGGTTCCCGTTGAGCCCGCACCTGGTCGAGGAATTGCTGCTGGAGCGCGGCATCGTCGTTTCGTATGAAATGATCCGCCGATGGGTTCCAGGCTACAAAGAAAGCAGGCATGCCACACAATGCGTTCGGCGTCTGCCCGCGACATGCGAATTACTTTTCTATCCTCAATTGTCCGATTTGACCCAGTTCATTGCCTGAAGGCTGTGTATCAACTTTCACGCTAGAAAAAGGAGACCACGAGACACGGAGGTATTGGTCGCTCAGCGAGAAATCTCAAAGTGATAAAGCCATCCGGACCCCAGAATGTTGCTCGCGTGGTTTGCACCTTGCAGCCGGCCGGCCACTACGGCGAGACATCTCTTGCCTTCTTTTTCATCGCCATTGAATTGCTCGGCCATCCGCAGGTGGCCTTCCAGGATTGCATATTGAGGAGCCGTTGCATGCTGCAGAAAATCTACCAAATGGCTGTGTTCTCGGCCGTCGCACTAGTTAGTCAAGGCATTGGCCTGGCCGGTGTGGCATTTGCCGAGTCGCGAGACAGCAAGATGCCCGTCACCGTTGACAATTTCGTCCGCGCTGAGACCGACCATTACCTCTCAGCCAACGCAAAGGACATAGGCGGACTGGGCAAGTTTAAGCACTCTCGGGAGCCCGTATCGATCGATAAGCAAACGGTCATCCGTATGAATCGGGATACGCTTTATTCGTTTGCAGTGTTTGATCTTGCTGGTGGGCCGGTAACGCTCTCGCTGCCTGACGCGGGCAAGCGCTATATGTCGATGATGGTCGTCGATCAGGATCACTACCTGCCAATCGTCGCCTACGGGACGGAACCGGTTGAGCTGACGCAGAAATCGGTTGGCACCAGATATGCCTTCGTCGCTGTCCGGACGCTGGTTGATCCCAACGATCCGAAGGATCTCGACGAGGTCCACAGGCTTCAGGATGCAATAAAGGTCAGCCAGAAGGAGACAGGGAAGCTTGACCTTCCAAACTGGGATGAAGAAGACCTCACAGACATCCGCAATGGGTTGCTCATGCTCGCAAAACATCAGACGTCGTATCACGGTTCCTTTGGAGCCCGCGGCCAGGTCGATCCGATCCAGCACTTAATTGGCACAGCCTCCGGATGGGGTGGTATTCCGGAAAAGGACGCCATGTACCCGAGTTTCACTCCCGCGAAAAACGACGGCAAAACGGTCTACACTCTCAACGTGCCAAAGACCGTGCCGGTGAAGGCTTTCTGGTCGATCAGCGTCTACAACCCAAAAGGCTTTTTCGAGAAAAACGCCTACAATGCCTATTCGGTCAACGACATCACCGCGGAGAAGAATGCGGACAGTTCGGTGACTGTCCAGTTCGGCGGCTGTGACGGCAAAGTCCCAAACTGCCTGCCGATCGTTGAGGGTTGGAACTACACCGTACGGCTTTATCGTCCGGAACAATCCATCGTCAGCGGCCAGTGGAAGTTCCCGGAGGCCAAGCCCTTAAACTGAGCCTCATCGGCAAACGCGAGGCCGCGATGATTTCCATTTATTCCTTCTCGTCAAGTTGGGATCGCGGCTTTGCCAATGTGAATATGTTGGAAGTTCGATCAACTGTTTCGAGTGCTGCTTTGCTTTCATGCTCAGCCGTTTCAGGTCAGTTTGGGTCTCTATCAGCGAGTCGACGCTATCTGGGCGGAGGAACTGGGTCAGTGAACGGCAAGTCCTCCGCCGCCTGCCGCCGCGGCATATCGGGCGTTGCCGTTGGAGTGCGCTCCATTAACCGGGACGTAGGTAGGTTTGAGCGCGCGATAGACGCGTTCTTTTCCAGGCCAGGAGACGCGATCTCGCAAACCGAGACAAGTACTGTTCGGATCCAAATAGGTTACCAGATCATATTGAAGAAGTGGCTTGGTAGATGAACGAGATTGCTACTCCGACCCCAGCGAAAATGAATGAGGAAGAGTCTTCCCTGCGCCCCGATCCCGTTCTGGGTGAATTTCTCGCCTCCCATGGCGGACCTTTCTTCGAGTTGCAGGCGCAATTTAAATTGCTCCGGCAGAACGCGCTTCGCGTCGGATCTCGCGCGGCCTTGTTCGTCGCCTTGGCTTG